>DAOTZS010000116.1:0-16014 GCA_034434335.1 Anaerolineae bacterium
GAAGCCGCCCCAGAAACCCCCACACTTGGGATTTCCCCCGCTCTCCCCTCCCAGGGGAGAGCGGGGGAAAGGGGGTGAGAGGGGTAACGCACTGACTGCAAAATGCCAGAATCTAGCTTAACACGGCACTATTCAGGCGGCGACTTGAAGTTACCTTTTTCGGCCTGCGGCCAGAGAGGTCGGGCCTTCGCCGACCTCTCTGGTGATGCGCACATGAAGGGTGTCGGCGGAGGCCGACACCCCCTCGGGCCGAGCCCTTCGGGGCGAGGGCTGGCACGAAGTGCCCAGGGAGGGCGATTTCCATCGGCCTGAATAGTTACCGGCGACCATGGTGACCTTTCCGACCTGCTGGCAACGGGGGTCACCCGGCCGGCCGGATGTCTTTGACGTTCAGTTGCAGGCGCCGCTCGCCATTGTACTCATTGACTTCCAGGGAGTAAGCCAGGTCAATCCGGTGCGGCAGATTGCCAAACCAGTCGGCCTGGCGGAAGGCGATACCCTCCCACTCCACATCGCTGTGGGGATCGCGCACCTTCAGTCTGAGGTGCTTGCTATCGGCGCCAACCCGTTGAGCCGATACCAGGTGCAGGCCCAGGGTGGCGAGCACGGGCTGCGGGTTGCCACACCCACACGGCTCGAGCTGCTGGAGGAACTCATACACCGCGAAGTCCAGTTCGTCCAGAGAGACGACAGCATCAATCTGGAGGGTCGGCTGCAGGTCCTGGCCGGCCAGTTCCCGGGCAGCGATCTGCTCCAGGCGGCTTTCCAGAGCTGGCAGGTTTTGGTTGCTGAGGGTGAAGCCGGCGGCTGCTGCATGACCGCCATGGCGCAGTAACAGGTCACGGCATTCATCCAGCGCGGCGGTGATATTGAATTCCGGGATGCTGCGGGCCGAGCCATGGGTTTCCTCGGGCCCCAGTTGGGCAACCAGGGCCGGGCGGTATAGTTCCTCAGCCAGCCGGCCGGCCACCAGTCCCACGATGCCAGGAGGGAACTCCGGGTCGGCCACCAGGTAGAGGTAACGGCCTGGGGGTCTGCCCCCTTCGGGAGTGGGTGGCATTCTTTTGTGGCGGGCCGCGATATGCTGCCGGGCCACTTCCAGCTTCTGAAGGGTGAGGGCCTGCCGTTCGCGGTTGAGTTGGCCGAGCTGGCCGGCCAGGGTCAGGGCCTGGAGCTCATCTTGGGTCATGAGCAGCTCGTAACTCAGCTCGGCGGTGCTGAGCCGGCCGGCAGCGTTGAGGCGGGGCCCCAGGATGAAGCCGATGGCGGTGGCGTCTACCCGGCCGGCCGGCAGCCCTGCTTCGGCCAGCATGGCCTGGATGCCGGGCCTGCGGGGCCGGTTCAGCTCGGCCAGCCCCCGCTGGACGAGGGCCCGGTTCTCGCCCAGGAGCGGTGCTATATCGGCAACAGTGCCCAAGGCTACCAGGTCGAGCAATTCGGTTTCTCGCAGCGTGCCCGGCCTGGGTCCGATAGGGTCCCGTTGCTCGGCCAACAACAAGGCCTGAGCCAGCTTAAATGCAATGCCCACCCCGGCCAGGTCTTTGAAGGGGTAGGGGTCGCCAGGTTGTTTGGGGTTGATCACGGCCAACGCCGACGGCAACTGGGGGCCGAGGGAGTGATGGTCAGTAACGATCATGTCCAGCCCCAACCGGCCGGCGTAAGCAACCTCCATCGCCGAACGGATGCCACAGTCCACAGTGATAACCAGCCGGGCCCCACGGCTGGCAATGCGGTCCAATGCCTCGCAGTTGAGCCCATACCCTTCATCCACCCGGTGTGGGATGTAGGGGCTCACCCGCGCGCCGAGCGCGCTGAGGGTGTGAGCCAGGAGGGCCGTAGCACAAACCCCATCGGCATCGAAGTCTCCATAGACGACCACCGGTTCGCGCGTGCGGATCGCGTCTCGGATGCGTCTGACCGCCTCAGCCATGCCCTTCATGCGGAATGGGTCGTGGAAGCGGCCACGGCCGTTGAGGAAAGCATCCGCCTCCTGGGGATCGGTGACGCCGCGGTTGTAGAGGATCTGGACGATCAGAGGGTGCAGGTGAGACAGGCGGTTGCGCTGTCGTATGGGCACCTGGGGAGCGATGTCCCAGCGTTTTGGACTAGGTGGCATACGATCCTCGAGATGACAGACGAGTTGTCTTGATCGGTGTCGGGGTGGCCGGGACCGGCTGTTCGGTTGGCGGGGCCGAACCGGAGAGCAGGTAGAACCGCTGCCCATGTGCCTGCTGGACGACGATGGTCAGCCCGGCGCCGCCCTGACGTGTCCAGAGCTGGCGCGAGGCTTCGCTCAACTGTTGGCTCAGAGCCTCCTCGGCATGGTCTGGGAACAGTCCCAGGCGGGTCCAGAGGAGGCCCTGCCGGAGAAGCTCCACCCGGGCAGGCACGGCCTCGGCGGGGCCCAGGGTGTCCAACTGCTGTCCGTAGCCGTTGATGAGATCGGTGTAGGCCGTGACCAGGGCTGAGTGGATTGCTTCGCTTTGGTCGCTCCAATCTGGCACCAGCGTCATACCATAGGCACCACGCGCTACCCGATACTTGATCGTCAGCCATGTGATCTGGTCGTGCAGGAGAGCCAGGCGGCTGTCCATGGGCAGTTGGCCGGCCTCGGCGTAGAATTCGCTGCGTGCCCGATCCTCTGCCACCAGGGCCTGGGCCAGCTCCTCAGCCAGGGCTGTGCGAGCGCTGGGTGCACTGAGGGGCCAATGGCTGGCAAGCTGAGCCGCCGCCACCTGCCGGGTGACGATGGCGGCTGTGACAGAGGCAGGCAGCACTACAGTGCCGCGCAGGGTGGGCAACAAGGGTGGGCTCCCGCTCAGCCTGACCGCGGGGCCTTGCTCGCCAAGGGCAGCTACGGCCTGCTTGTCTCCCATTTGCCGGTACATGGCCGTGATCTGCTTGAGAATAGTCTGCCGTTGCGCTGGCACCAGGGTGAGACTGTAACGGGCGATGTTTTCGGCCTGGGCCAGGGCCAGCCGCGCGGCCCAGGGTTGACCTAGCGCCAGGTAGCCGCGGGCAACCTGAAGGGAGGCATCGGCCCGCGCCATGTCGTTCAATTCGGGGCTCAGCGCGGCCAGGTCCAGAGCAACACGGTAGCACAGCCCCGCGCGCTTCTCGTCCAGCGGAGCAAAATGATCCGCCAGAAGGAGCCAGTGTCCGGTACGCACGGCATCGGGCAGCAAGACGCTGTAGGCCAACCCGGCATAGGCTGTCTCGATCTCGCCGGCCTGGAGGGCAGCCCGAATGACCCGATCATCGGTCTCACCGGCCAGAGTCAGGACGGCCAGATCAGGAGCCACGTCCTCGCTGCGCACTGCATCCCACGGCAGGAGCTGCTCTACAGCGGCTGCTGACTGCCGCGCCATATACAAGTAAGCTCCCAACAGGAACAGCCCGGCGATCAGCAGTATAACCGCGCCGGCAGCCAGGCCGATCTGCAGCCAGTTGGGGTAGTGCGGTTTTCTTTGCACACGCATGGGGAGAACGCCGTTCTCCTTTGAGATGGGCTTGGCACAGCTATCTCTGAACTTCTCTGGGCTACAAGCCGGTCGTTAGCACAGTTTTTAGTATACCACAAGGGTGGCGTAGGCCAGAAGTCCCGCAGGTAACGGTCGCGGTGTCTATTTTTGCCCGACGCAGACTCCATGCTATAATTGCCGGTGGAGAGGTCGCATAGTTGGCCTAGTGCGCGCGTCTCGAAAACGCGTATCCCGCAAGGGATCGAGGGTTCGAATCCCTCCCTCTCCGCCTGGACCCAAGAGGAGATTTGTGGAGAGGTCGCATAGTCCGGTCTAGTGCGCACGATTGGAAATCGTGTATCCCGCAAGGGATCGAGGGTTCAAATCCCTCCCTCTCCGCCTGGTTGGAATGTAAGGCCGCCCCCCACAGGTGACAGTTACCTTGGGGGGCGCTTTGTTTGCCCTCACCGAAGGTTAAATCCCATAGCACTGGTCTTCCCGCCCCCTGGTAGGGGGCGTTCCGCTGCGCGGTAGGCAAGCAGGGGGTGGGGGTCCCATTAGCATCAAGATAACGGTCAAAGCGTATGGGGCGACCATCGGTAGGGGCAGGGCTTGTCCCTGCCGCCATGGGGTGACCACAAGGGCCGCCCCTACAAGTACTTGCCGCCATGGGGCGACCACAAGGGTCGCCCCTACAAGTCCTTGCCGCCATGGGGCGACCATCGGTAGGGGCAGGGCTTGTCCCTGCCCAATAGGCATCAATTAGAGGGACAGGAAATCGCACCGGGTAGCCGAAGGCATTGCCTTCGGCTACCCGGGTACGGGGGCAGCAGGGGAGGGTGCTCCCACCCGGCCTGCGGCCAACCTACCTAGCCCCCGCAAGCAGGGGGCCGGGAGAACATGCGGACAGGAACCTATGACCGTTAACTTGATGCCCATAGGGGCTGGAGGTGGGGGTCCACACGGTAAAGTGCAAGATCCAGGCTAACCAGGCACCATACTGAGGGGGAACATGAACACATCTACATCATCGCGATCTCGGAAGATCTATCGTGGCGATGCTCTGCGCGCCGTAGCCATGCCTCTGGGTGGCATTGGCACCGGCAGCATAGCTCTATGTGGTGACGGTTCATTGCGTCAGTGGCAGATCCACAACCAGGTCAATCACCTGGCATGCATTCCCGGCTCGTTCTTTGCCGTGTGGACGCGTCGGGCCTCTCCGCCGGGGAGGGCGGTCGCACGAGTGCTACAGAGTGCAGCTCTTTACGAGACCGAAGGGCCCCCGCCTCCTCCCACATCCAACGACCATGTCGTGCCGACCGCGCATAGGCAACTACTCAAGCAGCTACCGGGTGTGCAGTCCACCGCGTTCATCGGGGAATATCCCATCGCTGAACTGAGCTACCACGACGAGGAGCTGCCTCTGCAAGTGAGCATGGAGGCGTTCAATCCCTTTATCCCGTTGGTCAGCAAGGACTCTGGCCTGCCCGTGATCATTTTCAACATCACTCTCTCCAATCCCAACTCGTACGACGTGTTGGCTTCCGTGGCAGCGAGCTTGCAAAATGCGGTAGGGTGGGACGGCGTTACCCCTATCTCCGGCACGAGCTGTCCTCTCTACGGCGGTAACTTTAACACGCTCTACCGGGTGGGCAGGCTGAGTGCCATCAGCATGATGACGTCTCGCCTGCCCGCACACGATGAGGGTTACGGCGACATGGTGTTGGCCGTTCTCTCGTCGCATGCGACCTGCCTCACCCAATGGGACGACCTGGAGGCCTTTTGGGCTGACTTCAGCTCCGATGGGCGGTTCGGCAACGTTGCCGACTCGACTCCCAGCCGCGCCGGCCGGACCTGGAATGGCGCACTGGCCGTCCCCTTTGTCCTGGAGCCGGGCGCGTCCAGGGAGGTGACCTTTCTGATCACCTGGTATTTCCCCAACCACTACGTCAACTACTCCCAGGGCCCCTTCTTCGGCCTGGAGGACCAGAAGAGCAGGCTGTGGATCGGTCACCAATACAGCAACTGGTTCCGCTCGGCAATGGACGTGGCAGAGTACGTCGCTGCCCACCTGGAACGCCTGACCCGGGAGACGCGACTGGCCCGCGATACGTTCTACGATACCACGCTGCCGCCGGCCCTGCTTGATGCGGTAACCTCTCAGATGAGCATCATTCGCACCCCAACCTGCTTCTGGGCTGAGGATGGCCGTTTCTTCGGCTTCGAGGGATGCAGTGGAGCATCTACGCCTCACAAAGAGCCCATAGGCGGCTGCTGTCCCCTTAACTGCACGCACGTCTGGAACTATGAGATGGCTCTGGCGAGGCTCTTCCCCGACCTCGAGCGCACCATGCGCGACACTGAATGGCGCATCCAGCAACACCCGTCGGGATACCTGCCGCACCGGGTGCTGCTGCCCCTGTACCTGCCCCGCCCTTGGGATCGCGAGATAGGCGGCCCTGCACATCCGGCGCTGGACGGTCTGCTGGGAGCCATCCTCAAGACGCTGCGCGAGTACCGTGCCAGCGGCGACATGGCCTGGCTGGCTCAGGCATGGCCGTCGGTCAAACGGGCGCTCAGCTATGTGTGGACTGTGCACGACCCTGAGCGCACTGGGGTCATTGAGGGCGAGCAGCCCAACACCTACGACATCTCAATCTACGGTGCCAATACCTTCATTGGCACCCTTTACCTGGCGGCTCTGCGGGCCGTCGAGGTGATGGCGAAGCTGTTGGGAGAAGATGACCTGGCCGCTGAATGCCAGCGCGTTTTTGAGCGCGGGCGGGCCACGTTGGAACAGCGTTTATGGAACGGCGAGTACTACATTCAAGCAGTAGACCTGGAGCAGCATCCCCAATTTAACTGGGGGACAGGTTGCCATGCGGATCAGTTATTGGGCCAATGGTGGGCCCATTACCTGGGGCTCGGCCATCTCCTGGACCCGGAACACGTGCGAACGGCAGTCAGGTCCATTGTGGCCTACAACTTCCGCCAGAGTTTCCATGGGCACGAGCAGCAACCCCGCGCCTTCGTGACGGCCGAGGATCAGGGCCTTCTGAACTGCACCTGGCCGAGAGGAGGGCGTCCCGCTGTACCCACGCTCTACTCGGACGAGGTTTGGACCGGCATCGAATATGAGGTGGCTGGGCTGCTGCTGTATGAGGGTGAGCCCGAAATGGCTTTGCGCATCATTGAAGCCACTCGTGGCCGCTATGACGGCCGCAAGCAGAACCCATGGAATGATATAGAATGCGGCGATCACTATGTACGCGCGATGGCATCGTGGGCGCTGCTGGAAGCAGCCTCAGGCTACTGCTACGACGCGGGGGCCGCAGAGATAGCCTTCGCACCGGCCTTGACGCCCCAGGATTTTCGAGCGCCGTTTGTCGCCAGGGACGGCTGGGGGACATTTGCCCAGAAGGTCTCAGGGGATATACAGACGGCGGCCATCAGGCCCGTGTACGGATGGGTAGAGTGTGCCAGGCTGCGCCTCCAGCCGCAAGGCAGGGTACAGTCTGTGGCTGTGGCGCTGGGAGGGCTACCGATCCACGTTTCATGGCAGCAGGACGCTGACAAGGTCATCCTGACCCTGTCTGAGAGGGTGAAGATTCAGGCCGGTCAGGCATTGACCGTGTCTATGTCTCTGTTCGGTGCTGCGTAGGTTAGGGTACCCGTAACTATTCAGGCTGATTGAAATCGCCCACCCTGGGCACTTCGTGCCAGTTGGGGCGATCCGGAGGATCGCCCCTCCGCTGACACCCTTCATGTATGCAACATGAGAGGTCGGCGAAGGCCGACCTCCGGCCGCAGGCCCAAAAAGGGTGACTTCCAGTCACCGCTGAATAGTTTACAAGCATCCACTGTGCCAGCTCCCTGCTCCGCTGTACGGAACGCTCTGCCAGCAATGTCTTGGTACTCAGCCCCCGCCTTTGAGCATTCCCCTGGCGGCTTGAATGGGGTCAGGTGGAAATGGTTCGAGTCCAAGGAGGTGCCCCCTTCTTGTGAGGTCACCAGTTGGTGTACGACCCATCAAGCCGGTGCAGGTGGGGCGCCTCCCAGAACCTGAACTCCTGCCGCTGGGCCAGCACTTCGTCGAACTCAACCCCTAGCCCCGGTCCATCGGGCACCGGGATGCGATCCCCCACCAGTTTGAGCTGAGTGCTGAAAAGCCCCGTGTCATCGAAGCCCAGTTGGCCCGTGGGTGAAGTGAAGATCTCCAACCAGGCGAAATTGGGCACCGCGGCAGCCAGATGAACCGTGGCTGCGGTGCAGATGGGGCCCAGGGGGTTGTGAGGCATCAGGTCAATGTAGTGGGCCTCGGCCCAGCCAGCTACTTTCAGCGCTTCGGTCAGGCCGCCCACGTTGCACACATCGAGGCGGGCGAAGTTCGTCAGCCCCCGCTCGATGTAGGGGAGGAAGGCCCACTTGCTGGAGAACTCCTCGCCGATGGCCAGGGGCACGTCTACCAGGCTGCGCAGGGCAGCGTAGGCATCGGGGCTTTCGGCCCGGATCGGCTCCTCCAGGAAGTCCAGGGTGCCGGAGGGCATGCGCTGGCAGAAAGAGGCAGCCTCGGCTACGCTCAGGCGGTGATGATAGTCAATGCCAAGCACCGGCTCTGGCCCCACAGCTTCTCGCAGCTTGGTGAGCCAGGTGGCAGTGAGGGCGATGGACTGTCGCGGCTCAAACAGTCGGTCGTCACCACCGGTATCCGGGTGGCCGGGCATGGTGCGGATGACCTTCCACCCCTGGGCGATCAGCGAGCGCACCTCCGCGATCAGGCGTGGCCCCATGGGCGCCCCAGTGGTTACAAAACAGGGCACAAAGTCGCGCTGCTTGCCGCCCAGGAGCTGGTAAACGGGCACCCCCAGGGCCTTGCCGGCGATGTCGTAGAGCGCGATGTCTATGGCTGAGATGGCAGCCGTCAGCACGCGGCCGCCCTCAAAGTATTGGCTGCGATACATCTCCTGCCATAGCGCGCCGATCCGCAGCGGATCCCTGCCGATGAGGAACTCCCGGTAGTGCCGGATGGCCCCAATCACGGCGAGCTCACGGCCGGAGAGGCCGGCTTCGCCCCAGCCGTAGAGGCCGGCGTCGGTCTCCACTTTGACCACGAGCTGGTTGCGGTTGCCCACCCATACAGGGTAGGTCTTGATGTCGCTGATTTTCATAGTTCTCCCCCTTCTTAGCGCCGGCTGAGCTCTTCGTACACCTGGTTGTAGTACAACACGTTCTCCACCGGCGTGTTGGCCGGGATATGGTTGCCCACGGCCATGAAGTACCCTGGACACTGTTTGCCGATGGCCATGCAGCGCTCGACCTCGGCCCGGATCTCGTCCTTCGTGCCATACAGCAGGACACGGGTGTCAGCGTTGCCGACAAAGAAGTGGGTCTGGCCGTACTTCTCGGCGATGTAGCGCATATCGGTCCACGGCTCCAGCACGAAGCCGTGCACGCCACAATCAACGATATCGTCTATGAATCGGGTGTAATCGCCGTCGGAGGTGAAGACGATCTTCTTGCCACTTTCCCGCAACGGCGCGAACAGCTTCTTGTAATTGGGGAAGACATATTGCCGATACCAGCGTGGGGCGATAAATGGCCCCGAGCTCCAGACGATGTCGTCGTGCACCATCACAACCGGCACATTCGCCTCGGCCAGGGCGTCGTAGTACTGCTGGATCCAACTGGCGTAGCGGTTGGCCACCGCGCCGAACCCGGCCGGGTCGGTGCCGGCCGCCAGCAACAACATCTCCCACCCGAAGATGTCTATCAGCCCCGAGATGAGGGTGATGTAGATGCCGGTCATGTTGACCAGGTCGGGGGTCTCCTGGCATTGCTGCCGGTAGTGGGCCTCAAAGCGCCGGGTGAGCTCTCCCCTTTCGCGCGCCCCATAGACCTCCCAGGGATCGAACGCCAGCACTTCCTCCGGCGACTTGAAGGGGCAGTAGATGGTGTCGCGGCGATCTACCCCTCCCGCTGCGTATTCGGCATGGCCCATGTCGGTGTGGCAGGCTGCCAGCTCGTCCCCGCCGATAAGGGTAGACCAGCGCATGTCGTAGTTCCAGGCTTTCATGAAGGCAAAGGAGGCCCGGCGCTGCAATTCGGGCGGGCTGTTAGGGCCCACTTCGATGCCGGTCACAGCCCGCACAACGTCCCAGTGGCTCTCAACAGAGTACTCCGTCCGTGGCACCCGCGGTGGCATCTGTAGGTTTATGGCTGCCCAACCATCTGCATCTGACATGTCGGCAGAACCCCCTCTCGCTAAGCGAACGCGATCTCGACCATCTGATGCCCGACGAGCCTGGGCACCGTGAAACGCACCCGGCCGGCCTCGGCCACCGTCGGCAGCGGCTCGCCCTGGGGTACCAGGGCAGCCTGCCTGACGGCAGCCGGCACGCGCAACGCAACCTCGATGTCGAAGAGCGGCACCACATCCTCGATCACGTCGAAAGCTTCTCCGCGGCGCTCGGGGACATAGTAGAGCAGGTGGAGCACCCAGCGGCTGGCTGCCGGTTGCTCGTTCAGCAGGGCCAGCAGGCCGCTTGGGCCCTCAACGCGCACCAGCGGCTCGGGCAGCAGGCGGTCGAGCGCGTTCAGGAAAAGCTGGCGGCACCAGCGCGGCGCGCAGCGCTGATACTGGGTAAAGATCGGCTGGCTGAAGTAGATCGCCCGTCCGCGTTGGACGACTGCTGGCCCTGCGACCTGGCCAGAGGAGGGGGTCTGGTTGTGCGAGCAGAAGTGGCGGTAGGAGCGGTCGAAGTAGGAGCGCACCACGTCAGCCAGCACTTCCGCGTCCTCGGCCGCGGTCACTTCCATGCCGCGCAGGTACATGACGTGCTCGGTAGGGGGCAGGCCGGCGCTGAGGGCCGGCCGTGGCAGGATGTATTCGGCGTAAGCGTTGTGCGGGTACGCCTTTCCTCGCACCAGGGCGCCGCTGGCATCGCGCGGCCCTTCTCCGGCCAGCTTCACCCCCAACGCGTCCAGCGTGAAGCGCGTCTGGCCTGGGTCCATGCCCGAGGCGAAGGAGGCGATGAGGCTGCCCCCGGCTTCCAGGTAGGCGGTCAGCTTGCCCGCCAGCGCGGGCGAGACCGGCACGCGGTCGGGCAGGACGAGCACGCGGTAGCGGCTGAAGTCGCTTGCCGAGTCGAGGATGTCGAACTGATGATGCCCTTCCTGCAACATGCGCGTGGCGCCCATGATGGCCGAGAAGTCCGCCTCGTGCCGGGCCAGGGCGGGGTCGAACTCCTCGGGGGTGAGGACACCTATTTCCGTCACGGCCCGGGCGTCCCGGCACCACGGTTCCCTGGCTTCGACCTGGGCGTAGACCGCACCGATCAGCTCGTAGGTGTGGGGGCACAGGCGCCCGCGCGGGGGGAGCTGATCGCCCACCGAGCACCTGGCGTTGAGTGCCAGCATGTGGAAGCATTCGAATTCCAACGCGGCACGGTTTTTGAAGGAATGGAAGTCGCCCCAGGTGGTGTGGAACTTGCCGGTCATGCCCAGACAGTCCACGCCGAGGGTGCGGGCATAGCGCATGGCGATCGGGAAGTGCAGGTAGCCCCAGCCTCCGCTGGGCAGCGATTCCAGCTCCAGATGCGTAAAGGCGTCGAGCATGGCCCTATGGCGTGGCCCGACATGGCCAGAGTTGTAGAAGATGGTACAGTCGGGGTTGAGCTGGTGTACGAATGCGCTCATCTGGCGCTGGAAGCGGTGCAGCACCTCCAACGCATACGCACGTCGTGCGGCCGGGTCAGCCGGATCAAGCCCGCGTTCCAGCATCCCCTGGCGACAGTACCAGCAGGAGCAGTCGCTGGCATCCACGATGTCGAAGAAGATGCCATCCACCGGGAACGTCTCCAGCACCTCGCGGGTGAAGTCCTGCAGCCAGGCGACATAGGGGGTGTTCAGGCAGAGGCGGCGGTAGAAGCCGTGCTCGTAAGGCGGGGTGCCTTCCAGCCGGCCGTCGGGGCCGAGAACCCGCCATTCCGGATGGCGTTCGGCGGTGTAGTGATCCCATTGGACGGTGATATACACCGGTGCCCGGATGCCGCGAGCGTGCAGGGCGGCAATCTGCTCCCCCAGCAGGTTGCAGGTCAGGTGAGGGTGGCGGCGTTCGGGGAAACGCCTGGTGTCGTAGTAAACCCAGCCGTGATGGCAGCGGGCAAACACGGTAACCGAATCCACATGGGCTTGTGCCATGGTATCGGCAAAGGCTGCAGGGTCGAAGTCGGCACCGACACCAGGTATGGCCTCACTGGTGTGGAAGTCCAGGTGAATCTGACGGTAACGCAATGGTGGGATTGCCATGGTGATACCTCCTGTTTTCCTTGCTCGAGATGTAGCCAGGCTAGCGTATCCGTGGTTCGGCCTGCCACATGTCAGGGTTCGGCCCCAGGCGAGCCTTGAGGGCCTCGGTGGCCTGTGTCAGGGCCTGCACGATCTCCTGCGGCAGCTCGAGGGAGCCGGCGGCCGCGTTGTCGCGCGCCTGGGCGGGGGTGCGTGCGCCAGCGATCACGGTGGCTACCCCTGGCTGGGCGAGCAGCCAGGCCATGGCCACCTGTGCCATCGGGAGGCCGGCATCCTGGCAAATCTGGCGGATGCGCGCCAGGGCCTCAAAGGTTTCCGCCTCAGCACCCGGCTCGCCGTGGCGGGTCAGGGGCCGGCTGGAGGCAAAGTGCCGCGTGCGTGCCCGGCCGGCCGGCACTTCGTCGGCCGAGGAGAACTTGCCGGTCAACAGTCCCTGCATCAGCGGGCTATAACACGCCACGCTGACCCCGTTTTCGAGGCAGGTCGGCAGGATTTCATACTCAATCGCCCGCCAGAGCAGGCTGTAGGGCAACTGGTTGATCTCCACCCGGGCCACTTTCAGAAGATCGGTCAGATCGCGGCGCCCGAAATTGGAGCAGCCCACATAGCGGATCTTCCCCTCCTCCTGCAGGCGGGTCATGGCTTCCATGGTTTCCGCAAAGGGGATGGACCAGTTGGGCCAGTGGATGTAGTAGACGTCAATGTAGTCAGTGCCCAGCCGGCGCAGGCTCGCCTCGCAGTGGGCGCGCACGTCCTCGGCTCTCAGGTGGTTGGGCAGCACCTTGGTGGCGATGATCACCTGCTGGCGCACGCTGCCCAGCGCCTTGCCTACCAGCTCTTCCGAGCGGCCATCCCCGTAGCCCTCTGCCGTGTCAAAGAAATTGATCCCCACCTCAAAGGCTGCCTGCAGCGCGGCAATGGCCTCGGCCTCATCTTGGGGTCCCCAGAAAGCATCTCCTGCGATAGCCCAGCACCCCATGGCAATTGCGCTCACCATGAGGTCGCTGCGGCCCATCTTCCTGTACTGCATGGCTCATGTACCTCCGTGATTGCTGTTGGGGTCTCTCTTCGCAGTGTATACCGGAAGGCCGTCCTCGTCAACGCGGCGTTGGAGGGGGTGTGTCCCGGTATTGTCGAGGGCGGATTTGTGCCAGGCGCTGTAGGGGCAGGGCTTGCCCCTGCCGTGTGCAGAGGTGCCGCGGGCCCCCACCCGGCCTGCGGCCACCCTCCCCCGCCAGCCCCCCGTAGGGGGCGCGGCAGGGGAGGGTGCCCCCACCCGGCCTGCGGCCACCATCCCCACTCCTCCCAGCCCTCGTAAGCAGGGGCTGGGAGAATGGCGGACGGAAACTTGAGTCAATAGGCGACCACCAGGGTCGCCCCTACCGTGGGCCGGCCACCAGGGCCCTACCCGCGGCCGAGCAGACACAGCTTCTCATAAGCCCGCCTCAGCCAAGGCGGTGGGGCCGAATGCACGGCAGGCTGGACAGTGTAGTGGTCTACCCCCTCCTCCGCCGCGTGTAGAGCCAGATGGCGGCGGCACCCAAGGCCAGCGCCGGCAACACCACCAGGCCGGCCTCCGGCCCGAAGGCGCCACCAGTCCACACCTCTGGCCCCGTGGCCACCTGACGTACCAGGCCTGGCACCTGCAGCCCGCTCACGGGAAAGCCGAACACCAGCCCCTCGGCAATATTCCATCCGATATGCGCGCCGATGGGCAGCCACAATCCCCTCGAGCTCACGGCCGCGTAGGCAAACCACACGCCGGCCAGACAAAGGCCCAACGTGCTCATCCAGGAGGAAGAGGGGTTGTCTCCGTGGGCCAGGGCAAAGATGGCCGAGGAGAGGACAATACCCAGGGGCAGGTTGAGGCCATCGGCCAGGTTGCGCAGGTGGTAGCCCCGGCTGAGCAGCTCCTCGTACCAGCCTACCATCAGGAACACCGCGGTCCAGCCGATTATCTCGCCAGCCGTGGCCGGCCGGTTGGCCACCTGCCACGCCATCCCCTCGTATCGCAGCCATCCCAGAGACCATTCGACCAGGTAGATCAACCCCATCATCCCCATACTGATACCCAAGCCACACACCAGGTCGCGCTGCGGCCAGGCACCCTCAAGGGGGAATCCCAGGGTGCTGAAGGGACGCCGGTCGAGCCAGCGCCGGGCGATATACACTGAGGCTGTAATCGCCAGGCCGGATATGGCGGTCAGGAGCAGGACCGCGCCGATGGCATTCGTTTCGACTGCATGGGGCATCCAACGGACCACAGGAAGCGAGCCCAAGGTGATGAAGAGGAGCATCAAAAGGGTCTGGAGCAGCAATCGCCATCCAGCTCGCAGCCGGTGCTCCTGGGGGTTGACGAAGACGGACGAGAGTCTCATCTACACCACGATCTCGGCCCAACGGCCGCTGCGGAAGCGCAGCCACATCCCCAGGCCGCGCAGATTCAAGTCAACGCCCATGGCAATCCAGGCGCCCAGCAGGCCGAGGGGGCCGGTCAACAACAGCGCCAGCGGCAGGCGCACGAGCCACAGGCCGGCTGCGGTGATGACCAGGGTGGCGCGTGTATCACCGGCCCCGCGCAGGCCGCCGGCCAGTACCATCATCGTGGCCAGGGCCGGTTGCGAGAACGCTACCAGGCGCAATGGCCAGATGCCCAACTGGATCACCTCCGGGTCGTCAATGAAAACTCCGATGATCTGCGCCGGGAAGGTGAAAAACAGGACTCCCATGCCGGCCATCAGGATTACCGCCAGGCGCTGGGCCAGGTAGCCGTCGGAACGAGCGCGCGCCAGGTCGCGGGCACCCAGCCCCTGGCCCACCAGGGTGGTGGCTGCCACGGCGAAGCCGAAGCCGGGCATATAGGCCAGCGATTCGCCCTGCAGCGCCAGTTGGTGCGCTGCGTAGGCCTTGGTGCCCAGCGCGGCCACCGTCGTGATATAAGCAGTCATGCCCAGGCGCATCATCAACTGCTCGGCACCGGCCGGCACGCCAATGTTGAGGATGCGTTTGATCTGGCCCAGGTCGGGGAGGAAGCGCCGTAGCTGCAGACGCAGGCCACCCCGGCCGCGCCACAGCAGCCACGTCACCAGCAGGCCTCCCACCCCACGGCCAGTTGCCGCGCCAATGGCCGATCCGGCCACGCCCAGGGCGGGGAATGGGCCGGGGCCGTAGATGAAAAGGTAGGCGACAACGATGTTGATGATATTGACCACCAGCATCACCAGCATGGGTGAACGCGTGTCGCCGGCGCCTCGTAGCGCAGCGCTGCCCACAAAGAGCCAGGCCGCCAGCAGGTAGGTGGCAGCCGTGATGCGCAGGTAGCCAGCCCCCGGCCCCATCACCTCAGCCGGGGCACGCAGCGCAGCCATAATTGGGAGAGCCAGGGCCAGGACGGAGATAGAGCCCAGCAGGCCGATGCCTGTGCCGAGCAGATAACCCTGATGGAGGATGCGATTGGCCTGGTCAGGCTCGCCCGCGCCTATATGCCGGGCCACCAGGGCGGTGACCCCGGTAGCCACCGCGGCGTAGAAGGTGGTCACCAGCATCACAGCCTGGTTGGCCAGCCCTACGGCCGCCACTGCTTCGGCCCCGATGTGGCCAACCATGAAGGTATCGAACAGGCCCACGGCCATGTTCAGAAGCTGCTCGCCCACCGCGGGCAGTGCCAGAGCCAGGACACGGCGATAGCTGTGGTCTGCCAGCAGGGTGCGCAGGCTGCGTGCGACAGAAAGCGCAGTAGACATGAGATGGATATGGCCCGTAATGCTGCGTTGACGGTTGGCCAGAATTATAAACACGCTGTCCGGGCGGGACAAACGTCGCCGGCCTGGTTATTATAGAGTTCCTGGCCACCGTTTGATCTCAACAGAGGACCGGCGGCGAGCACAAAAAAGCCCCGCAGGCATCAATACCTGGGGGCGCTTTCCCACATGGCGACGACTGGATTCGAACCAGTGACCCAGCGATTATGAGCCGCTTGCTCTACC
Organism: Anaerolineae bacterium; assembly: GCA_034434335.1. Classification (GTDB taxonomy): domain Bacteria; phylum Chloroflexota; class Anaerolineae; order CG2-30-64-16; family CG2-30-64-16; genus DAOTZS01. The sequence continues at coordinate 15,755 of DAOTZS010000116.1, forward strand.
ACTGAGCTACGTCGCCTGGAAAGGAATGGCTTATGGCCACCGCCATAAGCCATTCCTCAGGTAGCGGGGGCAGGACTCGAACCTGCGACCTTTGGGTTATGAGCCCAACGAGCTTCCACTGCTCCACCCCGCAGCACACTTATATTATAAATGATCTTCCCAGAACTGTCAAAGAAAGCCTGAGGCGATCAAAGGCGGGCGATCACGGCCCTGTCACAGAGCCCAATCCCAGGCGCTGCCACCATACGGCCCAATAAGGT
>DAOTZS010000117.1:0-10123 GCA_034434335.1 Anaerolineae bacterium
GCCGTATTCAACGTTCCGAACACGGCACTGTTAAAGAAGCTGGTGCCCATCGTGCGCCGGTTGGGGCTTGACATCGTGCTGCGCTTCCCGCGCGCTGCTGGTGTCCAGGAGATCCCCTTCGCAGATCCGGCAGAGGTGATTAAGATAGCTCCTCAGCCCACTACCGAAGGCCCATCGGTCATTGCCAAATTTGAAATCCGTTATGACGAGCGTGGTGTTCCTGGCATCTTAGGCCTTACCGCTGAGGACCTGGCGGCCCTGGGGATCAGGGCTCCCGGCGTCTTGGATCCAGCCATGATCAAAGCCTTCCAGGCAGGCAATGTACAGCACATCGAGCTGCGCACTCGAACCGATGGCCTCTACATCTACGTGAATGATAAAGTGCTGCCCAACCTGGTGTGGGACAGCACCTTCCTGGCCAATGCGGTGGAGTTGTACGCCCAACTCTATCCCACGGCCCCTTATACAGAATTGGTCAAAACGGTCCTGCCCGGGCTCGACAGGGCCGACATTGATGTCCTGATCCACTTCCCGTTGGCGGCCGGTGCCGAGCCTATCCCGGCCCAGTTCCATCCATAGGTAAGGAGGAGCAGCATGAGCTCAGCCTGTCGCACCAGAGATCCGCCAGGGTATTGGCCGGTGCGCTTGATGGCAGCAGAGTTGTGCTGTGTCTTGGCTGAGCTGCGCAACAGTGCGGGAGGCATGTTTCTAAAGCACATGAGGGAGTGATAGCGTTCTAGCGGTGACCAGCCAATCGGAGGGCAACACAAAGTTGTCTTTTTCCCATACTCACAACTTATGGAGGTGCATCATGCGAAAGTCCCTATGGGTGTTGTTCGTGATCGTCTCGCTGTTGGTCGCTGCCTGTGGCCCCGCCACGGTGCCGGCCACTCCGCCCGAGACCGAGACCGGCGAAGTGTTCCAGATCGCCTTGCCTCGCGTCATCATTGACTTCGATGCGGAAGGCGTGCCCAGTGTCTGGGGCATGAAAGTCGCCGATGTCGGTCGTCTGCTCAACATGGATCTGAGCATGTTGCGCATTGACAAGTTCTATGTGGACTGGATGACTGCCGCCAACGTACAGCATATTGACCTGCGCTACACGGGTGCTGGCGTTGCGCTGCTGGTCAACGGCAAGATGCTACCGCACCTCGCTATGACCGATGAGGCACTCAGCAGTGCGATAGACTTTGCAAAGCTGTTCAACGTACAAGGCACCGACCTGCTCAAGAAGCTGATCCCGATCGTGCGCAGGCTCGGCCTGGATATCACTGTGCGCTTCCCCAAGCAGGCTGGCGCGGCCGAGATCCCGTTTGCTTCGGACGAAGTAGCCCTGGCCACGGCGCAGCCGGAGGAAGGCCCTGCAGCGGCGATCGCCCGCTTCGAGATCAAGTACGATGCCAATGGCGTGCCCGCTATCCTGGGCATCTCAGCTCAGGACTTGCTGGCGCTGGGGATCAACCTGCCGGTGGCCTTGCATCCCACGACTCTTGCCACCCTGCAGTACTACAACATCCAGCATATGGAGCTGCGCGGCAAGCCTGACGGCCTCTATGTCTACGTCAATGGCAGCCCGTTGCCCAACATCGTCTGGGACAACGATATGTTGATCAACGCCGCCGACATATACGCGCAGACCAATCCGGCAAGCCCCTACATCGAACTGGCTAAGACTCTGGTGCCGACAGTTGACAATATCGACCTCGACATCCTGGTGCACTTCCCGCTGGCTGCTGGCGCCACGCCCATCCCTGCTCAGATGCACTACTAAGCAAGCGTGAAGGACTGGACCGTGGCAGGTAGGAAGCGGCTGCCTGTCACGGTCCAAATGGCGTGAAAGGACCAGTATCTATGAACGCATCTCGCAAATACGGTCTGCTGCGAACCATCGCGTTTGTCTTGAAGGTGTTGGCATGGGTAGTGCTAGCGGTAGGGCTTATCGGCATGCTGGTCTCCTTGGCAAGGACAGGATCTCCTGATCCGCTAGGGCGTGCATTGGCATCACTTGCTGCCATCATTCTGCCAGTAACGGGCATCGTGTGGTTTGTCCAGCTCTTCGCGATAGGCAGCATCCTGTCCTTGCTGGTGGACATCGAGGAGAACACCCGCTTACTGGCAGAGCGCTGACACCTTCTATGGCCTCTTGCGGCTGTGCTGTGGAAAAGGGGAAGAACTGGTTTCAGCTCCCCGCCGAAGTGCCTGGCGCATGGAGTCCGATGTGCCGCAGGGGCACGAAAAGAGGCCAAGAGGATGTCGGCTGCAACGAAGGCAGCAGGCCTCGTCTGCTAGTCACGATCCTCAGTCCGAGTGACAAGCACAGAGACACAATCCAGAGCGCGCTTCTCAGGAGTGGGAAGCGCGCTCTGTTTTTCCCCTGGCAATATTAGAAATCCCCCGTACACCGCCTCAGCCAGCAATTTGCCAAAACGGCCGTGGCAGGGTAAACTATGTCCGCCTCTGGGAGTTACCGGCCAGAGGCATTTTCCTGGCGTCAAAACCCACCCGGCCTCCAAGCCAGGGAAAATCTTGCATGGATATACAAATCGTTTCTGGTAGGAGATTGTTTCATGGCAGCGATAAAGACTATTGGTATCCTGACCGGTGGCGGTGATGTGCCCGGCCTCAACCCTTGCATTAAGGCTGTGGTGGACCGGGCCGTGGACGACAACCTTGAGGTGCTGGGGTTCCGACGCGGCTGGGCTGGGCCGCTCAACATCAACCCCGATGACCCTTCAGAGGACTGGCGTTGGGTGATGCGCCTGAACAAGGCTGTGGTGCGCAAGATTGACCGCTCGGGTGGCACCTTCCTGCACACTTCTCGCACCAGGCCTTCCCACGTGCGACCCAACGAAATACCGCCTTTCCTCCGCAATGCCACTTCGCAATTTGCCGAGTCCTCACCCGGCACGCTCGACCTGACCCCGCACGTGCTACGTGTGCTGGAACATCTGAAAGTGGATGGGTTGGTAGTGGTCGGCGGTGATGATACGCTTAGCTATGCTGCTCGCCTCCACGAGGAGGGCTTCCCTGTGGTGGCGATCCCCAAAACCATGGATAACGATGTCTACGGCACAGATTACTGCATTGGCTTCAGCACGGCTGTCACCCGCAGCGTGGACTTCATTACCGCCCTGCGCACGCCCACCGGGTCGCATGAGCGCATCGCCGTCGTGGAACTGTTTGGCCGTAACTCCGGCGAGACCTCCCTCTTTGCAGCCTACCTCGCCAATGTGGACCGGGCCATCATCTCCGAGGTGCCATTCGACCCCGAGAAGCTGGCTGCCTTCCTGATGGAAGATAAGCGCGCCAATCCCAGCAACTATGCCATTATGACCATCTCCGAAGGGGCCACCTTTGTGGGCGGGACAACCGTTGAGTACGGTGAGCCAGATGCGTATGGGCACAGAAAGCTGGGCGGAATCGGCCAGATCACGGGCGAGCTGATCAAGAAGCTAACCGGGCAGAATATCATCTACCAGCAGCTAGGCTATCTGATGCGCTCGGGCGCGCCCGATTCGTTGGACCGCATGGTGGCCCTGAGCTATGCCAATCTGGCCACAGACCTGATTGCTCAAGGCCGCTCGGGCCGCATGGTAGCCCTGCGTGACGGCAAATATACCCACGTCCCGCTCAGCACCGTGGTTTCGGGCATCAAACGTGTGGATGTGGACGAGCTATACGACCGGGAGAAGTATCGGCCCAAGGTCGCCAATATGTTGGGCAAGCCGATGTTCCTGTATTGATATCTGGCCCGACGTGCCAAGATGGTTACAGAAGCGACGCACATCTCTGGATTGCGTCGCTTCTTTATTCTCGGCCCAGGCAAGGTAGCGGACACCGAGAAGACGCAGGGGGTAACTATTCAGCGGTGACTGGAAGGGCCACAGGCCGTTGGTCGGCCTTCGCCGACCCCTGCTGTTACACCTATGAATAGTGTCAGCGTAGGCCGACACATGGCGCGAAGCGCCTGAAGAGGGCGATTCCAATCGGCCTGAATAGTTACGCAGGAGGGGGTAGACAATGGAGGATTTCTATGGCAGCCTGGCCTCCTTTCTGGAGGCTGGCGAGACGGTGGCCGTGGCCACCGTCATCTCCGTGCGCGGCTCCGTGCCGCGCGAGGTGGGTGCCAAGATGATCATCCACCCGCTGGGCCGACATGTGGGCACGGTCGGTGGGGGTTGTGGAGAAGCCGAGGTGATACGCGCCGGCCTGGATGTGATCCAGACCGGGCAGCCGGCCATTGTGAGGGTAGACCTCACCGAAGAGATCTCGCTCCAGGCCCTGGGGGTATGCGGCGGCATCATGGATGTATTCGTAGAGCAAATGACGCCGCACCCCGCCCCCGGCGCTGTTTCGCCGATGGAGCGGATTGCCGCCATACGCCAGTCCTTTCTGGCCCGTGAGCCGGTGGCACTGGTCACCGTGGTCAGCGGCCCGCAGCAAGGAAGCCAGGCAGTGCTGTGGCTCGACCGGCCTGCCTTGGGCTCGCTGGGTCTCGGCTCGTGGGAGCAGCAGGTCATTGCCGACGCACGCGCGGCGCTGGAGCAACGCCAACATCGCCTGCTGACATACCCCGACGCCGGGCTGCGCGTCTTCGTCGAGGTCCAGCGGCGTTCGCCTGAGATGGTGATCGTGGGGGCGGGGCATATTGCCGTACCCCTGGCCCAGATCGCCAGCCTCTGTGGTTTTTCGGTCACCGTGCTGGACGACCGGCCGAGCTTTGCCAATCGCGAGCGCTTCCCCACCGCCCAACGGGTGATCGCTGGCCCGCTGCGCGAGACGGTGCGCGAGCTGCCCATGGATCACGACACCTACGTGGTGCTGGTCACGCGCGGGCATAGCCATGACGTGGAGTGCCTGCTAGAGGTTTTGGACCGGCCGGTGGCCTATATCGGCATGATCGGCTCCCAGCGCCGGGTGGAGGGTGTCTTCCAACTGCTGGAGGAGGAGATGGGGATTGACCCGGCCCGCCTGGAGCGCGTCTACGCACCCATTGGCATCGCCATCGGGGCCAAGACGCCGGCGGAGATTGCCACCTCGATTATGGCCGAGGTGATCAATGTCCTGCGGGGTGGGCCAGCCGTATCCATCTCCGATCGGCGCCGCGAGCGGGAGCGACGCCGGCGAGAGCTGGCAAGGGGAGAAAAGCCCGTTGCAGAGATGGCTACGGAGCTCCCATCATGGAAAGGGTAGCGCCGGAACGAGAGTTCCGGCGCTACCGTGACGCAGGGCCTGGCGTTACTCGGCCAGTTTATCCCTTGTTTACCCCTTGCTGTGCCCTGTCAGGTAGCTGATCATCGGCTCAGTGACCAGTGGCACCACGTCGCCGATCATGTGCGGCATCAGGTTGTCCATCACCTTGGGCATCAGGTCGGGCATCTGGGCGGCCATATAGTCCGGCATGGGGATCATCTGACCCACCCGGTTGAGCATAGTTGGCATGACCTTGGGCATCATCATGGGCAGCAGCCGCGGGAAGAGGAACGGGAACATCGGCTTCATGGCACCCAGCATGAAGGGCATCCGCTTGCCGATGAAGCGCATCATGCGCCCCATGCCCAAGGGCATGGCATCAATCAGCTCGGGCCACATGGTACCCATCAGGCTGGCAAACCCCTGTGGCGTCATGAGCCTGATCATGGCCTCGAACACTGCCCACTGGGCCCGCACCTCTGGACTGGGATCTGGGAACTGGTAGCCCAACCGTTCGGAGACGAAGCGGGCCAGGTCCACTACTTCCAGGGGTATCCCCTTCTTATCGGCCGTGACCCTTAGCTGGAACTCACAGCACGGGCAGAGGGCCAGTACTTTCTGCGCGCCGGCCTCCACGGCTTCCTTCAGCCGATGGGCACCGATGTCGGCTGCCACCTCCGGTTCCTTGATCAGGGTCAGCACGCTGCCGCAGCAGTAGCCCTCCTGGCGGTTGTGCTCCATCTCCACGAAGTTCACACCTGGCACAGCCTTGATCAGCTCACGGGGCGGTTCGTAGACGCCCGACACCCGGCCGATGTGGCACGAGTCGTGCCAGGTCACCGTCACCGGTTCATGGCCGTCGGCCGGCAACCTGAACTCGCCCGCCTTGATCTTCTCGCTGACCACCTCGCTGTAGTGGCGCGTCGTGATCCCATAATCAATGCCCAGCTTCTTGGCCCACTCCGGATAGACATGGCGCCACATCATGTCGCAGGCCGGGCAGGAGGTAATAACCGTGTCTGCGCCGGCTGCCTTGACGGCTGCGATGTTGCGCCGCATGATATCGGCGAAGGTATCCCATTTGCCCGCCACCAGCATGGGGGTGCCACAACAACTCTCTTGCTCACCCAGGTAGGTAAAGTCTACCCCGGCCTCATCGAGCAGCCGCACGCTGGCCATGCCAATGTCATGCTCCACGTAAGAGGCTGTGCAGCCGGCGAAATAGACGTTCCTGGCCTTGTGAGCCGGGCCGTGTTTTTCCAGCAGGTTGGCTGGGAACCAGGCCGGCCGGTCCTTACGATACCCGGCCCAGATGTCCCCCTCGGCCTCCAAGGCAGCTTTCATCATCTCAAAGGGCGGGAAGGTCATCTTCTTGTCTTCGTGGATCAGCTTGCCACGCAGCTTCATCCACGAAGGCTCAATGGGGAGGGCAGCCGAACAGCGCAGGTTACATAGCTCGCAGGTGGTGCAGACCAGGAAGGTGTCTACCATGAACTGGTCCCACTGTTCGCGGCCCTCCATATAGCGCCGCAGCCAGTACCACTTGCCGCGCGGGCTCTGGCTCTCCCAGCCACGGCCGTAATACTGGTCGCATTCCTGGACGCAGTAGCCACATTGAGAACAGGCATAGGCGTACCAGGCCACATCGGCCGGGATGCCCCGCACGTCCTGTGTCGGCCGTTCCCCTATCTGTGTGATGACATAGTTGCCAAAGGGCCGCAGCAGCGGCTCCAGGACGTTGGCCGCGCTCAGCGCGAAGCCGATGAGCCCGTTGCCGATCACCTTGCCGGGGTTGAGGATGCCCTGAGGGTCAACCTGAGCCTTGAAGCGGCGGAGCTTGCTCACCCGTTCATCGCCCAGGATCTTCTCGGCCATGCGCGTGTAGTAGAGCCCGGTGGAGTAAGGCCGGCCGCCATGCCGCTCGGCGATGCGCGCGATGGTGAGGGAGAGGGGGAAGACGAAATTGTAGCCGAACCTGCGCTGATCGGCCGGGATGAAGCCCAGGATAACCACTTCCGGCTTGCCTCCCCGGCCATTCTTGATGATCACCCCCTCCTTGACCACCGGCTGGTCCACCTTGCGCTCGATCTCGGTCATCGTGTCGCCCAGGCCGGCCAATGGCACCACCACCTCAGCCGGCACCAGGCTGGGCCCCAGGCGCTTGACCGTCATGATCCGAAAACGATGCCCCCATTCGTGGTGGGCAATGCGTTGGCTGAGGATCTCGGCCTCGCAGGCCTTGACCCGCTGCTCTACCCCGGCGCGCACAACCCCGGCATGGCGCTGGCGGAAGGCCAGGGTGATAATGTAAGACGCGGGCAACAAAACGCGCTCCTCGATGGGATGACCATGATGCTCCATCAGGGGAGCCCGATTCTTCATCTCGGCCATACGGGGGTTGATGAAATGGATAGACCAGATGGGCAGGTTATCGTCTATCAGGCCCTGGATGAAGGCCTGCGTATCATGGGCATCAGGGCACCCCACCGCCATGATCTCCAAAGGTTCATCGGGCTGGACGCGGATGGTCAGGCTGCTGATAAGGCCGGTGATCCCCTCAGCATCGGCAACCAGGTCCAGGTCAGCGCCGCTGAACTCCCGTACAGTGCCGTCGGGCAGGACAACGCGCGCGCTGACGACCGTATCCCGAAACCAGCCGGCCTCGTAAGAGCCTAACCCGGCGCCACCCTGGGCCAGCCACCCTCCTGCCGTGGCGGAAGGATAGCTGCTAGGGTAACTGCATAGGGTCAACCCGTGCTTTTTCAGTTCACGATCGGCCCGTTCCCAAACGATGCCCGCCTGCAGGGTGGCGGTCAGGGCCTGGGGGTCCACGGCGAGCACTTTATCCATGCGAAAGAAGTCCACCACCACCCCACCCTTCACCGGCAACACGCCACCATAGCCCGAGGTGGCCTTGCCGCGCGGGGTGAGCGGCACGCGCTCGGCGGCTGCCCACCGCACGAGCTGCACCAGATCCTCTTCTGAGGCTGGCTGTACCACGGCATCGGGCACAGTGCTCCCCACCAGCGGTTTGACCAGGCCCGGCATCTCGGCGATGTCGTGGCCATAGAGCACCCGCTCGACGCGGCGGAACGAAACCCGTTCACCGAACATCTGTTTCAAGTGTTCTTTCTGTATATCACTGAGAGCCATCTGAATCCCTCCCCGGTTCTTTAGCAACTGTGGCTATGTAAAACGATCTTGAGGCTGGCCCGAGCCCGCACAGCGAAGAATCCTACAGGGTGCTCAAGGCCGCAATAGCCTGCAGCCGGCCATGGACCAGGCTGCGCTCTTCCACGATGGACGAGAAAATATCAGCGACGCGCTGGGTGTATCTCAGGACGCGCTCCATCTGCGCCCGGTCCAGCCGATAGACCTCGTGGAGGTGCCCACGAATCAAGTTTATCTCCACCCCGAAATGGCGCGCGATCTGAGCCAGCCTTGCCTCATCAGGGGGCCATTCCTCGGGCGCGATGCCACCTACAAACACCATGCCCTTGAGCTCGTTACCGGCCCGGATGAGGCCGCGGGCGCACAGGAGGCCCAGGGAGCTGGTGGCAAAGCGAGGCTCAATGGGAACAGCGCCCGCCATCTGCTGCCACTCTCCCATACAATGCTCCAACGTCGCCCCATGGCCGATGAGAGCCTCATAAAACCCGCACGGGTTACTCACCCGGGTCACCGGCTTGCCCATTGTGTCGGTGACCAACATCATCACTCCCAGCAGCTCGGCGCAAGTGTCCTGGATTATCTGCGCACAGGGAATGGGCAGCAGCTCGGCCAGATGGCCTCCACGGTTCGTCGGGCTGCTCGCTGGTGTTTCACGGACAGGCGCCACGGATACGCCAGCGCCGCGGCTCTGCAGCCAACGTTCGATCTCGCCCTGTGGGAAGCGCCATTGTTTGCCGACCCGCACGGCAGGCAGGCGACCACTCTCTGCCATGCGGTAGATGGTGGTGCGGTCAACCTGAAGGAGCTCCTGGACCTGTCTGGTCGTCAACAGCTCGGCCACAGCACTTTTCCTGAGTTGCACATGATGCAACATGAGCAAGAAGTCGCTCGAGATTGCACCAAATATAACCCCTATTGTGCATATGATGTATGACTCGCATCATATTGCACCAGCCGGCTGTCGTATAAAGCAAGGATGGCCTTCTAGCCTGGGACTCGCGCAGCGAAGGCCCGGGGAGTACGAGAGGTGTCCTCTCTCTTTTCCTTAGGCCCCCCAATATTATGATGGCTTGTCCTGAATTGCTGCGCAAGCCCAAACTGCTGCCACGTTGACCACACCGTTCATAGATGCTATACTGTTATTGCCATTTGGGGAGGTTTCTTATGCTTTGGCATACGGCCTTATTGCTGCTCTTTGCAACTCTCTTGGTGCTACAAGGCACTGAGACGGGGCCACAAGAAGCCGGCTGGGTGTCTTTGCCCAGCCCAACCGTCCCCGGTGGCACGGTGGATGCCCTCGCTATCGCGCCCTCGACTCCGGATGCACTGTATGCCCTGGTGCGACCATTTGGGGGCTACACCGCAGCCGATAGCGCGCGTCTGTTCCGCAGCCGCGACGCGAGCCTCACCTGGCAGCACGTTTACACTTTTACCCCACCCGTGAGTGCCCTGGCTGTAGACCCAGCCGACGCCAATGTGATCTATATAGGCAGGCTAGACGAGCTCCTGCATTCGTCAGACGGCGGCCTAAGTTGGACCCGCCTCTATACAATGGGCGCGGCTATCGCTGTCCCCATACCCCGCCTGATCTATACAGCAGGTCGCATCGCCGATGGCGATGCGACCTGCTCCGATGGCTACTTCGGCATTGCGCGCAGCGATAATGCTGGCGTCACCTGGCGCATGAGTCCTATCGGCTGCGCCAGCAGTATTACAGTTCTAGCCGCCCATCCTGCCAACCCCGATCTTGTATATGCTG
>DAOTZS010000118.1:0-16251 GCA_034434335.1 Anaerolineae bacterium
TGATCTTCGCCATCCAGATGCTTTGGAAAGCTGTGGCAGGGAGATGACGATGAAGGCCACCCGGTCGCAAATAGCCCAGGCACTTCGGCATGACTTTGGGGTGTGGTTGGCCCGGAGGTGGTCAGGGGCAACCGAGGTACTCCGGCGAGGCGCTACTGGGTGGCTTGCCAGAAAGAAACGGGCCTCAGCCTTGGCAGCCACGCGCGACCTCAACGAAGTGGTGCATCAGATCCTGGTCATTGGCCTGGTCCTCAGCGCTGTCCTGATGCTGGTGGGGCTGGTGATTGACCTGGTGCTCCAGGGTGCTCTGCCAACGACAGTGCTCCCCCCGGCGGAGGCGGTCCGGCGGGCACTTTCCCTGCGCCCATCGGGGTTCCTCTCGTTAGGCCTGCTCACCTTGATCTTGACCCCCTTGTTGCGCGTGGTGGGTTCTCTGGTCGTTTTCGCCTGGGAGCGCGATGGCCGCTACGTCGCTGTCACGGCGCTGGTGTTGATTGTGATGCTCGTAAGCCTGTGGGTCGGGCAGGGATGAAGTCCGGAGAAGGGAGGATGAGCCAGGTTCCAGCTGTCGAATCTTCGGTGCGCCTCATCTACACCATCGCGCAGGTGATGAACGCTGGCTTGGGGCGACAGGAGTTGCTGGAACGCATGTTGCAGAGCGTCGTCACCGAATTAGGGTATAAGGCCGCTTCGATTCGCCTGTTGGATCCTGAACAGAGGACGATGGAGATACAGGCGGCCTACGGCTTGAGCGAGCGGTATCTCTCCAAGGGACCGGTGGAGGTAGATCGTAGCCCTATTGATCGCGATGTGTTGCAGGGGAACGCGGTCATCCTGCGGGATGTGACGCGTGACGCCGGGCTGCAATATCCGGAAGAGGCACGTCAGGAAGGGATCTGCTCGGTGTTGGCCGTGCCGCTGCGGATACTGGATCGCCCCCTGGGAGTGCTGCGAGTATATACCGGCGAGCCCCATGAATTCTCCCTTTCTGAGCAACTGCTGGTAGGGGCGATTGCTAATCTGGCCGCAGGTGCCATACGCAGTGCTCATCTTTACCATGCTATCCATAGCATTGCCGCTGAGGTGAACTCAAGCCTCAAGCTCGACGAGGTGCTGAGGGCGTTGCTGCGCAAGGTGATCGAAGAGGTGAACTGTAAGGCTGCCCTGATCCGCCTTCTGGGGCCGCGCAAGAAGCGTCTGCACCTGATAGCAGCGGAGGGTTTGAGCGAGCGTTATCTGAAGAAAGGCGAAATCAGGGTAGAAGATAGCCCGATCGACCGCCAGGTACTGCAGGGCCGGCCGGCCATGATCTACGACGTACAACGGGAGGCAGGATTTCAGTATCCGGAAGAGGCGGCGCGAGAGGGGATTCGCTCGGTGCTGGCTGTGCCGTTGCGGGTGCGCGAGGAAGTTATTGGCGTGCTCAGGGCTTATTCGGCTCAGCCTCATCGTTTCAGCGAGGAAGAGGTGGAGTTCCTGGAGGCGATTGCCGACCTGGGCGCGGTAGCGATCGAGAACGCCCGGCTGCATGAGGCGCTGGGTGAGAAGTATGAAGCGGCCCGCGAGGATTGGTCTGGCTGGTATCGCTTCCTGACCATGGGATAAGGAGTCTGGCCAATGGATTATCTGTTGCGCATGGTAAATATCTCCAAGACTTTTGGAGAAGTTCAGGCTCTGCGCTCTGTCAACTTTCACGTCGGGGTCAATGAGATCGTGGGTTTGGTGGGCGACAACGGGGCTGGCAAATCCACGCTGATCAAGATCATCACCGGCTACCATCGCCCAGACCCCGGAGGTGAGCTCTATTTCAAGGGGCAGAAGATCGAGGATTGGAGCGTCACCAAGGCTCGCCAGCTTGGCATAGAGACCGTCTACCAGGAACGGGCCCTGGCCGACCAGCAGGCCATGTGGCGCAACATCTTCATGGGGCGGGAGCTGACGGATCGCTTTGGCATGCTGGACATCCGCCGTATGCGCGAGGAAACCCAGCGCCTGATGAAAACGATGATGGGGTTCACCTCGCTGGCAGTGACTCCCGACACCAGGGTGAAAACCATGTCGGGCGGCGAAAGGCAGGGGGTGGCAATCACGCGTGCCCTTTACTTTAACGCGGAGCTGATCATCCTGGATGAGCCAACTATGGGCCTATCCCTTTCGGAGACCAGGAAATGTCTAGATTTTGTTAGGGGCATCAAAGAGGCCGGCAAGTCCTGCATCTTTATTGACCACAACATCTTCCATGTCTACCCGGTGGCTGATCGCATTGTGGTGCTGGACAGAGGTGCTGTAGCCGGCGAATTCTCCAAAGAAGAGATTACCCTGGAAGAGCTGATGGCCAAACTTTATCATGTGGCCCAGACGGGCAGGCTCAACAGCGAGCCTGCCGACGTAAGATAGCGGCCGGCACGTTATAGCCCTCAAAAGGATAGCAGCCAGGCCGGCTTGCGTGGGGAGGCATGTCTCGTATGGACTCAGCAGCAAAGGTTCAAGCCCGTGTATCTCCGGCGCGCGCCTTAGAGGCAGTTGGCAGGTGGGCCCGCCGCTACGGGTTGCAGATCGGCATTGTCGGCGTGGCGTTGTTCGTCTGGATATTGTTCCTGATCGGCTCGCCCCGCACGTTCCTCTCGTACAACATCTACGAAGCGTTCATGTCTACTACCCCCTTCTTCGCGCTGATTGCCATCCCCTTGACCCTGGTGATCATCGCCGCGGAGATCGACCTGTCGTTCCCCTCTATCATGGCCTTCGGCATGACCGCCTTCGAGGTGGTCTTCCTGGCCACCAACAGTGTCTGGCTGGGATTCATTGCCTGCCTGATCGCCGGCACCCTGGCGGGACTGCTGAACGGCGTGATCGTGGTGCGGGTGGGCATCCCTTCCCTGGTGGCCACTATCGGCACCCAGTTCTTCTGGCGGGGCGTGGTGATGGTGGTGACCAGCGGCAATGGCATCGGCCTGACCCCCGTCAAACAGACGATCCTCTACGATGCGATGGTGGGCCGGCTTGCGGGAAGGATACCTGCCCAGTTCATCTGGACGATCATCTTTGCCGTGATCGTCTGGTTCATCTTGAACCGCCACAAACTGGGCGCGCATGTCTATCTGGTGGGCGATAACGTGGAGAGTGCCCGGCTGATGGGTGTCAACGTAGAGCGCACCAAGATGCTGGTCTTCGCCATCACTGGCTTTGCGGCTGCGTTTGCGGGCTTTGTGGTGAGCGTCGAGGTGCTCTATTTCTGGCCCACGCTGGGCGAAGGCTATATGCTGAGCACCCTGGCCTCGGTCTTCCTGGGGGGCACCTCAGTGTTTGGCGGCACCGGTACCATCTTTGGCACCTTCGTGGCCTGCTTCATCATCGGGGCTATCAACGCCGGCATTGTGGCCGCCGGCCTGACCGGCTTCTGGACCAGCGTTATCTATGGGCTGATCATCGTGATCTCGGTGTCGCTGCAGGCCGTTCTCATTCGCCGTCTGGCGTAACGGGCATGTATTGCCTGTTCACCTTTTTCTGGAGAGAGATGAATCCATGGCTGGCAACAAGACTACCTTTGCGCTCTTCTTCGGTAACCGTGGCTTCTTCCCGGCTTCATTGATTGCGGCAGCCCGGGAGGAGATGGAGCAGGTGCTCAGGGGTTGGGGGCACCAGGTGTTGATGCTGGACGCCGAGGCTACCCGCTATGGGGCGGTGGAGACCGCGCGCGAGGGGGAGGTGTACGCTCGCTTCCTGGCAGAGCACCGGGGCCAGTTCGGGGGTGTTATCCTCTGCCTGCCGAACTTCGGTGATGAGACGGGAGCACTGACGGCCCTTCAGGACGCTGGTGTGCCGATCCTGGTGCAGGCCTATCCTGACGAGCTGGACAAGATGGCCCCTGCCCTCCGCCGCGACGCGTTCTGTGGCAAGATCTCGATCATGGATGTGTTTCACCAGTCTGGGGTCAAGTTCACCGCTCTAAAGCCCCATGTGGTCAGCCCCCGCAGCGCAGCCTTTCGGGCCAACGTGGACACCTTCGACCGCATCTGCCGGGTGGTCAACGGCCTGCGCCGCATGAAGGTGGGCGCCATCGGCGCGCGCGTGACGCCGTTCAAGACGGTGCGCATTGATGAGATCACTTTGCAGCGTTACGGCATCAGTGTGGAAACGCTGGATCTATCCGATGTCTTCGCGCGGATGAAAGCAGTCAAGCCCGACAGCCCTGCCTTCCGGGCGAAAGCGGAGCAGTTGCGCGCCTACACCTCCTGGGAAGGGGTGCCCGACGCGGCTTTTGAGCAGCTCGTGCGGCTGGGAGCCACCCTGGATGCCATCATCGAGGAGTATCGCCTGGATGCCCTGGGCATCCGCTGCTGGCTGGAGATGCAGCTTCAGTTGCGGGTTTCACCCTGTGTGCTGCTGAGCGAACTGAACAGCCGTGGTATTGCGGCTGCCTGCGAGGTGGACATCGGCAGCGCGGTGATGATGCGCGCGCTGAGCCTGGCATCGGATGGCCCCCCGGCCTGCCTGGACTGGAACAACAATTACGGGGATGAGGCCGACAAGTGCATCCTGTTCCACTGCGGCCCGGTGCCGACGGGGCTGATGGTTGATTCCGGCCGGGTTGTGGATCACGCCATGCTCATCAGCACGCTGGGGGAAGGGGCCAGCTTTGGGCCGAACGTGGGGCGGATCGCGCCCGGGGATTTCACCTTCGGCGGCCTGCTGACCGAGGCTGGGGCGATCAAAGTCTACCTGGGGGAGGGGCGTTTCACCGCCGACCCCATCCCGGCCGATTTCTTCGGGTGTGCTGGGGTGGCCGAGGTCCCCCACCTTCAGGATGTGCTGCTGCACATTGGGCAGCATGGACACCGCCATCACGTGAGCCTTGCTCCGGGGCATGTGTTGGAGCCGGTGCGCGAGGCGCTGAGCAAGTACCTGGGTTTTGAGGTCGCGACACCTGGGGCCAACTCGCGATAACTGCCAGCAGGTGATCAGGCGGGAAGGAGGTGGTGCGTTACTCATTTGCCCTATTGTGTGTTCTGCAACCAGGAAATCAGACTGCGCAGGAATATTTCCCAATCAGGAAGGAGGAGCCCCTATGTCCAGCTGTAGAACCCTATCGCGTCGCGAGTTCTTGCGCCTGGCCGGTGTGACAGCAGCCGGTGCTGCCCTGGCTGCCTGCGTGCCGATCACGGCACCGCCGCCAGCTCAACCTCAACCGGAAGCCCCGACAGCCGCGCCGCCCAAGGCGCCGGTCGAGATCGTATACGCCTTCCACGACCCCGCCGACTTTCGCAAAGAGGCAGTAGAGCTCTTCAGCCAGAAGTTCCCCGACATCAAAATCGTCCTGCAGCAAATCCCGGATGAGTTCCCCACCAAGATCTTCACCATGGCAGCCGCCGGCACCCTGACCGACGTGGTGCGGGTGTGGGAACCGATGGTGCTGGAATTCGGCCGGGCTGGCCAGGTGATCGACCTGCAGCCCTACATTGATGCTCAGCCCGACTTTAATGCCGAGGACTTCATTGAGAGCTTCTACAACTTCCCGGTCATCGCCGGGAAGCGCTACGGTATCGCAGATGGCTGGAACGGCCATGTCGCGTATTACAACAAGAACTTGTTTGACCAGGCTGGCGTTCCTTACCCCACGGAAGACTGGAACTGGGATGACTACGTTGCCATCGCCCGCAAGATCTCCAAGCCTGAGGCGAAGATCTGGGGTGACATTGGGTTGTATATCGGCTGGCTGCACTGGAGCCACAAGTTGGTGTGGCAGAACGGCGGTCGCATCTACAACGACGACTATACCAAGTGCTTGATGGACAGCCCGGAGGCCATCGAGGCGTTGCAATACTGGGCCGACTTGCAGCAAGAGGCTTTTATCATGCCGTCGCCGGCCCAGGCAGAAGGTCTGGGCAACCTCTTCCAGTCGGGCCACGCGGCCATGCAGCGCGTTGGTACCTGGGAGATCGGTCCACTGGCTGAGAGCGAATTTGCCTGGGACCTCCTGCCCGAGCCCAAGCGAAAGGAACGCCGCACCCTCCTCCACACAGCCTTCAACGTCATCCCGGTGACCACCAAGAACAAAGATGCTGCCTGGACGTGGCTGAACTTCATCGTCGGGCCTGAGGGACAGTACCTGTACGTGAAGAAGAATGCCACCCCAGGCACACGGCGCTCCGTCAACAAGAGGATGCCATGGGCCAGGGAGGGGCTTAACGTGCGCTGGGATGTCGTGCCGGCAGCCGGTGAGTATGGGATCCTGGTGCCTGCGCCACCGAATGTGGGTGAGGTGGAAAAGATCCTGGGCGACGCCGTTCAGGCTATCTTCCTTGGCAAGGCCAAGGCTGCTGAGATCCTGCCTGAGGCGGCCGCTAAAGCGACAGAGGCATTGACCAAGCAGCTCTAGGATCACCCAAGTGCATGCTCCAAGCCCCCACTGCAGGGCTTGGAGCTTCTATCTTTCTTCCTCAGGGTGAGACTTTTGAAGCCCGAGGGGGCTTTGAAAGTCTCACCCGTTGTATGGGCACAGTGAGGCTCACCATGCAACGTCATCGTCCCCGAGCCAGGCGACGGTTCAAACAGGCTCTGGAAGGTTACCTGTTCATTTCCCCCTGGATTATCGGCTTCATCCTTTTTACAGCTGGACCTATTGTGGCTTCTTTTGTCCTCAGCTTCTTCAGGTGGAGCCTGATCCGCCCCCCGCGCCTGATCTGGCTCGATAACTACATCGAGATATTCACCAGGGATCCGCTTTTCTGGCAATCCCTCAAAGTAACGCTGACCTACGTCGTGGTCGCCGTGCCTTTGCAGTTGGGTTTCGCGTTGCTCCTGGCCATCCTGCTCAATCAGAAGGTGCGCCTGATCCCCCTGTTCAGGACCATCTTCTACCTGCCGTCTCAGGTAAGCTCGGTGGCGGTGGCCGTGATCTTTCTCTGGATCTACCATCCGGAGCTTGGCCTGATCAACGAGCTCCTGCGCAGGGTCGGCATTCAAGGCCCGGCCTGGTTGATCTCTGAACGGTGGGCTCTGCCCGCGCTGATCTTCATGAGCCTGTGGTCGGTAGGAGGAGCGATGATCATCCTCTTGGCCGGGCTACAGGATATTCCACAACATCTCTATGAAGCGGCCGCGCTGGATGGGGCAGGCGAGATAGCGAAGTTCAGGCACATCACCCTGCCGATGCTGTCTCCGGTGCTCTTCTTCAACCTGGTGCTGGGGATCATTGCCGGTTTTCAATACTTTGCTCAAGCCTACGTGATGACTCGGGGCGGCCCATTGAATGCTACGCTCTTCTATGCTTTATATCTCTATCTCAACGCGTTCAATTTCCTGAAAATGGGTTACGCCGCCGCTCTGGCCTGGATCCTGTTCCTGATCATCATCGTGGTGACGATCTGGCAGGTGCGGCTTGCCCGTCGTTGGGTCTACTATGAGTTTGAAGAGGTAAGGGGGTAGCGATGAGAAGCCAGTGGGATACCAGCGACGTGGCCCGTAGCCAACAATCGCTCCAGCGGGTGCCGATCCGTGCCCTTCGGTTTACGGGCAGTCGTCGGATCCAGGCGTTATTTCGCCAGGCAGTGAGTTATTTACTGCTTTGCACGATTGGCCTGGCCATGGCCTTGCCCTTTCTGTGGATGGTCTCGACAGCGCTCAAGCCCGACGCGCTGGTTTTCAGTATTCCCCCCAAGTGGTTCCCCAGGCCGTGGGTGTGGCGCAACTTTGTGGACTCGATGACCATTCTGGGTCATCCGGTGCATCTTTATGCCTGGAACACCACGGTTATCGCCAGCCTTGGGGTGCTTGGTGTGGCACTCTCCAGCTCTCTGGTGGCCTTCGGCTTCGCGCGGCTGGACTTCCCCGGTCGGAACCTGCTGTTTATCCTGGTGATCAGCACCATGATGCTGCCGCGCTTCGTGACGATTGTGCCGCAGTTTATCCTTTTCCAGAAGATAGGATGGTTGGATACCTTCAAACCGTTGATCGTGCCTTATTGGTTTGGCGCACCGTTCCACATCTTTCTCCTGCGTCAGTTCTTCCTGGCCATCCCGAAGGAGCTTGATGACGCAGCACGCGTGGATGGTGCGTCAAGCTTGCAGATTTACTGGCAGATAGTCCTGCCTTTGTCCAAGCCGGCCCTTGCTACCGTGGCCATTTTCGCCTTCGTCTATCACTGGAACGACCTGCTGGAGCCACTGATCTTCCTTGCCTCTCAGCGTAATTGGACCCTGGCCCTATTCCTGGCCAGCTTTCAGGGCTACATGCTGGAGCCGCGCTGGAATCTGCTCATGGCTGCCTCCACCATTCTGACCCTCCCTGTGCTGGTGCTCTTCTTCTTCGCGCAAAGGCTGTTCATCGGCGGGATCACGGTGACAGGGATCAAGGGATAAGCCAGCGTCACTGGTCCAAACCCGCTGTCAGGAGCGGGGGATGGTGTGCCAAGCCCCCTCCGACGGCTTGAAGCCGCGATGTCAAGACCTGAAACATGCTCTACAACGACCTTGCGCCCGTTCTCCATCTTGATGGCCCCTGGGAGTTTGCCTTGGGCGAGGGTTCGCCGTGGGGCCAGATATGGGTTCCAGGTTGTTGGGAAGCCCAGGGCTTTTCCAAGGCGATAGATGGGCCGGCCCGCTATCGCCGGCAGATATTGGTTCCAGAGGATTGGGCAGGCCAACAGATCTGGCTGGAATTTGACGCGGTCAGCTATGCGTGTACGGTCTTCTGGAATGGCCATGAGGCAGGCCGGCATCGGGGCATGTGGTCCCCCTTCGCGCTCGACGTGACCGGGGCAGCGCGCCCTGGCCAGGTCAATACCCTGGAAGTGGAGGTCTACAAGCCAGGCCAGTGTTACCCCATGCGCAGTTGTATGGCCGGTTTCCTGCCCGACGTGGCGACCACCTTTGGCGGCATCTGGCAGCCTGTGCGGCTGCGGGCGCTCACCACCGGCCTGGATCATCTCCACATAGCTGTAGAGGCCGAGAAAGGCGAGCTAAGGGCCCAATGTCAGGTTGTGGACAAGGATGGGACCCGCGGCATCTCCCTGGAGGCAGAGGTGCGCTGCCAGGAGCAGGTTGTAGCCACTCTCTCCCTGCCGGTGGGCCCTTCGGGATGGGTGGATGCAAAGATGCCGTTGCCTGAAGCTCTTATGTGGTCCCCGGAGCACCCCGTCCTGTATCGGGTATGTCTGCGCGCGGTACGTGGTGGCCAGGTTGTGGCTGTGGCCAGCCGGCGATTAGGCATACGCTCTCTCACAGCCCAGGGACAGCAATTGCTTTTGAACGGGCAGCCGATTTGCTTGCGCGGCGTTCTGAGTTGGGGATGGGATCCTGAGCGCATTGCACCGCTATTTTCGGCCGAACAGGCGCGCGCCGAAATACAGCAAGTCCGTGAGCTGGGCTTCAACCTGATCAAGCTCTGCCTTTTTGTGCCCAATCAGGTTTACTTCGATGTCGCCGACGAAGAGGGGATGCTGCTCTGGCAGGAATGGCCGCTATGGCAGCCTGAGGTAACAGATGAGCTGCGGGCCAGCGCGCCTGGCGAATACGCTGCCTACATGGAGCTGACCCGTCATCATCCGTCAGTTGTCCTCTACAGCCTGGGTTGTGAACTGGGACGGGATGTGGACGAAGCACTTCTCAGAGACCTGGATAACACGGTGCGCCACGCTATGCAGCCGGCGGGAACGCCTGCTCCGGGGGTGCTGTTCTGTGATAACAGCGGCTCTGGAGAGGCCTATGAGGGCCTGGCTCTGGACCTCTCTGATTTCAGTGACTATCACCCTTACTGCGATCTCAACTATCTGGAGCCTCTCCTGAATCACTGGCATCGGGACTGGAAGCGTCCGCGGCCGCTTATCCTGGGCGAATTCTGCGATTCGGATGACCTGCGCGACTTCGAGGCGATCGTCCAGGCCCATGGAGGACGGAAGCCCTGGTGGATGACGCCCGAACTGCCTCTGTACCCTGCCCGGCCAGAGGCCAAGGCACTGGTGGAGGCGCAAGAACGCCTGGCCGGCGCCAACCTGGGCTTCTCGTGGCAGGAAGTTATCGCGGTTGCCAGGGCTCAGAGCCTGACCGTGCGGAAATTTGCCCTTGAGACAATTCGGCGGCGGGCAGAGGTTCAGGGGTATGTCATTACAGGGTTACGAGATACACCGATCGCCAGCTCAGGGGTTTTGGATGATCTGGGCCAGCCTAAGTGGCCGGCAGAAGTATTCCGTTGTTTCAATAGCGACACGGTCTTGACTTTAGACGTTCCCAGGCGTCGGAAATGGGAACATGGCGGGGACCGGCCTGATCCCCTGGATCCCTATAACTGGTGGGCAGGCAGCCAGCTCTGCCTGCACGTGATTGCCAACCATACCGGCCGACCTGTGCCGGCCGGGAGCGCCCTTTTCTGGCGGGTGAGGGACCAAAGGGGTCAATGGGTGGCTGAAGGGCAGGAAGCCGTTCCTGGCTGCGTGGCGCCTGGCCAACCCTGTGAGCTGGGAGAGGTGGTGTTCACTACACCGGAAACGAGCCGCGCTGAAAGCCTTCAGTTGGAGGTGAGCTGGGACGGTGGTTATGAGCAGTTCAGCAACGTCTGGAACCTGTGGTGTTACCCAAGACCGGCTTGGTGGCCGGCAGGGTTAGTGGTATACGACCCGGTCGGCTGTCTGGAGGGGATCACAGAGCTTCTGCCGACGGCCAGGCTGGTCGAGGCGCTGGCGCAAGCTCCGGAGCCGCGGGTTGCCGTGGTTGCGGTATTGGATAGCGAGGTTCAGGCATGGCTATGGCGTGGAGGCAAGGTGCTTCTGCTCCAGCAGGGTGATCGCCCGCTTCCGGCTCAAAGGGGCCCCTTTTGGCGCGAGGCCATCAAGCTCTTTCCGCATCACCCACTGTGGGAGCTTTTCCCGCACAACGGCTTTGCAGACCTGCAGTTTTGGGGGCTGGCTACAGACACCATGTTAGAGGCGGATCGGCTGGCCGAAGTCCTGCCCGGGCTGCAAGGTGTGAATCCGATCATGCGGCGCCTGGACGCGCGCCAGTTGTACGTGCGTGAATACATACTGGAAGCCCAGGTTGGGCATGGTTGGCTACTGGCCTGCACTCTGCGGTTACAAGGAGGCTATGGTGCGGCGCCAACAGGGAGTCGTAACGTGGCCGGCTGTTACCTCCTATGGGCGCTGCTCCACCATCTTGACCGCACGCCCCAGCCTGCAGCGTAACTCCGTCGCTACAGGTCGGCCGCCGGAGAGCAAAGCTCTCCGGCGGCGCTTTATTCGCGTCAGCGGTTGCCTGCCGTGGCCAGCCGCCGGCCCAGGCGCTCCAGCCGCGCCAGCAACTCCTTATCTCTGGCCACAACCCCCTGCCGGCTCTCTGTGTTGATGGTCACCGCCTCCAGCAGGTTGGATTCCTGGTCGCTACACCAGTGCCGGAAGAGGCTCACGGCCTCCTCGGCGCCTGAGCTGTGCTGGACCAGCAGCGCCACCACCTGCTTGCCGGCCAGGTCCTTGTGATGATAGGCGGCATAAGTGCGGTCGGCGAAGTTCTTGAACACTCCAGAGACATAATACCAGTAGATGGGTGTCCCGAAGACTACCGCCTGCGCCTGCCCCAAGCGTGCCATCAGGGAGGTGGCGTCATCGGGGATCACGCAACCGCCACCTGCCATGCACCCATCACACCCATCGCAAGGCGCGATCTCCAGCTCGTACAGGCGCACAAATTCGGTCTCGGCCCCGGCCGCCTGGGCCCCCTCCAGCACGGCCTGCACGGCCGTATCGGTGTTGCCGCCCTTCAGCGGGCTGCCACTGATCCCGATCACTTTCATAGTGTACCTCCGTGATTACACCCCGCGCCATATCCGCAGGTAGTCACGTGCCACGCGCAAATCCTCCAATGCCTCAGCCGCCTGACAGGGCGGCTCTGCCTCGCCCCGGATGGCCCGCACGAAGTTGATGGCCTGCTGCCGCATGGCGGCCACAGGAGGCAGGAAAGGGACCACCAGCTTCTGTTCGCCGTGGGCATCCGCCAATATCTCTACCCGGCCAGGCCGGTTGCAGGCCAGTGGCGCCGGGAGATCCAGTTTTACATAACCATGCTCAAACGCCACCAGCGCTGACTCCTGCCAGTCAAGCGTGGTGGAGTAGGGGGCCATCTCGATGATCCCGGTCACGCCGCTGGCGCTCTCGACTGCCAGCATAACCCCTGAGCGCGCCGCGTAGGCCACCTGGTACGGCTCGCCCAGCAGGTAGCGCATCAGGTTCACCTGGTGGATGTAGTAGTTGACGAAGCTGAGATAGAGCTGATACGTTTCGGGGTCCATGTCGCCGGCCGGGGGGTCGTGCTCCAGCCCGGCCACCGGTTCATCGCTGATCACATCGGTAAAGCCGCCGGCAATCCAGTCTCCCGGCGGCATGGTGATGCGCACATAGCGCAGCGCGCCCAGCTCCCCTGTCTGCTTCAGACGCTCGATCTCGCGCCTGGCGTACATCGTCGCCGGGTCGCTGCGCTTATGATAGCCAACCATATGCCATGAGCCGCCCGCGGCCAGCGCCTGTAACAACCTCTCCCCGACCTCGATCGAGCCGGCCAGCGGCTTCTCCGAGAAGAGGGGCACGCCGAACCTGTACAGCCCGGTCAGCACCACGCCATGGCGGGTAAACGGCTGCGAGGCCACGATGCCATCCAGCTCCTCGTGGGCCAGCATCTCTTCTGGGCTGCTGTAGACGCGCGGTACGCCATAGCGAGCTGCCACCCGTTGCGCCAGGCTGGGCCGTATCTCCGCGATGGCCACCACCTCACAATCGGGCAGGGTAGCGTAATGTCTCAGATGGGCGCACTGGCCCATGTGCCCCACGCCCACGAATCCGATGCGCACCTTCCGTTCTACGTTGGCCATGTTGGCCCTCCTTTATGCTGCTACGCTGCCCCCAGGTTTTCGAAGAGGTAGAGGCCATCCTTTCCGGGCGCCACGATATCCAGCCGTCCGTCGCCGTTGATGTCTGCCACCCAGAAGTAGATACCACACCCCGAAGCCTGGCCTGCCGGCCCGTAGTCAATCACATATTTGGTGAACTGGCCGCCGTTGATCTTGAAGTAGTAGATCCCCACCGGGTCGGCCGAGCCGGGGTCGGCGTCGTTGTGGGCGCGCCAGCGCTTCCCGGTGATCAGCTCCGGCGCGCCATCGCCGTCTATGTCGGCCAGCCACAGGTCGTGGTATTGGGACACAGTGGCATCAATCTCATGCCTGGTCCAGGAACGCTGGCCGTCAGGGCCAATCCGCTGCTCCCACCAGGCCAGGCCGTAATCGTGGGCCTGGCCCACGATCAGGTCGCACAGTCCGTTGCCGGTGATGTCGTAGGCCAGGATGGGCACGCTGGCCGTGCCCAGGTCGAACTCCTGGTGAAAGGCCCACGGGGTCTCCAATGGGTTGGCTGGCTGCTCCAGCCAGCCTCGGGCCAGGATGATGTCCACCCTCCCGTCCCCGTTGATATCGCCAAATCCCATGCCGTGCCCACTGGGCCCCTGGCCGATGACGTGCTTGGTAAAGCGGCCTGTGCCCCTGCCGTGTTCATCCACCACCAGCTTGTAGAAGGCCTGCGGTTCGCCGGGCGTGTTGGGGAACACCTCGGGGATGCCGCAGCCGTCAATGTCGCAGAAGCGGATAGTCTCGATGTTGCCGCAGCGATCAATATCGTGCACCTGCCACAGCCCAACCCCGCGCGGATTCTCCCGCCAGCGCAGGGTCTGGCCCCACCAGCCACCGGTGATGATGTCCAGCCAGCCGTCGCCATTGACGTCCATCCCATAATCGCTGAAATCGTCGAAGTACTCGCCCACTGGCTCGACATCGCAGATCTTGTGCTTGATGGCAAAGTCGGGCCCTTCATACCAGTACTCGCCGCAGACAATATCCAATACGCCGTCGTTGTTCACATCGAAGACGGCGGCCGCTTCATAAGGCACGTTGTCAATCAGACGTTTGCGGAATTGGATTGCCATGGGAAGATAGCTCCTTGAGGGTCAAGATCGCCCAGCGCTCCCTGCACAATTCATAGGGCAGGGCACCAATCTGGAGAGGAACAACAAGGCCAGCACCAGCTTACTGTGCCTGATTCACCGGGCCACAGGACAGACAAGAGCTGTGACCGAATGCGGCTCAAAGGTGTGTCGCCACGACCGCCCCTCCACCATCACTGTCTCCTTGCGGCAGTCCACCTGGTCCGGCGCGTCGAACGTATTGCTGGCCTTGATGTCTGGGCCGTTGACCACCAGCACCTGGCCTGGGCCGCTGAACTGCCCGGCCGCCAGCGTCACCTCCGCCTCAACCGCCTGATCTGCCGAGCGGTTGACCACGAAAAGCGCCACCTGCCTGCGCATCGTGTCCAGGGTGGCAGCCACATCCAGCACCCGGATGCCGGTGTAGCCTCTGCCAGCGAAGGTCTCACCTGCCCAGAAGGGATCGAGCGCGATGTCCCCGCAATGCTGGCTGTACAGCTCAAATGGGTAGTAGATCGTCTGGCATACCAGGCCATCGGGGCGGGTGAGGATCGGCGCGATGACGTTGACGATCTGCGCCAGGTTGGCCATACGCACGCTGCGGGCGTGGCGGATGAAGGCGTTCAACTGCAAGGCCGTCACCAGGGCATCCTCCAGGTTGTAGACCTCCTCCAGCTTCTCGGCCACCCCCGTGCGATACCAGACGTTCCACTCGTCCACGGCCAGGGCCACGGGGTGCGTGATCCCGTGCGCCAGGCTGACGGCGCGGATCAGCCCTTCGCAGGCACTCAGGCGCTCCTCGAACAGCTCTGAGAGGGCCATGTAGCCGGCAAAGTCGTCCTCGCGATTGCCCACGTACCAGTGGATGGAAAGGTAGTCGAGCAGCGGCTGGGGGCAGCCGGGCAGGGGCCGGCCAGCCGCTTCCAGCAACAACTGGAACCGTTCGACCCAATCCGGCGCCCAACTTGAGGTGGCAGAGGCGATCAGCCGGATCTCAGGGTCAACCCACTTCATGACCTTGCCGAACTCCACGAAAGCGCGCGCGTACTCCTGGGGGGTCTTGTAGCCGATCTGCCACTGGCCATCTACCTCGTTGCCAATCCCCCAGTACTTCACCTGGTGCGGCGCGTAGTAGCCATGCTCGCGACGTAGCTTGACCAGCGCCGTGTCCTGGGTACCGTTGCAGTACTCTACCCAATCGCGCGCCTCGCGCAGATCGCCGTCGCCGCAGTTGACGACCAGGTACGGCTCGGCGCGCAGTTGGCGACAGAAATAGATGAACTCGTTAGTGCCGAAGGTGTTGGGCTCCAGCGCGTGCCAGGCCAGGTCCAGGCGGGTCGGGCGCTCCAGGCGGGAGCCGACGCCATCCCGCCAGCGATAGCCGGAGGCAAAGTTGCCACCCGGATAACGGATGATCGGCATGCGCAGGCGATGGAGCGCGGCCAGCACGTCGGTGCGCAGGCCATTGTGGCCGGCCAGCGGTGAATCGGGGTCATAAATGCCACCATAAATGCAACGTCCCAGGTGCTCGGCGAACCCGCCGAAGATGTTGCGGTCTATTGTCCCGCGTTGGCGGTCCAGGTCAAGGCGTATCTCGGTCAACATGGGGCTTCCTCCTCAAATGGCCAAAGTCTGATAAAGTCAAGCTACTCAGCCCGGAGCAGGCCGCGGGCCTGATAGACCTCGGCAGCCTCTCGCACCAGGGCTGCGCTCTCGGGCGCAGCGTATTCGGTTTCCAGCCGCGCGGCCAGGGCAAGCAGCTCGGCGTAGGAGGCGCGGCCCGGCCGCAACATCTCGTACATGGCCAGCAACTGCTCGTCGGGGATGGCCGTCAGCTCTGCGGCCCTGCGCAGGTTGCAGGCCAGCGGGAGGTAACCGGCCGCCGCGGCGATCTCGGCCTGCCGGCGCAGGGTATCGGCCGTGATGTGGAGATCGGCGGGCGACAGCTCGCCGGCCGCAACCCGCTCCAGCGTCACCTCTGACAAGGGCCGGCCGCTGACCGCGCGCAAGGTGTCGCGGCAGCTTTCCATCAATGGGTAAGGTTCCCGTAGCGGATGTGGCATGCGTTACCTCCTGACCTTTCTCCGTTCGTAACTATTCAGGCCGATTGAAATCGCCCCTCCTGGGCACTTCGTGCCGGGTGGGGCGATCTGGAGGATCGCCCCATAGGCATCAAGTTAAGGAGACCAGGTAGCTGTTCTCTCTTGGGGGGACGAAGACCCTCCCCTGCCAGCCCGGTACGGGCACAGCGTCGCTGTGCCCGTACCGGGGCGCAGCGGGGGAGGGCCAGGGTGGGGGC
>DAOTZS010000119.1:0-14552 GCA_034434335.1 Anaerolineae bacterium
GGCATGATTCGAACCTCTTCCAATTATACCACAGCCAGAAGGGGGGACCACAAGGGTAGCTCCTACAAGTTCCTGCCCCCAGGGGGTGACCATCGGTAGGGGCAGGGCTTGTCCCTGCCCATGGGGCGACCTTGTCCCTGCCCATGGGCGACCATCGGTAGGGGCAGGGCTTGTCCCTGCCCATGGGCGACCAGTAGACAGATCGGGCCAGGATTGTGAACCCCTTTTTCCCGGCGAGCCGACAGGCTCTGCTTCCGGGCACCAGTTGACGCTCACCCAGGCGTGGAGTAGAATGGGCGCCAACGGGAGATGGTTGCCAGTGCCTACAAAAGTGATCACCCTGACCACTGACTTCGGGATGGCCGACGGCTATGTTGGGATGATGAAGGGCGTCATCCTGGGGCTCGCGCCGGCCGTGCAGCTGGTAGACCTGAGCCACGACATCGCCCCACACGATGTCTGGCAGGGTGCCTACATCCTGGCGCGCGCCGCGCCCTATTTTCCGCCGAGAACTGTCCATCTGGCGGTGGTGGATCCCGGGGTCGGGAGCCAGCGCCGGCCACTGGTGGTGGAAACCAGCCGCGCCTGGTATGTGGGCCCTGACAATGGCCTCTTCACCCATGCCCTGCAGGAGCCCCAAGCGCGCGCCTGGGAACTGAACCGCCCCGAGTACTGGCTACCCACTGTCAGCCGCACCTTCCACGGCCGCGACATCTTCGCGCCGGTGGCAGCACATCTGGCCCTGGGCGTGCCCCCCAGCGAAATGGGATACCCTATCTCGGACCCGGTGCTCCTGCCCTGGCCCACGCCAACCAGCCACGCCGATGGCCACATTGAGGGGCAGGTGGTACATGTGGACCGCTTCGGTAACCTGATCACCAACATCCCGGCCGCCTGGGTCGCCTCAGGCCATTGGCGATGCATGGTCGCCGGCCGGGAGATCTGCGGCCCCAGCGCATCCTACGCGGCGGTGGAGCGGGGCGAACTGGTCATAGTAGTGAGCAGCGCTGACACACTCGAGGTGGCCGTGCGGGACGGGAACGCCGGCCAAGAGCTTGGCGTCACAGTGGGTGAGGCGGTCACCCTTTGGCCGGCCACCTGATCTTCTCCATAAGAAGGGGGTTCTGATGGAGCGTTTTATCATCGAGGGCGGTTATCCGTTGAACGGGGATGTAACCCCGTCTGGCAACAAAAACGCGGCTTTGCCGATCCTGGCTGCTACTCTGCTCACAGACTGTGACGTGACCTTGCACAACGTGCCGCGCATCGGCGATGTAGCCACGATGGTGCAACTGCTGGGGGAGCTGGGGGTGAGGGTGCGGGATGAGGACAGGGCTTTGCATCTCTGCGCCGACGCGGCCCACTTTGCCCAACCGCGACCAGAGCTGTTCCAACAGATTCGCGGCTCGGTATTGCTGGCAGGGCCATTGCTGGCCCGTTTCGGCCGGGCTGTCCTGCCACTCCCCGGAGGTGACCGCATTGGGCGTCGCCGGGTGGATACCCACTTGCTGGCCCTGTCAGCGCTGGGCGCTGAGATCGAGTTCAACCGCTATGATTTCACCATGCGCGCCAACGGCCTGCGTGGGGCCGACATCCTCCTGGACGAGATGAGCGTGACGGCCACTGAGAATGCTATTATGGCGGCAGTATTGGCACGGGGCACCACCGTGATCCGCAACGCCGCCTCCGAGCCCCATGTCCAGGACCTGTGCAACTTCCTGAACTCCCTGGGCGCCCAGATCGAGGGGATCGGCACCAACACGTTGGTGATCCAGGGCGTTGATAAGCTGCGGGCCTGTGAGTTCACCATCTCTCCCGACTATCTTGAGGTGGGCAGCTTCCTGGGCCTGGGTGCGGTGACCAGGGGTGAAATCCGCATCCACGGCGTGGTGCCAGAGCACATGCGGATGATCAACTGGGTATTTGCCCATCGGCTGGGTGTGTCCCTGCGCATGGAGGGCAACACCCTGATTGTGCCGGATGAGCAACATCTGGTGGTGGCCGAAGATGTCGGTGGAGCGATCCCCAAGATTGACGATGCGCCGTGGCCTCAGTTCCCGGCTGACCTGATCAGCATCGCGCTGGTGGTGGCCACCCAGGCCCGGGGCACAGTGCTGATCCACGAGAAAATGTTCGAAAGCCGGCTCTACTTTGTGGACAAACTGATCGCCATGGGGGCGAAGATCATCCTGTGCGACCCGCATCGGGCGGTGGTTGTTGGCCCATCACCCCTCTGGGGCCAGGAGATGAGCACCCCGGATATCCGGGCCGGCATGGCGTTGCTCATCGCCGCGCTGGCAGCCGAGGGGACAAGTACCATCGCTAATGTAGGTCAAATCGACCGCGGGTACGAAGCGATAGATGTGAAACTGCGCTCTCTGGGCGCGCATATCGAGCGCGTCCGCGCATAGGGAGGTTGAGGATGGCTGAGTTTCCCCGCTTTTACGATCCGCAACGGATTGGCACCCTTTTCTATCCCGACCTGGCACGCATAGCGGCCGAGGCAGCCGCGGCCAACCTGCCCCCGGCCAGCCAGGACAGGGAGAAAGTCCACCTGGTGATCGTTGACATGCAGGTGGATTTCTGCCACCGGCAAGGCAGCCTTAACGTGCCCGGCGCGCTGGACGACATCCGGCGCACGATCGAGTTCATCTATCGCCACGCCGAACGGATCACCCACATCACCTGCTCGCTGGACTCCCACTTGCCGGGCCAGATCTTCTCGCCGGCCTGGTGGGCCGACGGCCAGGGTCAACACCCTGCGCCTTTTACGATTATCACCCTGGCTGATGTGGAATCTGGACGTTGGCGGCCCCTGTTTGAGGCCGAGGCTTCGGTGCGCTATGTGCGCGAGCTGGAACTGCAGCACAAGAAACAGCTTTGCATCTGGCCGTATCATGTCCAGATCGGCAGTATCGGTCAGGCGCTGGACCCCGAGTTGTGGTCCGCAGTCTTCTGGCACTCGCTGGCGCGCAAGACGCAGCCCCTCTGGCTGACCAAAGGCAGCGTGCCGTTGACCGAACACTACTCCATTATCCAGCCCGAGGTGCCTGTCCCCGATCAGCCGGGGGGCACGCGTAATCAGGCTTTCCTGGAGATCCTGGAGCGGGCCGACTATATCCTTATCGCCGGCGAGGCGGAAAGCCACTGTGTCCTGGAGACGCTCGAAGACCTGGTGGAGCACTTTGGGCAGCGGCCAGAGGTGCTGAAGAGGATATTCTTATTACGCGACTGCACTTCTCCGGTTGTGCATCCGGAGATTGACTTCCACACCATCGCCATGCAGCGCTTCGCCGAGTTCGCGCGACAGGGAGTCAACTTCATCAACAGCAGCGACCCCCTCCCGTTCTGAGCCTGCTCGCCGCTTTGAGAGGCTGGCGTGTCCGGGTTTGTTGGCCAAGGGGCGCGCCAATGGGTGGGGGCGACCCTCGTGGTCGCCCCATAGGCATCAATTAAGGGGCGGGCGATTGGAAATCGCACCGGGTACGGGCACAGCGGGGGAGGGCCAACCCGCAACTCTGCAGAGGCCCCCACCCGGCCTGCAGCCACCCTCCCCCGCCAGCCCTCCGTAGGGGGCGCGGCAGGGGAGGGGAGCTGTGGCCGCTAACTTGATGCCAATGGGGCGACCCTGGTGGTCGCCCCTCTTGTGTCGCCATGGCGCAGGGACAAGCCCTGCCCATACCGATTAGGGCACCACCCGAGGAGGGCTGCCCATCAACCTGGAGGGGGCCAAGGGGTACGAGCAAGGCCAGGCTGCACTTGTACGATGAGGAGAATTATGGCTGAGATATTTGGGATCGACGAGAGGACACGCCTGTTTGCACCGTCGGAAGATACACTGAGTGGGCGCAATGCTGACATCTATTTCCTGCGCTCTAAGCAGATCATGGATGCCGAAGGGCTGGCGCCCGAAGTAACCATGGAGGTCTTTCCCAATGGGGATGGCCTGTTGTGCGGGATGCGAGAGGTACTGGCCCTGCTGGCGCGCGTCCTGCCAGAAGATGCCCAGGTGGAGGCGTTGGCAGAAGGGGTGCCCATGCAGGCTAAAGAGGTAGTGCTACGCATTCGCGCGCCCTATCCGACCTTTGCCATCTATGAGACAGCCATCCTCGGCATCCTGGCCAGCGAAAGTGGCTGGGCCACGGCGGCGCAGGCCTGTGTGCAGGCCGCGGCGCCGGTGCCGGTGATCAGCTTTGGCGCCCGGCACGTGCACCCCGACGTGAGCGCCCGCATGGAGTATGCGGCCATGGTGGGTGGTTGTGCCGGTTGCGCCACACCCATGGGCGCAGCCCTGGCTGGCATCCAACCCAGCGGTACCATCCCCCACGCCCTGATCCTCTGCATGGGGGATACTGTGGCGGCCATGCGGGCCTTCGACCGCATCGTAGACCCGTCGGTGCGACGCATCGCGCTGGTGGACACCTTCAAAGATGAGGCGGAAGAGGCGCTACGCGTGGCTCACGCCCTGGGAGACCGGCTTTGGGGGGTGCGCCTGGACACGCCGGCGGAGCGCGGCCGCGTGACGCCAGCCCTGGTAACGGAAGTGCGCGCCCGGCTGGATCAGGCTGGCTTCCAGCACGTAAAGATTGTGGTGAGCGGGGGCATTGATCCAGCGCGCATTCAGCTCTTCAAAGCGCGCAACGCGCCGGTGGACGCCTACGGCATTGGCAGCGCCATCTCAGGTGCGGCACCGATTGACTTCACGGCCGATATCAAGATGGTGGGGGATGAGCCGAGGGCCAAACGGGGGCGCATTCCGGGGATCACCCCTAACCCACGCCTGGAACGGGTAGACCTGTCCGCCTGGCGTCAGGTCAGATAGACACGAGACCCTTCGGGCGCGATCACCACCCGAAGGGTCTCCCTATCAGGCTGTGGAACCACCACCTCCGCCCCCTCGTGTGCCCGGAGTAAACATGGCAATCAACCGGTCGAACTGCTCATAGACGAAGTTCTGGCGGAAGCCCCCCAGGACGGCCGCCAGATAGGGAAGCAGCCGGGCGGCCGTACTGACCTTCTCGTCAGTCAGGTTGATTTGCAGGACCAGAAAGCCCCCGGCCAGGATCAGGTAGAGGATGCCCCCCAGGACCAGCCCCATGATCGGTTGCACCAGATACCACATCATATAGTGGCGGTCAAAATCTTGTTGATCCGAAACGTGCCACCACAAGTGGTACAGCGCCCCGATCACCCCCCCGATGCCGCCCCACAGCATGGTGTTCCAGAATGGGAACACATCGTTCATGGTCGCCTGGCTCATATTGGCCAGATAACCTACCCAGGCAGCCACCGGTTGCGTGAAGACCAGGCCGAGCAAGAAGAGCAACATCCAGGCCACCTCATAGCCCAGGATGCGAGGGCCGTAATAATGAGACTGTTTGCGGCTCTCGCGGGTACGGTCGAGCATGGCGCGCACCTGAAGAGTGCGGTACTCGGCAGTGACATAGTCCTCGGGGCGCTCGATCAGGGTCTGGCGGGCTTCCCGCAAGAGGCTTAGGGCTTTTTCGGCCTGGGCTGGCGGGCTGCTGAATTCGGTGGCCACTTGTTTGTAGAGCTCGTCAATCTGTTTGTGGAGCGCCTTCAGCCAGCCCTCCCCCAGCGCGCTGTCGAGCCGAGAGATGATGATGGCCTTTTGTTCGTCGGAAAGCTGGGTGGCCGCGGGCAATGGCGTCTCCGCAGGCTGGCCGCCCGGGCCGGGCGGGGCTGTGGTGCGCAGCTCAAGTCGCGGCTCTTCTATGGCAGCAGGGGCAGGCTGTTCCGCCGGAGCCGTCTCCATAATGATGGCACCGAAACGCTTGGTCGCGGGCAACTTGCGCTCGGGCTCGGGTGAGGGTTCACCCGCGGCAACGCCACCTGGTGCCTCTGGTGCCCCTGGTAATTCTGGCTCGACCGGCAGCGCCTCGCCGGCTGAGGGGGGTACGTCAATGCGCTCGGGTGGCTCCTCTGCTCCGCTGCTTTGCGGGCCAGCGCGTATATCCGAGGGGAGGACAGGAGTGACGGGCTCCTTCGGTGACACGCCGGCTTCTGCCGCCACAACCTCTTGATCCAGTAAGGCTGCCAGGTCTTCGTCAATGGGCTGGGGGGTGTCAACCGGAGCCGTGCTGCTGTCGAAGAGCACATCCAGCCCTCGGCCGCGGCTTTTTCCTGACTTGGCCATATCACTTTTGGTCATTCCTCAATACCTCCGCAAGGGTTCGATAGGCTGCTGCGCCCTCGTGGCTTGGGGCGTATTCCAGGATAGACTGGCCGAGGGCTGAGGCCTCGGCAAAACGGATGCTTTTCTTGACGTAGAAGTCAAAGACGTGTTCGCCGAACAGAGAGCGCGCCTGGGTCAGCACTTCGTCGGCATGGCGCGTGCCGGTCTGATACATGGTGCCAAGGATGCCGAAGACGGTCAGCCTGGGATTCAGGCGTGCCTGAACTCGCCTGATGGTGCGCAGGAGCAGGCTGATGGCGCGCAGGGCGAAGAACTCGCACTGCATGGGGATGAGCACCATGTCAGCGGCCGTCAGGGCATTGATGGTAAGCAGTCCCAGGTTGGGACCGCAGTCGATCAGGATGTAATCGTAGCGGGGAGCCAGAGGGGCCAGAACGCCCTGCAAAACGTGCTCACGGCTGAAAGCCGAGATCAGTTCCAGCTCGGCAGCGGCCAGGTCAATGTTGGCCGGCACCAGGTCCACCCCGTTGCGCACCGGGTGGATCAGGCTGGCCGGGTCGAGCTGATCATTCACCAGGGCGTCATAGATGGTGCGCGCTAAGCCATCGGCCTGCACGCCAACACCGTAGGAGAGCGCAGCCTGGGGGTCCAGGTCCACCAGCAGCACATGGCATCCCAGGTTGGCCAGCGCTACCCCCAGGTTGATGGCGGTGGTGGTTTTGCCCACGCCGCCTTTTTGGTTGGCTATGGCGATAATGCGAGCCATAAGAACGACCTGCCTCCTTGGCGGCTATGACGCCGCCCATGAGCGCTGGGGGCCTGGCACGGCCGGCCACGATGATGTCCATACGGGGCTGAGCGGCAGCAGCCCCCACGGATAAGTAATCAGCGGGTGGCCCCTGCTCTGCTCTCAACAGGCGCTCCCTGGTGAGAACTCTGCGAGGGCACGGAGACATTATAGCATATTTTGTCCAAAAAAGCATCTTTCAATCACAGGAGAGGAGCACACAAGATGAGCATCACCGCCCAGTCTGAGCTGACGCTGCCGGCCGAGGGGTAAGGCCCTTGAACCCAGGTGACTGTCAGCTACCCTCTCTAATCCCGGACAAATCCTTCGGGCAGAGTAGCTCCCGTCAGATCTGCCCCGGCCAGATCGGCCTCTTGTAGTTCGGCTCCGCTCAGGTTGGCACCCCGCAGGTTGGCTCCGCTCAGGTTGGCCCGCCTCAGGTTGGCACCTTCCAGACGGGCGTTCTGCAAATTGGCATCCCGCAGGTCGGCCTCCTCCAGGTTGGCCCCGCGCAGGTCAGCCCCGGCCAGGTCAGCCCACCCCAGGCGCACATGGCGCAGGTCGCGGTTGGCAGCACCGTAGTTGAGGATCTCCCAGGCCAGCCGCCATTTATCAGCGATGAGGGTGTCGGCGTCCAGGATGGCCCGCCGCAGATTGGCACCATTGAGATCGGCGCCGGTGAGATCGGCCCCGCGCAGATCGGCCCCAGAGAGGTCGGCTCGGAGCAGGCTGGCCTGTGTCAGGTTGGCCTGGCGCAGGTTGGCCTCCACCAGATGGGCCGTGGTCAGGTCGGCCTCCACCAGCGTGGCCCCGGCCAAGTTGGCTCCGGTCAGATCGGCCCGGCGCAAGTAGGCTTTGTCCAGGTTGGCCCCGCTGAGATCAGCTCTGGCCAGGCCACGATCGGCTTCGATATCGTTGAGGATCTGCCACACCAGCCGCCATTTGGGCTCCAGGCGGGTGGCATCGTCCACCACGGCCTGATGCAGGCGAGCACCGCTGAGGTTGGCGCCCGTCAGGTCGGCCCCGCCGAGGTCAGCATCCGACAGGTCGGCCCGGCTGAGGTTGGCTTGTCGCAGGTCGGCACCGTTGAGATTGGCGCCGACCAGGTCCCGGTCCGCCAGGTCGCGGCCTGCTGCACCCTGGGTGGTGATTTCCCAGACCAACCGCCATTTGTAGCCGATCGCGGTGGTTTCGTCCAGCAGGGCACCTCTCAGGTCAGCCCTGGCCAGTTCTGCGTGAGTCAGGTCTGCTCCCCGCAAGTCGGCCTCGACCAGCCTGGCTGCCCGCAGCCGGGCCCCGCGCAGGTCGGCTCCGCGCAGGTCAGCCCGGGTGAGGTCGGCTTCTAGCAGCCAGGCACCCCGCAGGTGGGCTCCGCTCAAGTTGGCTGCCCGCAGATTGGCCCCCTTTAGCTCAGCGAAGAAGAGGTCGGCTTTCTGCAGATTGGCTCCCTCCAGGTCGAGCCCGCTGAGGTTGGCCTCACGCAGGTCGGCGCCAGTCAGGTTGGCCTTGCGCAGATCGGCCGTGCGCAGGTCAGCCCCTTTACAGTGGGGCGGACAGGCAAGAAGCGTACTCCGGGCATACAGCACCAGCCCCACCACGGCGGCGATAACGAGAAGGGGGACAACCAGAAGAGCCGTCAGGCGGAGAAACTCGCGCATTTAGGAAGGGCCAGGGACGAGGGAGCAAAAACGAAGGAGCAAAAACAAAGGGGTACTCCTCTGTTGTTTGTCCATCGTCTCTTACTCGTAGAGATAACAAGCCACTTCGTGCTTTGAGCTGTCCACCGGGTAAAGAGGAGGCTGTTTCACCAGGCAACGCTCCATGCGATGAGGACAACGGGGGTAGAAGCGGCAGCCACTGTTGGCCCGGCTGCGTAGCTCCTCTTCTGAGGGCAGGACCAGATTGGTAGCCCATTTCTGGGTGGGATCGGGCACAGGGATCGAGTCAATCAACAATTGCACGTAAGGATGTTTGGGGTTCTCGATCACCTGGGTGGTCTCCCCCCGCTCGGCGATGGAGCCCTGGTACAGGATATAGATCTGGTCGCCGATCTGGTAAGCTGTGCTGAGGTCGTGGGTAATATACAGGAACGAGATATTGTACTCGTCTCGCATGCGCAACATGATGTCCAGGATCATGGCGCGCAAGGAGGCATCTACCATCGAGACGGGCTCGTCGGCCACGATCAGGCGAGGCTTGAGCAGAAAAGCCCGGGCCACCATCATGCGCTGGCGTTGGCCGCCGCTGAGCTGGTGAGGATACTTCTCCAGTACCTCCTCACCCCGCATCCCCACCACCTTCAGTGCCTCCTCGATCAGGTCGCGCGCCTCTCTGGGGTTGTTGGCCAGCTTGAAGCGGCTGATGACCAGATCAAAGACATGTTTTACCCGGTAGAAGGGGTTATAGACCTCATAAGGGTCCTGAAAGACAGCCTGTACCTCTCGGCGATACTCGAGTTGCTGCTGCCTGTTCATGGTGGCGATGTCGCGGCCTTTGTAGAGGATCTGGCCCGAGGTCAGGCTGATGAACCCCAGGATCACATTGGCAAGGGTGGTCTTGCCGCTGCCACTCTCGCCGGCAATGGTGGTGATCGTGGCCGGCTTTTCGGCAATGGTCAGATTGAAATCCTGCAGCGCGATAACCTGTTCACCAGACCAGAGAAGGCCACCGCCGTAAATCTTGGTGGCATTGCGGACTTCTAATAAGGGGGGTGACATCGGAAGTGCATTTCTCATTTGAGCCCCAACTGTGCGCGAATCAGCTCGCAAAGGGTATCTTTGATCTCCACATGACGAGGCACTGGCGCCTTTCGCCCGTTCTTGGGATTCCAAATATGTCATGCTTTTTGCCGTGGCGTTTCAGGTAGCACCCTGCTTGTGTCAATTCTCGGACGAATTCATGTCGTCTCACGTCTCTACCCCTATTTCCTTTGTTTGCACTCCAACGCGGGGTAGGACTCCCTGCTCCTCTTCTAGCATTAGCTGGTAGGCGTCTCGGATGTTCTCCTCCAACTCTTCAATGGATGCTCCCTGGCTAAATACGCCCGGAACTTCCTTCAGCCTGCCGACATACCAACCTTCATCTATCCAGTATTCAAGAGTAAAGTATCTCACCACGATTCTTCCCCTCCCACTGGGATGGTCCAAAATCGGTTAACGCTTTCTGCCCCCTCGGGCCTTCACTGCCCCTCACCCCCTTTTCCCCCCTCTCCCCTGGCCTGCGGCCGGGGGAGAGGGGGAAACAAGATGGGGGGTTTGCGGCGGCCTTCGGCCGCCGCAAACCCCCTTTTTCTCCCCCTCCCACTAAAACCTGGCCTCGGTTAACCCACGTAGTACGCCTCATGACTCACGTATACAAGTGACACGCCACGTGGTGCTTCGGTCTTATCTCCCGCAGAGACGGCACCTCCAGGCGACACCGCTCCATGACATGCGGGCAACGCAGGTGGAAGACGCAGCCGGGCGGCGGGTTGCGCAGGTCGTGCGTCAGACCTTCGGTCACCTGAAGCGGCTTGCGCTCCTTGATGGAGGGGATGGAAGAGATCAGAAGTTGGGTGTACGGATGCAGAGACCTCTTGAAAGCATCGTAAACCGGCGCGATCTCAACGATGTTGCCGGCGTACATCACGGCCACGCGGTCTACCAACTGCGCCTGCAACCCCATATCGTGGCCGATCAGGATCATCGAGACGTTGAGGCGTGCCTTGACGTCCAGCAAGGTCTGCGCCACCAGCCGTTGTACCACCACGTCCAGCGCGCTGGTGGGCTCATCGGCGATGATCAAGGGGGGGTTGAGGGCGATGGCCATAGCGATGCACACACGCTGTTTCATCCCCCCACTCAGCTCATGGGGATACATGTCGTAGACCCGGCTGGGCAACCCCACCATAGCCAACAGTTCCAGGATGCGTTCCTTCAATACCCTGGGCGGCTGCTTCCCCTCGTGTGCTTCGATGCCGTCGGCGATCTGGTCTTTGACCCGCATGACAGGGTTCAAAGAGTTCATGGCCCCCTGAGGGATGAGGGCTGCCTGGCGCCAGCGCATCTGGCGCAGCTCCCACTCGTTGAGGGTGACCATGTTAGTGCCATTGATCAGCACCTCGCCTTCCACGATGCGCCCCGGCGGCGGTACCAGGCGCAGGATGGCCATGGCGGCAGTGGTCTTGCCACAACCCGACTCGCCCACCAGGCCCAGGGTCTCACCGCGAAAAACGTTGAAATAGACCCCGTTGACCGCGATGACATCCCCCAAAGGCGTCTCGTAGTGCACGCGCAGGTTCCTGACATCCAGGATGGTATCGGGGGCAGGAGGCCGGTTCTGGGTTTCCGTCGCTTTCCAGGCTACATTATGCGTTACCATCTATGCCGCTCTGGCTCCTCTCAGGCGGGGGTTGGCGATCTCATCCAGGCCGATCGCGATGAGGAAGAGGCCGGAGAAGATAATGATGAGCACCAGGATGGGGAAGCCCCACCACCACCACATGCCGCGGATGATGGCCGCGGCGCGGATAGCGTAAAAGATGGTCATGCCCAGCGTGGGAATACGGGTGGGGCCCAGGCCCAAGGCTTCCAGGCTGGTGGCGGCCAGGATAGCACCGGAGACGTTGCCGGCGAAGCTGGAGGCCAGGTAAGGCAACATATTGGGCATCATCTCTTTGAACATGATGTCGAACGTGGAGACACCCGAGAGGCGCGCCATGCGCACGTAGCCACGCTCGCGCAGCGAGAGAGCCTGGGCACGGATCAGCCGCGTCGGCCCTGCCCAGGCGAACAGCCCCAGGATCAGGGCCATGCTGCTGATGTCGAGCTGACGCACATAGGAAGAAATCACGATCAGGATAGCCAGCGAGGGAATGGTGATCACCGCATCGGCGACGGTGCGGATTACGTTATCCACCCATCCCCCCATGAAACCGGCTGAGAACCCCAACAGGATGCCCACGAGCATCCCCACGCCGGCCGCGATCAGCCCCACCTGCAGGGAACGTGGCGCACCGGTGATCACCACTGCCAGCATGTCGCGGCCGTTACTTTCGGTGCCCAGGGGATGGGCCGGGTCGGGTGGCGGGAACATCGGGTTGGGTGCCCAGATGGGAGGCAGGTTAAGGGGCGACGAACCCACCCGTGCCAGCTTTGCGTCCCAAAACAGAGGGCCCGCCAGACCCATCAGCACTACCGCCATCACCATGATAAACCCGGCAATAAACTTGGGGTTCAGCCACGGCGAATCCCAGCGATTGATCCGGGCCGCTTTGCGGGCCCCCGGTTTAGCCGTTGCCAGTGTAGTCATAGCACCTTCACTTCTTCTGATACGTAATGCGTGGGTCAATCATCGGATAAATCATGTCAATAATCAACACCGCGGTCGCAGTGCTCAAGATCAAGATGAACACGATCCCCTGGATGACGGTATAGTCATTGTTGACAATCCCCTGGTAGAGCAGATAGCCCATGCCTGGGTAAGAGAACAGGTATTCGACCAGTACAGAGCCACCAACGATGCCACCCAGGCTCAAAGCCAGGGCAGTAACCTGGGGTAAGACCGCATTGCGCACCGCGTAGCGCCAGAAGATGCGGCCGGCATGCAACCCCTTGGCCTGGGCCAGGATCATGTAGTCCTCTCCCTCGTTGGTGATCATCATGCCGCGCATGCCCAGGGCCCAAAACCCCATGGAGGCAATCACAATGGCAAAAGCCGGTAAAGTGCCGTGATAGATCACGCTCTTGATAAACGGCCAGTTAAGCCCCATAGTTACCGTGCGCGTGTCATACCCCCCACCGATGGGGAACCACTTCAGGCCAAAGCCAAAGACATAGATGAGCAGG
Organism: Anaerolineae bacterium; assembly: GCA_034434335.1. Lineage (GTDB taxonomy): Bacteria > Chloroflexota > Anaerolineae > CG2-30-64-16 > CG2-30-64-16 > DAOTZS01. Next base: position 12,770 of record DAOTZS010000119.1, read on the forward strand.
ATGGCCAACATGAAGAAAGGAATTGAGGTGAAGGTCAGGGTCAGCGGCAGGAGGTTTTTCACCAGGGCCGGCGTACGACGCCAGGCCAGCAAGGCCCCAATGGTGTTGCCGGCGATGAAGGAGATGAGGGTGGCGATGGCCAGCAAGCCAATAGTCCAGGGCAGGGAACGGGACACCATCTCCTCGACTTTGACGGGGAACTGCGCCAACGAGTAGCCGAGGTCAAAGGCAATAGAGTTGCGCAAGAAGCGGAAGTACTGGATCAGGATCGGCGCATCCAGGCCGAAGCGCGCCCGCCAGGCCTCGATGATCTCCGCGCTGTTCTCCACATAGCCGGATTGGGCCATCAAGCGGGTCACCATGGCCGCCACCGGATCGCCGGGCGCCAGGCGCGGGATGGTGAAGATCAGGGTAGCCCCCAGCCAGACGGTCAGGACAAACATGCCCAGACGCCGAATAACATATTCTTTCGTCAAACCACGCATAAAAGCACCTTTGCTACGAGCAAGATCACCAGAGCCCCGACAGGGCCCCTTACTGAAACAGGATTGTAACTATTCAGGCGGGATGGTTCAAAATCGGTTAACACTTTCTGCCCCCTCGGGCCTTCGCTGCCCCTCACCCCCTTTGTTCCCCCTCTCCCCCTCGGCCTGCGGCCAGGGGAGAGGGGGAATAAGATGGGGGGGTTTGCGGCGGCCTTCGGCCGCCGCAAACCCCTTTTTTATCCCCCTCCTCTCTCCCGCTGCTGAAGGCGAGCGGGAGAGGGGAGGGGGCAGGGGGAAGGGTGAGGGCCCTGGGCCGCAATTTCAATGACCGCAAAAAGTGTAAACCAATTTTCTCTGTGAATTGAACCATCCCATTCAGGCCGATTGAAATCGCCCTTCCTGGGCACTTCGTGCCAGGTGTCGGCGTAGGCCGACACCCTTCATGTATGCATCATGAGAGTGGTCGGCAAAGGCCGACCACTGGCCGCAGGCCCAAAAAGGGTGACTTCCAGTCACCGCTAAATAGTTACACAGGATATACGCAGCTAAGCCACACAGTGCTCCCACCCCCCTGGCCCTCGCCTCCAATTGGAGGCGGGAGAATCCCTGGAAAGTAGTGTCTTGGGCGGCTTCGCCGCCCAAGACACCGCAGATTGCGACCTCCTTCCCTGCAAGATAGGGAAGGGCCAGAGGAATGGGATGATACGTCCTAAGGTGCGTAACTCCTGTCCATAACACAACAGGCGCTCTCTAGCCTATCTGGTGGCCCTGGCCAGGAGTCCCTGGGTGTTGAGATGCGCTACATACAGCGGGCCCCATTACCCCAGAGCTTTGCGAGGCGGGCCACTGGCCGACGGGACTGGTGCTAGAGAGCGCCTTGGCAGTAGCCTTTATCTAAGACACTGCTTTCCAACCCGCCCCCGGAGGACCGCTGGCAGCCATGGCTGCCAGCGGTCCTTTAGGTCAGGCGTAGCACCTGCCTCCTATCATCCCTGGGCCGGTTGCAGGCTGTGGATGATCTTATGGGTGCTCTGCCACCACGTGGGCGGATGCATGTAGTTGTTCTTGGCAGTTGGCCAGTTGGTCCAGTACGTGGTGTCGAAGGGGATGATCTTGCGCGCCTGGGTGATCGGGATGACGGGCAGCTCCTTGAACCAGAGGTCCATGGCCTTGACGAACAGCTCGTCAATCTTGGGATCGCCCAGCGGCAGCGAGCCGATCTCGTCTACTAGCTTGCTGTACTCCTCAGCAGCCGGGCCCGACCAGCGCCAGTTGTTGTAGCTGCTGCGCTGTCCGAT
>DAOTZS010000120.1:0-25934 GCA_034434335.1 Anaerolineae bacterium
AGGGGATCTCCCTCCATTGCGCGGCGCTTGGTCCGACAATCCGCGCGAGCCAGGTTGTACTCTTTAGGAGAGCGGCAGAATGGAGCAAGGTATCTGGGTCTTTATCCTGACCTGACAGGCTTTGTCGCGCAGGGAGTTATGGCCGCATCATCCTGGGCCTGATTATCGGCGGCGCCATCGCAGCCCCGTGCGCGGCTTATGATGGATTCCAGAGCGGCAGGAATTACCATGAAAGAGCAGCTTCTCACCCGAATTCATGATCATACAGCTACGGTGGCCGTAATCGGCCTGGGCTACGTGGGCCTGCCTTTGGCCGTGGCATTTGCCGAGAAAGGCTTCCCCGTGGTCGGGGTGGACGTGGATGGCCGCAAGGTGGATGCGCTGAACCGCGGCGAATCGTACGTGCAGGATGTCCCCTCCGAACGGCTGCGGCACGTCCTGGCCCGGTTGCGCGCGACCACCGACTACGCGGCGCTGAGCGACTGCGATGTCGCCATCATCTGCGTGCCCACGCCGCTCAACAAGACGCGTGACCCCGATGTGCGCTATCTGATAGCAGCCGGCGAGTCGGTGGCACAGCATGTGCACCCGGGCATGCTGGTAGTATTGGAGTCCACGACCTATCCAGGGACAACCGAAGAGTTGTTGCTGCCCTTGCTCGTAGAACGCCCGCACGCCAGGGCGTTGCGAGTTGGCACCGATTTCTTCCTGGCCTTCTCGCCGGAGCGGATTGACCCGGGCAACAGGCAGTACACCGTTGAGAACACCCCCAAAGTAGTGGGCGGGGTGACGCCGGCCTGTCGTGATGTGGCGGTGGCACTCTATAGCCAGATCATTGAGCGGATCGTGCCCGTCTCTTCCACGCGGGCCGCGGAGATGGTCAAGTTGCTGGAGAACACCTTCCGTGCCGTGAACATCGCGCTGGTTAATGAAATCGCCATCATGTGCGACAAACTGGGGCTGGATGTATGGGAAGTGATCGAGGCTGCGGCGACCAAACCGTACGGCTTTATGAAGTTCACGCCCGGGCCAGGGGTAGGGGGGCACTGCATCCCTCTGGATCCCCACTATCTATCCTGGAAACTGAAGACCCTGAACTATAACGCGCGCTTCATCCAGCTCGCCGGTGAGATCAACAGCGAGATGCCCCGCTACTGGGTGCAGAAAGTTGCCGATGCCCTGAACGAAGCCGGCAAGCCGGTGAAGGGCAGCCGCGTGCTGGTGCTGGGGGTGGCGTACAAGAGGGACGTGGACGATGTGCGCGAGTCGCCGGCCTTGGACATCATCGAACTGCTGCGGCAGAAGGGCGCCGATGTGCGCTATCACGATCCCTACGTGCCAGCGATCTCTCATAACGATTACAACCTGGCCGCTGAAACGGACCTGAGCGCCGCGCTGGCCGCCGCCGACTGCGTGGTGGTGGTCACCGACCATTCCACTTACGACTGGCCGGCCATCGCCCGCCAGGCCCGCCTGATCGTGGATACCCGGCACGCGTTGGCGGCCCAAAAATCCTACTGACCACGGCTGGAGGCCGTGCTATGACCTTGCCTGTTACAACGAAGACTGCATTGATTACCCCTTATGGCGGGGTTTTGGTGGACTTGATGGTTCCACCCGAGGAGCTACCGGAAGTCAAAGCCTACGCCACCACATTGCCCTCCATCCAGATCTCAGAGCGGGCAGCCTGCGATCTGGAGTTATTGGCTACAGGTGGATTCTCACCGCTGGACCGCTTCATGGGCCGGGACGACTATCAGCGGGTGGTGGAAGAGATGCGCCTGGCCAATGGCCGCCTCTTCCCCATCCCGGTTACCCTGCCCGTGCAACCCGGAGACCCCATCAGGTTAGATGGCGAGATTGCCCTGCGCAACCCCAAGAATGAGCTGCTGGCTGTGATGCGGGTGGAGGAGGTCTACGAATGGGACCTGGAGGAGGAGGCTCAGAAGGTTTTGGGCACGAACGACCCACGCCATCCCCTGGTGGCCGAGATGCACCGTTGGGGCCGCTTCTACGCGTCGGGCCGGCTGCGCGTGCTGCAGTTGCCCACCCATTATGACTTCCGTGAGCTGCGGCTGACCCCTGCTCAGACGCGGGCACGGCTGGAGGCAGCCGGCCACCCGAATGTCGTCGCCTTCCAGACGCGTAACCCCTTACACCGGGTGCACGAAGAGCTGACCAAGCGAGCTGTACAGGAGGTGGACGGCACGCTGCTGTTGCATCCTGTGGTGGGGATGACCAGGCCGGGGGATGTGGATCACTTCACGCGCGTGCGCACCTATAAGGCGCTGGCTGCCCGCTACTACGACCCAGATCGCATCGTGCTGGGACTGCTGCCGTTGGCCATGCGCCTGGCCGGCCCGCGCGAGGCGGTCTGGCACATGATCATCCGGCGCAACTATGGCGCCAACCATCTGATCGTCGGCCGCGACCACGCCGGCCCCGGGGCCGACTCGAGTGGCAAACCGTTCTACGCCCCCTACGCCGCCCAGGAGCTGGCCGAAGCGTGCAGCGCAGAGGTAGGGGTGAAGGTTGTGCCTTTCAAGACCCTGGTCTACCTGCCCGAAGAGGACCGTTACGAAGAGATAGACAAGGTGCCGCCGGGGAAGAAGATAGCGGCCATTTCCGGCACCCAGGTGCGCGAAGAATACCTGAACAACGGCCGCCGGCTGCCGGAGTGGTTTACCCGGCCCGAGGTGGCCGAGATCCTGGCCGAGGCCTACCCCCCGCGCTATAAGCAGGGGGTGTGCATCTGGTTTACCGGCCTGAGCGGCGCAGGCAAGTCCACCACGGCCGAGATCCTGACCCAACTGCTGCTGGAGCATGGCCGCCAGGTGACCCTTTTGGATGGGGACGTGGTACGCACGCACCTGTCCCGGGGGCTGGGGTTCAGCAGGGAGGACCGCGACATCAACATCCGGCGCATCGGCTTTGTGGCAGCCGAGATCGTGCGCCACGGTGGCACGGTAGTTTGTGCCGCCATCAGCCCATACCGGGCCACGCGCAATGACGTGCGCGCCATGGTGGGCGCGGACCGCTTTGTCGAGGTGTTCGTGGATACGCCGCTGGAAGTCTGCGAGCAGCGCGACAGCAAGGGGATGTATGCCAAGGCCCGGCGAGGAGAGATCAAGGGCTTCACCGGTATTGACGACCCCTACGAGCCGCCGGAGAACCCTGAGATCCGGCTTGATACAGTGAACCACAGCGCGGAGGAGAACGCCCGCCTCATCATTGAGTACCTGATCGCGCGCGGGCTGATCCGGCCCCCGGAAGACTTATATAGAGAGCCGGGAGAGCTCTCAAGACGGGATCACACGAGCCTCAGTAATTAGGTGGTGGCGAACCTCGACCGGTGGATGTGCCAGGCTCTCCCGAAGTGCCTGGCACATCCACCCTCCCTAGCTCCCCGGACTTCACTCCCAAAATGGTTCCCCTGGAGCCAGATGTCTGCGCACAGCCTCTTCGATCACCGTGATACCCAGGCCAGGGCCAGAGGGCACGCGCAGCTTGCCGTCCACCACCACCAGCGGTTCGGCAATCAAGTCCTCCAGCACCGAGCCGGCCACCAGCGATGTCTCGCTGATCACGAAATTGCGCGCTGCTGCCGCGAAGTGAGCCGTGGCCGCATGCTGAACCACGGTGCCCACGTTGTGGGTCGTCACCGGCACATGGAACAGATCGGCCAGCTCAGCGATTTTCCATAGGCCGCTGAGGCCCCCGGCAAAGGCGATGTCGGGCTGGATCATGTCCACCGCGCCGTTGGTCAGGAAGGGCAGAAACTCGCGCAACGACTCCAGCTTCTCGCCGGTCAGGATGGGCACGGGCGAGGCGGCCTTGAGCACCTTCCAGGCGTCGGTGTAGGGTATCGGCAACGCATCCTCAAGCCACATGGGCGAGATCGGTGCCACCGCGCGCGCCAGGCCGATGGCGCTGGGCAGGTCAAACTCGTTGTGGCAGTGCACGATCATCTCAATGGAGGGGTCCAGGGCGGCACGGCAGTTCTCGTACCCGCGGGCGATCCGCTTGATCTGGCCTGGCCGCAGCGTGGCGACGCGCTCACCTGGCCGCCAATAGTCTTGGGGCAGCACACTCCCCCTCAGCCGGGTGAAGTCCATCTTGATCGCTTTCCAGCCCCCCGGATGGCTGGCGATTTCCTGGGCCCAGGCCTTACATGCCCCCTCGTCAAACCAATCCTCGGGGCCAACCGTGTTGATATAGAGGGGGATGTCCGTCCGATACTGGCCCCGCAGGAGCTGCGAGACCGGCATCCCCAAGATTTTGCCCGCGATATCCCACAGGGCAATGTCCACCCCGCTGACCGTAGGCATGTGGGGCCGGTTGGGATGCTGGAGGTTGCTCATCAGATTGTACAGCTTATCCACCTCCAGGGGGTCCTTGCCCAGCAAGAATGGCTCCAGGTAGCGCAGGTTCCCGCGCACCATTGGCCCGGAACCGCCCGCCTCACCATAGCCCACAATCCCGGCATCGGTCTCCACCTTGACCAGGCATTGTAGACAGCTTTGCACCTGGACCGCCTTGAGCGCCGTGATCCGCACGCGGCCCCTTTCTCCGGCTGAAAGTTCCTGAAGTTGTGTCATGGCTAGCCTTCTTCCTTGTGATTATTCAGCGGTGACTGGAAGTCACCCCTTCTTGGGCCTGCGGCCAGAGATCGGCCTTTGCCGACCTCTTTGGTGATGCACACCTGGCACGAAGTGCCCAGGAGGGGCGACTTCAATCGGCCCGAATAGTTACCTTCGGCGATTGTGCCGCAAGTGGCAGCGAAAGTCAAAAGGAGAGGCCCCCTACGAAGATGCCCATACGCTTGACTAGCAGGCCAGCACCGGGTATAGTACAGATGTACAACGGTTCTGGCATCGCCTGGCGCGGTGCCACAGGGAAAGCGAGAGCCATGATTGAGCGTGCGATTTCGCCCAAGAGCCGGCCCGAAGAGATGGTGGTGGATGCTGCGCTGCGCCCGCGCACCCTGTCCGAGATGGTTGGGCAGGACCGCCTGCGCGAGAACCTGCGCATCCTGATTGAAGCCGCGCGCGCCCGCGGCGAGCCGCTGGACCATATCCTCTTTTATGGGCCACCCGGTCTGGGCAAGACCACCCTGGCCCATGTCATCAGCCATGAGATGGGCGTGGGGCTGAAAGTCACGGCCGGCCCTGCCATAGAGCGCGCCGGCGACCTGGCCGCCATCCTGACCAACCTGCGCCAGGGGGATATCTTGTTCATTGACGAAGTACATCGCCTGGGGAGGGCCGTTGAGGAGGTGCTCTACCCGGCGATGGAGGATTTCGCGCTGGACATCGTGGTCGGCAAGGGGCCCACCGCGCGCAACATTCGGCTGCGCCTGCCTCGCTTTACCCTGATCGGCGCCACCACGCGGCTGGCGCTGATGACTGCTCCCTTACGCGCTCGCTTCGGTGCAGTCTATCGGTTCGACTTCTACGGACCGGCGGACATGGAGCAGATCGTGGAACGGGCCGCCCGCCTCCTGCAGGTGCCCTGCACCCCCGATGGGGTTGCCGAGATCGCCCGCCGCGGGCGAGGCACCCCACGCGTGGCGTTGCGCTTACTGCGCCGGGTGCGCGACTATGCCCAGGTCAAGGCCGACGGCGCTATCACCGCCGAAGTGGCACGGGAGGCCCTGGCTCTGCTAGAGGTGGACGAGCTGGGGCTGGACACCCTCGATCGCCAACTGCTGAGTCGCCTGATCCGCGATTTCCACGGTGGGCCGGTGGGGCTGGAGACGCTGGCCGCGGCCCTCTCAGAAGAGCCCGACACCATCATGGATGTGGTCGAGCCTTACCTCCTCCAACTGGGCTTCCTCGATCGCACCCCGCGCGGCCGGGTGGCCACCCGCAAGGCCTACGAACACCTGGGCGAACCCTACCCCGAAAGCCGCGCCCAGCCCGGGCTGTTCGAGCAGCCCGAGCCATGATCGCATGAAGACCAGCGAATTCGACTATACTTTGCCCCCGGAACTGATCGCCCAGACCCCGATCGAGCCGCGCGATGCCTCGCGGCTGCTGGTGGTAGAGCGGGCCACGGGCCAGTTCGCCCATCGCCACTTCCGCGACCTGCCTGAATACCTGCGCCCGGGCGACCTGCTGGTAGCCAATGACAGCCGGGTCATTCCGGCGCGGCTGCGCGGGGTGAAGCCCAGCGGCGGTGCCGTTGAAATCTTCCTGTTACGGCCCCTGCCTGAAGGGAATTGGGAATGTCTGGTACGTGGCAAAAGACTCCGCCCCGGCACCCAGGTGCACATCGAAGGGGGCCACCCACCCAGCCCCATCCTGGCCACTATCCTGGCCGAGACCGAGAGCGGCGGCCGGCTGGTCGCCTTCCAGCCCCCAGTTGAAACCTGGCTGCACCAGGTGGGCCAGGTGCCCCTCCCACCTTACATCCACCAGCCGCTCGCCGACCCCGAGCGCTATCAGACCGTATACAGCCGGGTTGAGGGTTCGGTGGCCTCTTCCACAGCCGGCCTGCACTTCACGCCTGAACTGCTCCTCACCCTGCGCCAGAAGGGGATCAACCTGGCCTTCGTCACCCTTCATATCGGCCTGGATACCTTCAGGCCCGTCCAGACCGAAGAGGTCGAGGCTCATCGCATGCATCGGGAGTGGGCCCAGGTGAGCGCCGAAACGGCCCGCCTGGTCAACGAAACGCGGCTGGCTGGGGGACGCATCGTGGCCGTCGGCACTACGGTGGTGCGCACCCTGGAAAGCGCAGCCAAGATTGCCCTGGGTTATCGCCCCGCGGACGAGGTGCCGCCACACATCGCCTGCGGCTGGCAGACGGTGGCCGCCTTCACCGGCGAGACCGACCTCTTCATCCGGCCTGGGCATCGCTTCCGGGCCGTGGACGTCCTGATCACCAACTTCCACCTGCCCCGTTCCACCTTGCTGATGCTGGTCAGCGCCTTCGCCGGCAAGGAGCTGATAGATCGGGCGTATGCGGAAGCCATCCGCCAGCGCTACCGCTTCTACAGCTTTGGAGACGCCATGCTGATCCTCTAGAAACACGTAGGGCAAGCTTAAGCTTGCCCTACACCAGGTTGACACGTAGGGCAAGCTTAAGCTTGCCCTACGTGTTCCCCCTCAGGCGATCCCCAAGAGCCGGGCCAGTTGCATCTGGCTGGCCTGGGTGAAGTCCACGACAATCGTCCCGTTGACGTCGAAGGTTGGCGTTGTTTCGTAGCCACCCGCCCATTGGCGTACGCGTTGGGCAGCCTGCCGGTCGCGGCTGATGTCTATTTCTACATACTCGATGCCGTGTTCCTGGAGGAAGGCTCGCGCCCGCCGGCAGGAGGGGCACCATGGCGTGCAGTACATGACTACTTTGGCGGCCGGCCGCGCGGTTGGAGCAGGGGCGGCCCTGGCAGCCTCCCTGGCCTGCCACGCGGCCGCGGCTGCCGGCCCCAATTCGGCCAGCACCCTGAACAGCTCCTCGTTATCGGGCTGTTGATCTATGGCGTGCACGTCCACGTAGCGGATGATCCCCTCGCGGTCAATAACGAAGATGGCGCGCTCGGAATAGCCTTCGGGGCGCAGCACACCATAGCGTTGGGCCACTTCTCCATGGGGATAGAAGTCGCTGAGCAGAGGATAGGTGATCCCACCCAGGCTGTCAGCCCACGCCTTCAGGCAGGGGACACTGTCCACGCTGAGACCCAGGACCTGGGTCTTCATCCCGTCGAACCGCTCCAGGGCGGCCTGGTACGACGGGATCTGATTCGTTCAGACGGGGGTCCATGCCAGGGGGAAGAAGGCCAGGACTACATGGCGAGAGCCACGGTAGTCGCTCAGGCGGATAGTGCGACCGTCGTGGCTGGGCAGGGTGAAGTCAGGAGCGAGCTGTCCAACCTTGAGTGCCATTTCTGTCTCCTTTCTGTTGGTGAGGGTGTAGAGTCGTTGTAACTATTGGGGTGGTTCAATTGATGTCTCCCTTTTGTGTGTTGCTATCGGTGCGACTGCCCGCCTCTCGTGACGGGCTTCGCCTCTGATTTCTGACCGGGTGGGCGACGGCAATGCCGGCGCCCACCCGGCAATGCCGTCGCCCACCCGGCAATGCCGTCACCCACCCGCCCTCTTCTGGGGCTAGCAATGACCAGCAACGGAAGACTACCAGCCTCCCAACCCTGCAAAAACCTACCTTTGTAAGAGGGGAGGAGGGGGGCAGAAAGTGTCAACCGATTTTTGAACCATCCCGGGAAACATTATGGCACTAACGCGGCCGGGTATCAGTTGTCGCCCTTACCAATCGGTGCGCCAGCCATTCGCCCACCCCCGACAGGTCCTCGGTGGGGAGGTAGTGGCTGGCGTGGGCGTCGAAGAGCACGCGTGCCTGGCCGGGGAACTCCTCGTCGCCCTGCCACACCAGGACGGCCATGGCAACCCGGGGCAGGGCCTGAAAGCGATAGCTGGCATCGGCCAGATCGAGGGGCGTGCCAGAGAGGGTGGCAGCCGCGCGACGCAGTTCTTCCAGGGCCGCGCGGCCGGCGGGAGTGTCTGCCGGCACACCAAAGCGCTGAGCCAGGGGGAGCTCGGCGTGGGCGGCAAAGGCCTGGGCATAGAAGAGGCCATCCGGCAGCTCGCGGAACGCGATCCACCGGTCGGCAGGAGGGGTACCGTCGGCGGTGAGCAGGTAGTGCAGCAAGAGGATGTTGATCGAGGCGTGGACGGGTTGTAAGGCGGCAGGGGAAGGGCTGCCCACGCTGGCAGCCGGCTGCCAGAGGCCGGCCAGGCCATCCGGGTGGGTGACCAGGTGCGGCCGGCCGAAGAAAGGCACCAGGATGCCGGCCGGCGTCAACGTGCAGCCGGCCAGGCCGGCCGCACGCGCCGGATTGGCGCTCGCCCAGGCATGTCGTGCCTGGGCGAGCGCATCTTGGAAGCGCCGATTACCATCAAGTTCGGGCATGACCCCTTTCCTATGCCCTGGGTGAGGTATACTCAGCCCCGATGAGCTCGCGGGCGATGATCAGGCGCATGATGTTCATGGCGCCTTCCGCGCCGATGGAGTAGGAACGCACTCCGCGGATCCCCATTTCGATGGGATACTCTTTGGTGTAGCCCATGGCGCCCAGCCAGTTGGCCACTTCGTTCAGCGTCTCGAAGGCCATGACAGGCGCGCGCAGCTTGGCCATGGCCGCATAGAGCCCCACCTCCTTGTGCTTGAACGCGCCCCGCGTGTACATCTCGTCGGCCATCCAGGCCGCTTTATAGGTGAGCAGGCGGCTGGTCTCGATATCGGTGAAGCGCTCGGCAGCCGGGAAAGAGATGCCCTGGAAGGCGGCCAGCGGCTTGCCGAAGGCCTGGCGCTGCCGGATGTAATCCACGCCCATCTGCAGGCCGGCTTCGGCTGCACCCACACAGGTAGCTCCGATCAGGATGCGGGCGAGGGTGAACCCCTCCATGGCGTAGTAGAAGCCCCGGCCCACCTCGCCAATGCGGTGCTTGTCGGGCAGGGGCAGGTTTTCCATGTTGAACCCGCCAGTAGAGATCCCCTGGCGTCCCCAGTCCTCGACCAGGGTCGTGGTGACATGGGGGTTGTCCTTGAGGGGCACGGCAAAGAAGGTGAAGCCGCGATGCCCGGCCTGGGGGTCGGTGCGCACCAGGGTCATGTGGATGCCGCCCAGGGCCAGCGATTCGCGGATGCCGCTGATGTACATCTTCTCGCCGTTGAGGATCCAATGGCCGTCGGCCGCGCGTTCAGCCTTACAGCGGGTGGCACCTTCGATGTCGGACCCTCCACCCGGCTCAGTGGTGGCGATGCCCAGGAAGGCTTTGCCGGCCGTCACCTGGGGCAAGACCTCAGCCTTGAGTTCGGGAGAGGCATAGCGGTCGAAGATGTAGCCCCAACTGGCCTCTACCAGATAGAGGACCGGCACAGCCAGGCTGATCTCGGCCCGGCCCAGTTCTTCGGCGGCGATGGCTGCCATGGTGATGCTCATCCCCTGGCCGCCGTATTGTTCGGAGACGGTAGGGGCCAGGAGTCCCATCTCGGCCATGCCTTTGATGATGTCGGGTGGAATACGGGCCTCGTCGTCAATCTCTCGCGAACGGGGTGCGATCTTTTCCTGGGCGAACTCGCGCACGGCGCGACGCCACATCTCTTCTTCGTCTGTCCAGCCGAATTGCATGTAACCTCCTTGTTATAGTACGTTAGCCCCTCTCCCCTGGCCGCAGGCCAAGGGGAGAGGGGGATCAAATGGGGGAGGGTTTTTGTGGCGGCCGAAGGCCGCCACAAAAACCCTTTTATCCCCTCTCCTGCCGCCAAAGACAAGCGGGAAGGATGAGGGCCCTGGGCAGAATAGGTGGCCGCCAGGACTCCATCTAGAGCTCGGCGGCCTTGGCCAGCACCTCGGCCAACTTGAGATCACCGATGATCCGGTTGTTCTCATCCACCACGGGCAGGACGATCAGGTCCAGTTCGATCATCAGGCGCAGGGCATGGGCGAGAGGATCATCTGGCCTGACCGCCGCGCGCTGGCTGTGTGGATGCATCACCTCCCCGGCCGTGGATGCCCGCATCAGGCTCACCAGGCGCAGGGTCTTGTCCAGGTCGCGCAGGGGTGCTTGCAGGGCTGCTCCCAGCTTGATGCGCGCCCAGTCCAGCAGGTCGGAGCGGGTGATGACACCCAGCAAGTGCCCCTCAGCATCGGCGACGAAGATGCCGCGCAGGTCGGCGCGGATGGCAAAGCGTCTGATGATCTCGGCAAAGTCCTCATCTGGCCCCACGATGATCGGGGGGCTGAGATCGAGATGACAGGCATCCCCTACGGTAAGTTCACCGAAGGTGCTCATGGCATTTCCTTATGTTCCGGTTGCCCAGGGTTGTTATAGCTCAATAGATTATTCCGGCAGTAGCTGAAGGGGTGTTTTGACTCCCCCTCACCCCCCTCTGTCCCCCTTTCCCCCCTGGCCTTACGGCCGGGGGAGAGGGGGATTTGAAGAGGGTGTTTGTGGCGGCGGCCTTCGGCCGCCGCCACAAACACCTTTTTGCCACCCCCTACCCTCTCCCGCTCGCCTTCGGCGGAGGGAGAGGGTAGGGGGCAGGGGGTAGGGTGAGGGCCACAGCCCGGAAGCCTTGCCTGGTGGGCAAAGCAACGGATTGCGGAATAGTTTTTCAAGTTGCAAAAGCTCTAGGCTGAAAGGGCAAAGCCCTACGGGCTAATCGTAGCCCCGACGGGGGCTTTGCTCTCTCAGCGCGGGGGTTCAGCCCCGTTCCCGTGGCCGAGAGGTCACCCCATGGTGGCCAGCATGTTCTGCAGGCGCAGGGCCAGCATTTCATCCCCCGAGATGCGTAGCCGGCCCGAGAAATAGAGCTGCATGCCGCTGCTTGGGTTTGCCCAGAGCTGCTTGAAGTCAGCAGCGCTAACGGTGATGGTGCAATCGGCCCGGCCAGGCTGGCCTGCTTCCACCTTGGGGCCGGTGCTGGAGAGGTCCACAAACCACTGGCCACCACCTTCGCCTGTGATGTTGAACTGGTACCTGGCACCTATCCGCCGCGCCGCGTCGGGGTTGGCAGCCAGGCGAGCCGGGAAGTCAACGGTGAACAACTTCTGGATGTCAATGTCCATAGGGGCCTCCTTATTGGGTTGGAAATCTGGGGATAGTTCAATTTACTGGGAAAATTGGTGGGATGGTTCAAAATCGGTTAACGCTTTCTGCACCCTCGGGCCTTCACTGCCCCTCACCCCCCTTTGTCCCCCCTCTCCCCTCGGCCTGCGGCCAGGGGAGAGGGGGGAAGAAGGGGGGGTTTGCGGCGGCCGAAGGCCGCCGCAAAAACCCTTTTCTCCCCTCCCCTGCCGCCAAAGGCGAGCGGGGAAGGGGCAGAGATAGGGGTGGGGGCCCTGGGTGGCAATTCTAACGACCGCAAAAAGTGTAAACCAATTTTCCCGGCAAATTGAACCATCCCAAATTGGTTCACACTAGTCTGATATAGCTTTCGCACGACAGGCAACCTTCCACGGAGAGCCCAGGGAGATGAAAGGTGCGCTTGGGCTTACACCTGGCGCACATCCTGGACCCGGATCTCGGGCAGGCTGTTGAGGGTCTCCACCAATGTTTCCTCTGGGACACCGGTGACCTTGACCACCGAGGCCCACACCGCGGGATCGGCCGTAGGGTAGGTGACGAATACGGAGAGGTAGCCTCCTTTCTCGGCGATAGCACGGCTGATGCGTGCCACCTCGCCCGCCCGATCGGGTTGCAACACTGTGACGCGTACCCCGGCGCGACGTGCGCCCAGCAGGTTTACCATGGCCCGGAACAGGTCGTTATCACTGATGATCCCAACCAGCCTGTCTCCGCGCATGACGGGCAAACAGCCGATTCTCCTGTCGGCCATGATACGGGCAGCCTCCTCAATGGGCACATCCTCCTCGATGGTGATCACATCTTTGACCATCACATGGCGCGCTTTGATCTTGCTCAGAATGTAGTTGACCACAAAGGGGTTGAGTTTTCTGACGTTGGAGGGGGCAGCCTGAAGCAGAGAACGTTGGGTGATCAGGCCGACTAGCCTGCCTTCATCGTCCAGGATGGGCAGATGCCGGATGTTATGCTGTTGCATGAGAGCCTGGGCGTCCGCCACCGGCATCTCGGGATGGCCGCAGATGGGGTTGGGGGTCATTTGGTCTTTGACCAGCATACAGTATCTCTCTCCTCAGACAGGGCTGGGGGTGTCCGGACTGCGCGCGGGCCGGGGGTAGAGGCCAGCACGGGTGACGATTTCGGGCACCGCCTCGGCCCAGTGCACAGCCATGATATGGATGCCTGCCACGCCAGGGATCGTCCGCACCTGTTCAATAATCTCGACGCAGATACGGATCCCTTCCTCGGGCTGGGCGGCCTTGGGCGTCTTCTTCATCCGCTCCACGAGCGTTTCGGGCACTTCCAGGCCGGGGACTTTGGTGGCCATGAAGTTGGCCTGGCCGGCCGACTTGATGGGGCCCACACCGGCCAGGATGTAGACCTGTTCGTGCAGGCCCAGATCGCGCACCTGGGCCATGAATGTGCTGAAGCGCTCCACGTTATAGATGAGTTGGGTCTGCACAAAGCGCGCGCCGGCCGCGACCTTCTTGGCCAGCCGCAAGGGCCGGTAGTCGAACGGGGGCGCAAAGGGGTTGGCCGCCGCGCCGATAAAGAAGGCCGGCGGAGCCGTCAGCGGCCGGCCGTTGTCCATGATGCCGTGGTGGACCATGTTGTGGACCATGCGGATCAGGTGAATCGAGTCCAGGTCATATACGCTCTTCGCCTCGGGATGGTCGCCCCAAATAGCGTGATCGCCGCTGAGCAGGAGCAGGTTGCGGATGCCCAGCGCAGCGGCACCCAACAAGTCTGCCTGTATGGCCAGGCGGTTGCGATCGCGACAGGTCATCTGGGCTACCGGCTCAACCCCCTGGCGCAACAACAGCGCCGCGACAGGGATACTGGCCATGCGCACGCTGGCTGCCTGGTTGTCGGTTACGTTGACCGCGTCGGCATATCCCTTGAGCGTTTGGGCATCCCGGACGATGCCGGCCAGGTCAACCCCCTTGGGGGGCGAGAGTTCGGCGGCCACCGCGAAGTGGCCGGCAGCCAGGACAGCTTCCAGATGGCTGACCGGTGGTCGCCTGGGACGGTCGGGTATGGCGTGGTGGGTGATAAGCCCTATCGCTCTTTTCCAAGCGTTTTCCCCTGAAAGCTGGCCTTTCCTCACATCTCCTCCCGGATAGCCTGGCGGATCTCCTCCTCGCTGGCTGCGCCTGTCAGCTTACGCCGGCCGTTGATGAAGATCCCGCTGGCAACCCCGTAGCGCTCAAGGGTGGCGCGCGTCAGGGGCTCCTGGCGTACAATCACCTTATCCCCGAACTCGCGTGCTACGTCGAGCAGCAGCAGTTGGGCAGCAGTCTCGAAGGGGCAGAGATAACCGGTGAGGATCAGGATTTCCACCGGCACGCCGCGGCGGGGCTGGAGACGAGGGGCCAGAGGGCGAGCCCAGGCTCGGGGTTGGTGCAGGGGGAGATAGAGCAGCTTGCGGTCGCCAGCCTCGTGGATGACCTGGAAACCGCGGGCCAGGTAATGACGATAGTGCATGAACTCTTCGCGCTCCGTCCCTTCAACCATAATCCCCTTGCTGCCCTGCTCGCGCGCATCGGCCTCCAGGGTGGCGAAGAGGCGCCGCGCCACACCCACGCCCTGGTGTCGGCGCTGGACCCATTCGCAATAGATCACCGTCACGCCATCCTCGATCTCGTAAGGGACGAGAGCTTGGTCGGCCGGCGCATAGTAGAGCTGTCCTATCACCGCGCCGCTCTCATCCAGGGCATGATATCCGGCAATGTGGCGGCCCAGGTTCTGGCCGATCCAGGCCCGGCAGAGCTGCAGGGCTTCAGGCCAGGGAGTGGGCACCTCAGCCATACAGCAGAAGGCTTGCTGCGCATCCTCGGCGCTGGCCAGGGCCCTGACTACCAGTTGGTCGCTCATGGCTATCTACCCCGAACGTGACTGGACATGGGCGATTTGGCTCGTAAGGGATGGTTCAAAATTTGGTGTAACTATTAAGGCAATGACCGGAAGTCACCCTTTTGGGGCCTGCGGCCAGAGGTCGGCCTTCGCCGACCTCTCTGGTGATGCACACATGAAGGGTGTCGGCGGAGGGGCGATCTGCCGGATCGCCTATAGGCATCAAGTTTAGCGGTAGGGGCGACCCTTGTGGTCGCCCCATTGGCATCAAGTTTAGCGGTAGGGGCGACCCTTGTGGTCGCCCCATTGGCATCAAGTTGGCGACCACAGCTCCCCTCCCCCGCTGCGCCCATACCCGGGTAGCCGAAGGCATTGCTACCCGGTGCGATTTCTGATCGCCCGCCCCTTAAATTGATGTCTATTGGGCGATCCGCCGGATCGCCCCACCCGGCACGAAGTGCCCAGGAGGGGCGATTTCAATCGGCCTGAATAGTTACGTTAACACTTTCTGTAGCCCTCAGGCCTTCGCTGCCCCTCACCCCCCCTTTGTCACCCTCCTCTCTCCTGCCGCCAAAGGCGAGCAGGGGGTGGGGGCCCTGGGCGGCAATTCTAACGACCGCCTCCCCGCCCAGGATTTTGCGTGTATCACCCGGGCTCTTCGGGTTTGCCGACGATTAGCCGCGGGCGCCGATCGATCCCCTTCAGCAGGTTGATCCAGGACGATGTGCCCTGAAGCTGCCAATTGACCGGTGGCTGTTCGCCGAGGAGCTCGTGGCCCCAGATGGGCATCCGGCGCGCCCTTTCATAGGCGTCTACCCAGATGCAGCGCATCTCCGGCTTCACCTCGCAATGGCCGTTTTGACGCACCCCTCCACACGGCCCATTGCGCAGGTTCTTGGGACAGGTCATGGGGCAGGTCATGCCGGTGTAGTGGAGGATGCACTGCCCGCACAGCCGACAATCGAACACCAGCTTCTTGCCCACATCCTCAAAGGGGAGGATCACCTTTGCCGCGCGCTCGTAGCCGACCCGCGCCAGGAGCGGGTTGAGCTGGTGAAGTACCCATTCCGCGGCCTGCCAGAGGCGTTCGAGCAAGTGGGGATGGTCCTGGATGACGCGTCGCAGGCTCATGGCTGGCCTTCGGGATCAGGTTGAGGCCTGGTCGAGCAGCCCCTTCTGGCGCAGGAGCGGCCGTGGGTCTACCAGGTTCTTGTGCAACATAGCCTCCTTCTCCCCCAGGCCGAGGGCGATGGCCGCCAACTGGGTCGCGTAGAGCACCGGCAGTGCAAAACCCAGATCCTTGATCTGCCCCTGCCGGCCGTCAACATTGACATGGCACAGCGGACAGACGGTGACGACCACATCCGCGCCCCGCTGGCGGGCGTTGCGCAGGATCCTGGCTGTCATATCGAGGGCGATCGGGGTTTGGGTCAGGCCCAGGGACCCGCCACAGCAGTCCGTCTTGTAGTCCCAATCTACCGTCTCGGCGCCGAGGCTCTGCATCAGGTAATCCATCTCCATCGGGTATTCCGGATGTGGCGCGGCGGTGAGCTGCGCGGGCCGCGTGAGGTAACACCCGTAATAGCAGGCGACCTTCAGCCCCTTGAGCGGCTTCTTGACCCTGGCAGCAATCCCGTCCAGGCCCACTTTGGCAATCAGTGCTTCGACCAGGTGCATGATGCGCACGCGGCCCTGGTAGGTGTAGCCGATCTCAGCGTTGACCTGACGCGCGATATCGGGGTTGTCGGTCATCTCGTGCGCGGCGGCCTTGAAGCGGATGTAGCAGGCCGAGCACGGTGCCACCACCTCCGTGAGCCCCATCTGCTCGATGATGGAGAGGTTGACGATCGGGTATTTGGTGGCCAGCACGTGATCGGTAGAGTGGGCAGGGCTCGAGCCGCAGCAGATCCAGCCGGGCGGCTCGACCAGCTCCAACTCCAAAGCTTCGGCAACCGCCTCAAAGCTATGGGCATATTCGGCAGCCGAGGAGTGCAGCGAGCAGCCAGGGTAGTAAGCGATGCGGTTGGGCGCCGGCTGCTGTGCAGGGACCTTGCCAGGCTTGGGCGGGCGGACAGGCAGCGAGACCAGGTTGAGCTTGTTGCGCTTGAGCATCTCGACCGCCAGGTCCATATCCTTGAAGAGGTTGCCGGTGACCAGGTTCAGGCCGGCCATCAGGCCCACTTCGTGCAGCCGGCCCATCAGACGCACATCGGCCAGGAAGAGGCGGGAGAACTTGTCTACCTCGGGGATGGCGGGCGGGATGCCGCGGCGCCGGGCCTCGATGCGCAGCTCGTCCATGATGGCCGCGATGTCAATCCCTTGCGGGCAGCGGGTGGTGCAGGTCTGGCAAGACGCGCATACCCAGATCGTCTTGCTCTGCAGGACGCTGTCGTCGCCCAACTGCACGGCGCGCAACACCTGGTTGGGGTTCAGGTCCATGTATTCGGTCAGCGGGCAGCCGCTGGTGCACTTGAGGCACTGATAGCACAGGTAGACATTCTCGCCGATGTGTTCGGCAATCACCTGGGCCAGAGGTTGAGTCGCCATTTCGGCGCGCTTGTCGGCCATGGTGTTACCTCATTGGCTGAATGTAGGCCGTGGCAGCAGACCGGCCCCCTCGACGATGGGCCGCACAGCCTCTTCCCACTCGATAGCCATAATGTGGACGCCGGCAACGCCCTTGATCTGGCGCAACTCCTTGATCTGCTCGATGCTCAGCTCGATCCCCCGCTTTTGCCAGGCTTCCCTACGGGCCACCTTGTCTTCCTTGGGGATGCCAGCGACAGCTTTGTCCATTTCCTCCACATAGTAGTCGCTCACGATCATCCCCGGCACTTTATCCCGCATATACCTGGCCGCGCCGCTGCTCTTGAGCGGCCCTATCCCGGCCAGGATATACACCTTTTCGTGCAGGCCCATCTCCACCACTTTCTCCATGAACTTGCGGAAGCGCTCCATGTCGTAGATGAGCTGGGTCTGGATGAAGTGTGCGCCGGCAGCCACCTTCTTGGCCAGCCGATAGGGCCGGAACTCAAAGGGGTCACCAAATGGATTCGCCGCCGCCCCGACCAGCATGGGCATCCCACCCCCGACCACCTTGTCGCCGCATTGGAACTTCCCTTCGCCCAGGCCGCGGATCACCTGGATCAACTGGATGGAATCCAGGTCGTAGACGTTCTTGGCAAAGGGATGATTGCCGAAGCTCTGGTGGTCACCTGTCAGGGCCAGGACGTTGCGGATGCCCAGGGCGTAGGCGCCGAGCAGGTCGCTCTGGATGCTGAGCCGGTTGCGGTCTCGACAGGTGATCTGGATGATCGGCTCCAGCCCGTTCTCAACCAGGATGCGGCCGGCCGCGATGCTCGACATGCGCACGATGGCGGTCTGGTTGTCGGTGATGTTGACGGCGTCCACCACCCCTTTGAGGAGTTGGGCTTTACGCTCGATATCTTCGCGGCGCCACCCTTGGGGCGGCCCCAATTCGGCGGTGACGGCGAACTGCCCAGAGCGCAATACCTTTTCTAGATTGCTGCCAACATAGTATCCATCGTTGCCAGGTAGAGTCATGCTTCACCTCGTGCTTGGTCGCCGGCAGATTAGCAGTTTGATGGGTAGCGCTGCAGTACGCAGCTCCACCCCTAATCTTACCAACTTACCAACTACCAAACCTACCACCCACTACTCCATATCCTCCAGCCCGCGCAGGTCCTCGCGGATGATGCGCCGCGGCCCTCCGTCGCGGCTGGTGCTCCAGTTCTTGGGCGGCTGGATCTCCAAGAGCCGCTCGAGCTGGCCACGCGCGGCCATGCGATCGTAGATCAGTTGCCAGGCGCAGGGGATATCGGGGTTGACCTCGCACCTGCCGCGCTGCGAGCCGCCGCAAGGCCCGTTGAGCAGTTGCTTGGAGCACCGAGCGATGGGGCAGATGCCGGCCGTCAGCCCCAGGATGCAGTCGCCGCAGGCCTGACAACGCTCCTCGAACACGCCGTGCTCCACAGGCATGCCCATGAAGGTGGTGTTGAGGCCCGGCACAACCGGCTTGTTGGGAAAGCGTTCGGCCAGCGCCTGGACACCGATCCCGCATCCCAGGCTGAGCACCAGGTCATAGTCGTCCAGCCGGGCAGCCAGGGGATCGATGTACTCCCACTCGCACTGGCGCTGGACGGTCACCTCGTCGAACTGCTTGGGGTTGCCGTCTATCCTGGTCGCCATGCGCAGCGCCGAGGCCAGGATGCCGACCTCTTTGGCGCCACCGGCGAAGGAAACCGTCACACAGGTGCCGCAGCCCACGACCAATACCTTCTGTGCGTCTGCCACCAACTTCTTGATCTCATCCAACGGCTTCTGTGCAGCAACAATCATCTGTTTGCCTCCACGATGGGGCCGGTGCCGTCTTGTCGGCCAGCCCCTTATTCAAGGGCAGTCTGGCTCGAGAGGTGCGATGCACCTTCTCTGCGATTGTAGCATCATGTCTGGCGCGCCCCTAACCCGGCCGCTTCCAGGATCGCTGGCACATGTTGTTCCCAACCGATAGGCATCAGGTGCACCCCCTGGCACATGCCGGCCATTTCTCGGATCAGCCGAGCGGCGATAGCCACGCTGGCCTTCACCCGGTCATCAGCGGCCGCCATTTCTTCGATGAGTGGTTCGGGCACATGTACACCGGCCACATTGCGGTTCATAAAACGCGCCATACCGGCTGATTTGAGGGGAATGATGCCAACCAGGATAGGGACACCAAAGTGCTCCACCTGGCGCACAAACCGCTCAAACTGAGCCGGGTCGTAGACAGCCTGGGTTTGAAAAAAGCGTGCCCCGGCGCGTATCTTCTTCTCCATTTTGGCGATTTGAGGAGCTAAAGGGTTTGCTGCCGGGCTGACCACTGCGCCAGGGAAGAAACGGGGTACCCCGGTTAGCTCCTTGCCTGCCAGGTCGTGCCCTTCTTGCAGGGTCTGTATCGTGCGCAGCAGGGTCACAGAGTCCAGATCGAATACTGGCTTGGCCTGAGGATGGTCGCCGCGCGAAACATCATCTCCGGTCAGGCAGAGCACGTTTCGGATCTGGAGCGCATAGGCGCTCAACAGGTCTGACTGCAGCGCAATCCGATTGCGATCCCGGCAAGTCACCTGATAGATGGGTTCGATGCCGTGCTCATAAAGCAGGTGGCACGCAGCCAGCGAACCAAGCATCATGACCGAGCTTTGTTGGTCGGTAACGTTGACCGCGTCGACGTAGCTGCGCAGGCGCTCGGCATTTTCCAACAGGTGGTCCACATTGGTGCCCTTGGGGGGGCCGATCTCCACCGTGACCACAAAGCGGCCAGCCCGTAGTGACTGTTCCAGGTGACTGATCGCTTCCATAGACGTACCTCCTGCGCCAAGAGCCTATCGGAGAAGCCAGCTCTCAGCCCCTGTCTCCGGGAACCTGCTCCCCCTCGTCGTTGGCTTTGGCCAACGCATCAGGGAGGGTGGGACTTGGAGCATTTTTCCGGATAGGCCCCAGAGAGCTTATCCGGATCGCTCTCTATCGGCCCCTTTCTTGTCCACTACCCGCGGGCTACGCATTCGGCTCCAGTCTTTGGGCTCACGAATGGCTGCGAAACGCTCGGCCTGGCCCAATTGTTGTAAGCGCTCGTAGATCAATACCCAGGCACAATCCTGAGTGCGGTCCACTTCGCACTTTCCATCTGCATAGCCTCCACAAGGCCCATTCATCAGCCCCTTGGCACAACGTGCCACCGGGCAGATGCCACCGGTTTCGGCCAGGATGCAATCACCACATAGCCGGCAACGTTCCCAGGCCAGGCTCAGGCTCTGAATCTGTGAAAGGGCAAGGGTGTTCAGGCCCGGATAGACTGGCAGATCCACCAGGGAAGCAACGGTCTGTACGCCGGCACCGCAGGCCATGACCACCACAGCATCGCTTACACTCAGCGCCGTATTTGACTGTCTAAGCAGGCGGCGGGTAAGGCGGCTATCGCAGCAGGCTTCCTCCGTGACGCTCCAGCCGGCACACTGTTTGCCGGCCTCTCGCAACTGGCTGGCTAAAGCCTGCACCTCTGGCGCGCCGCCGGTATGCCAGGTCGCAGCGCACACCCCACAGCCAAGCACGAAGATGGAGTGGTGCCGCTCCAGCATGGCCAGGATCTCAGCGAACGGCTTCTGCTCCGTGATAATCATAAGTCACCTCTACGGCTTCTTCTTCGCCTGCAATGCTGCTTCGATACGCCGGAGTAATTCGGCTGGCCGTACCGGCTTGTCCAGATAATCCTCTGCCTCTAGCATCAAGCCCTGCAGCGCTGCGTAGGTTGTGTCGCGCAAGCGCTCTGCAAACCCTGTCAGCATGATGACTGGTATCCGGGCCAGCTCGGCCTCCGATTTGAGGGTCTCACAGACCATGAAGCCGTCCTGGTTTGGCATGATGATATCGAGCAGGATCACATCTGGCTTCTCACTGCGCGCCATCGCCAGGCCGTCTGCCCCGTTCAAAGCCGCCAGCACCCGATAGCCGTTGGCCTCCAGGATTACTCGCGTGCTGGCCACGAAATCCGGATCGTCATCAATCAACAACACGGTGGCTTTAGGTTCTGCCCGCGCGGCGGGGACTTCTTTAGGCTTAGCTTTCTCCAACAGTTGCCTTATGCGGCGCAACAAGTCAACCGGCTTGATGCGCTTCTCTATATAATCCTGCACATCCATGCCCGAGCCGGTCTCCAGCTCATAGCGCCGCCGGCTGGCCTCCTCAGCTACGGCAGTCAGGATCAGGATGGGAAGATCAGCATATTCCGGGTCCTCGCGCAGCTCGCGCACTACCGCGAAACCATCTTTGCGTGGCATCAGGAGATCCAGGATCACGAGATCGGGCCGATCCTTGTAGATCAGCTTCATCGCCTCTACCCCGTCGCGGGCCGAAGTAACATTGTAGCCCTCTGCCCTCAACATCATCCCGATCGAGATGTGGATATCGGGGTCATCATCCACCAATAAGATCTTTGCTCCCTGTACCATTGCTACCTCCTCCTCGCACGTCTGCACTATACCCTGTTCACTGTCGCTCGATTTCCAGTAGTGGCCCGCTTAGGGTCAGCGAAGAGATCCTTTCTCCAGCGGGTTGAGCGGAAGTTCCACCACAAACCGACTGCCTGCTTTGGCCTGGGGTGGGTATGGACTTTCGGCCCAGATGCGCCCACCGTGTGCGTCCACGATGCGTTTGACAATAGAAAGGCCCAACCCCAGGCCAGCCGTCTCCGCTGCGCCGCGCGCGCGATAGAAGGCCTCAAAAATGTGATCCAGCTCGTCGCGCGGAATTCCTCTGCCCTGGTCAATGACCTCGATACGCAACTTGTCACCCTCTTGTCTGGCGGCCAGGCAGATGCGGCTCCCCTCTGGCGAGAACTTGATGGCATTGCTGAGCAGGTTGGACAGCACCTGGCGCAGCCGACTATGGGCGGCTATGATCTTGGGCAAATGGGCCGGCACTTCCAGGACGAGTTCCTGAGAATTCTGTTTCAGGCGCAACTGTACATCTTCCACTGCCTCGTTGATCACTTCGTGCAGGTCGGTCGGCTCAAAAGCTTGCTGGATTTGTTCTGGCTGCATGCGGGCCAGGTCCAGGACCCACGTGATGAGGTCGGTAGTTTCGCCCAGGCGCAACACGGAACGTTCCAGCATCATCCGCTGCTCTGAGGTCAGCGGACCAGCATACTCATTCAGCATCACTTGCAAGTAGTTTTCCACGGCTGCCAGGGGTGCCCGTAACTCATGCGCGACTACACTCAGGAAGTAAAGCAACATGCGGGTTTGATATTCCAGGCGTGAACCAATCAGCTCGGCGATTCTAGACATAATCCTCACGCCCAGGTGAGGCCGGCGTTGCATCAGGTCACGGAAGGCCTGGCCATCCAGACATAGGGCTCGAGTAGGCTGGACGGCCACCGCGCTTTGGGTGTAGTGGAAAGGAGCCACCAGGCTGGACCATCCCATAGCATGGCCCGGATGCAGGAACTGCACTGTCGCCTGGCGCGGGGGGCTGTGGGGGCCCAGGCGCACCTCCTTTTCCAACGCGACCTGTCCCTCTATCAGCAGGCAGAAGTTACGCGCCTCTTCACGCTCATGGAATATCACAGTACCCGCTGACCAGTGACACTCATAGGTTAACCTGGCTACCTCTTCCAGGTCAGCATCACTGACCCCCGCGAAGAGGTGGAACGTGCGCAGTCCGGCCATCGCTTCATCCACCGTGAGCAGCCGGCAGGCATCACCCCAACCTAGCGGCCCGGCCAGCTCGGCCATGCGCTCAGGTGTCATGCCCACAAGAGAATGAAGCTCAGCTTGCCGACCGGATTGCTCTTCCATGTTCCACCTGCCCTGAAAGTAGCCGGGTTATGTCGCAGGCTTTAGCTCAGGATGGCTCACCGGTTTCAGCCCCCCTGCGCAAAGGGCTCGGGCCGAGGGATTGGACCTCGGCCGTCATTTCAGCCGCTGCCATGGCAAAGTGCGCTCCCATTGCTGACGACATGTTGACCATCTGGATGCGTCGGCTATCCAGGCCAATCTGAGCAAGCAGTTGCTGGATATACTCGACCCGCCTGCGAGCATTGAGGTTGCCGGTCTTGAAATGACACTCCCCTTCCAGGCAGCCGGCCACCAGCACCCCATCAGCACCGCGCTCGAAAGTATGCAGCACTTCCAGGATATCCAGGCGGCCTGTGCAGGGCAGACGGATGATCTTGATGTTGGGCGGATATTGCAGGCGCAAAGCTCCGGCCAGGTCGGCCGCCGCATAGGCGCAGTAGTTGCAGCAATAGGCTACGATTTCCGGCTGAAACATGGTCACACCCTCACCGATTCCAGGCCAACCAGTTCGAACAGCGCGTCCACTTTAGATTCTATCTGTTCATTGGTGTAGTGTACGAGCTGAATGGCGCGTGCCGGGCATTCAGCCGCACAAATGCCGCATCCATGACACACGGCAGGGTTGATATACGCCGCGCCCGCGATACCTCCTGCCCCGATCAGCGCGGGATCTATACGGGGCACTTGATAAGGGCAGAACCGCACGCAGGTGAGACAGCCAACACATTTCTCGGGAGTAACCTGAGCCACTATCGGGCTGGGAATGATCGTGTCGCGCGCGAGGACCAGCGCTGCCCGCGCGGCCGCGGCCTGTGCCTGCACAATCGCCTCGTCCAGCAACTTGGGGTAATGGGCCATGCCGGCCATGTAGATGCCGTCGGAGGCGAAGTCCACCGGCCGCAGCTTCACATGGGCCTCCAGGAAGAACCCGTCCAGATCTACCGGCACTTTCAGCCGGGTGCCCAGTTCGCGGGCGCCTTCTGGCGGCACGACAGGCATGCTCAATACCAGCAGGTCGGGTTGCCACGTCAGGCCGCGGCCCAGCTGCGGCTCATAAGCCTGCACGGTCAGCCGGCCATCCACAGACACCTCAGGCTTGCGGTCAAAATCGTAGCGGACAAAGAGAACTCCCCGACGCCGCGCTTCTGTGTACAGCCGTTCGCCGAAGCCATAGACGCGTAGATCGCGATAGAGCACTGTGATCTGCGCCCGGGGGTTCAGCTCTTTGAGCTTGAGCGCGTTCTTCAGCGCCTGGGCGCAACAGATGCGGCTGCAGTATTTTTCCGATGGCGGCGCTGCGCACTGGATCATGACGACGGTGTTGGGTAGACTGGTAGATTGGTGGGTTGGTTGACCGATGCTGTCCTGAGCTACCAATTGGCCGGGCTCCCATCTGCTGAGCAGCTCCTCCAGTTCCTGCTGCGTCATGATGCGCGGGTCTGTGCCGTAGCCATATGAGTTGCCCCGATATTCCACCGCGCCCGTGGCCACAATGGTCACGCCGTGTTGGATCTCAAAACTCTGCCCGTCGCGGCGCAAGATGGAGGTGAAATTCCCCTTGAACCCCGTTGTGGCCTCCAGCTCGGTGTTCAGGTGCACGGTGATCAGCGGATGCTGTTGGGTCCGCTGTATCAGGTCGGCCAGGTAGGCTTGCGGGTCGGGGGCACCTTCCAGGGTGCCGGTCTGGGGGTTAGCCAGGTAGCGCAACCGACGCAGATGGCCGCCCAGGGCGTCACTCCGCTCGATCAGGTGCACGGGGAAGCCCTGCTCGGCCAGGCTGAGACTGGCCGTCATCCCGGCCACCCCGCCGCCGATCACCAGGGCGGCCTTGATCACCGGCACCTCGCGCGTGTAGAGCGGCTGCAGCTTAATCGCCCGTGCCACAGCCATCCGCACCAGGTCCTTCGCCTTACGGGTCGCCCCTTCCCGGTCATCGGAGTGGACCCATGAGCACTGGTTGCGGATATTGGCCATCTCGAACAGGTAGGGGTTCAGGCCGGCCGACCGCAGGCAGCTCTGGAAGAGTGGCTCGTGGGTCAAGGGTGTACAACTGGCCACCACAACCCGGTTCAGGCTCAGCTCTTTGATCTGCTCGGCGATGTGACGGATGCTGTCCTGGGAGCAGGTGTAGAGGTTGTGCTCGGCGTGGACTACATAGGGCAGGGTGCGGGCGTATTCTGCCACCTGGGGCACGTCCACAAAGCCACCGATATTGCTGCCGCAGTGGCAGACAAAGACGCCGACCCGCGGCTCCTCGGAGCGCACATCGCGCTCGGCCGGGTAGACGACCTGACGGGTGAGGGTGTGTCGTGCCGGGGCCAGCAGCTCAGCGGCGGCTGCGGCTGCCGCGCTGGCCTCGACCACCGATTCGGGGATGTCCTTGGGGCTGCGGAAGGGGCCAATGGCATACACCCCCGGCCGCGAGGTCTGGAGGGGCGCGATGGGTGAAGTCTGTGCAAAGCCGAAGCGATCGGTGGCCACCCCCAGCCTTGTGGCCAATTGCCGCACATCCTGGCCGATCTCCATCCCCACGGAAAGCACTACCAGGTCAAACTCTTCCTCGCGAACCTGCGCATGCGACCCTCCCTCCTCCACATAGCGCACGATCAGGTTACCGTTTGCCGGGTTCTCCTTCACCGCTGACACCCGGCAACGCACATACTGAACACCGTATTTCTGCTGCGCCCGGCGATAGAACTCCTCATAGCTTTTGCTGAAAGCCCGCATGTCCATCATGAAGATACGCACCTGTGTGTCGGGCTCGTGCTCGACGGCCATGATGGCTTGTTTGGTGGCATACATGCAGCAGACGGAGGAGCAGTAGTCGTGCTCCTGGTCCCGTGAGCCGACACACTGGAGAAATGCGATCTTCTTGGCTGGCTGGTGGTCAGAGGGGCGCACGACATGGCCAAAGGTGGGGCCGCTGGCGCTCAGGAGCCGCTCGAACTGCAGGGAGGTCACCACGTTCCGGTAGCGGCCCCAGCCGAGCTCGCCAGCCCTCTCCGCGGAGAAGGCCTCGAAGCCGGGGGCCAGGATCACCGCGCCCACCGGGATCTGACGGGTGGTGGCCACCATGTCGTGGTTCCCTGCGCCGACCCCGCACTGGTACACGCAGCTCAGGCAC
>DAOTZS010000121.1:0-5046 GCA_034434335.1 Anaerolineae bacterium
TCACAGAGGTAGAGCCGGTAGATGCCGTCCTCCGAGGGGACGTAGAGGTACTGTTCGGGCCGGTCGTTGCCGCAGAAGGGGCAGGAGGTCCGGCGGAAGGGCCACTCAAAGTCGCAGCGGGAGCAGAGGAGCCGGCGGGCGCCGTGGGGTTTGTCCAGCGCGGCGAAGTCCGGCTCCCCGCCGCAGATCGGGCAGTAGGGATGGTACCAGGTCTCCAGGTTGACCAGGGGGGCCAGCGCGGCCGCGTAGCGACGCAGGAAGGGATGCAGGGCATTGTTCAGCACGAAATGGAAGAGAGACTTGTCCAGCCCTGCCTCCTCCGCCAGCAAATCGGCCTCGCCGCGCAGGTAATAGGTGGCGGCACGGAGCAGGCCATCTCCCCGGCCGTCGGGCCAGCGCAGGATAGGTTCTAGCTTAGAGGCCAGGCCGGAGAAGTGACGGGCCGCAATGGCACAAACCTCTTCCCACAACTGCTGGAGTGCCCGGGGCTCGGCCCGGAAGTCCTCCGGGGCCAATGCGGGGATGCCCCGGCTAAGACGGCCCAGGACTTCTTGTTTCGACAGCGAGGGCGGAGAGAAGGAAGCCTCCGCCGGGGCCTGGGCAGAGAAGAGTTCCAGATACGGTGCGACGATACAGCTCAGGTCCGGGCTCTCATCCGTCCGGTGGCGCAATTCAGTTATCAGAGCACTATATCGGCCGATATCAGGACACAAGGACATTGATCTTCCCTCAGCGAGGCCGGTTATGATCTCGCCTCAACCCCTGACTGCCCGGTAACCCCTTGGCGATACTCTTGTTCAGACTGCCCGCAACCGAAAGCGCGGCCTGGCAATACGCTGGAAAACTTGCAGTTGTGAAACAGAACACCTTGTACAGAAGCTAACATATCACCGATGGGAACGGTTTGCCATGATGCCCGTCATATTGTCTGATCGCCCCAGGCAGGGATGGAAAGCGCCATCTGGCGCTTCCAAAGCGCGGCCATACAGCTCCCTGGCAGGCCAGCGAAGGGGCTCCGAAAGCACGCCCTCCTCACGGAGATGAGGCCATCTGGTCCTGGCCGACAATGAGGGTCAGATCAGCACTATCAGAGGGGGGCTCCGACAGGATGCGCTCGGGGGAGATGGCAAAGCGCTGTATCAGCAGCTCGCGGGTAAACGGCGCGCTGTCGCCATGGGTGATGAGCCATGTCTGGGCATAGTCGGCCCGTTCGGCGTTGCCCACAGCCGTGACATTGAATCCCTCAGCCATCAGGAGAGCCTGGGTGCGAGCCGCCAGGCCCTCCTCGCGGGTACCATTCAGGACCACAATGCGCGCCGCCTCTGCCTGAAGCTGTTGACGCACCTTTTCTTCCTGTGAGAGTTCAGGCATATCAGCAAAGACCGTCTCAACAGCCGCCCGCAGTTTGGCCATGTCTGGAATGAGGATAAATCCCTGCACCGGATCGGTGGTTTCCTGCCCCATCGTATTATCTACCACCACCCGGATGGGGTTCTGGAGGTCTACCTCACCCATCAGCCGGGCCAGGGCCAGCGCCTTGTCCAGCGGCATATCGGTTTGGATCATGCCGGCCATGGCCAGGGCCAGCCCAGGGAGCCGGGGCAACAGGGCAGCCAGCTGTCCGGGCTGGGTCACCTTCTCCTTGACGGCCATGATAACCTGCTGCTGACGGGCAGCACGGCCGTAATCAGAATCCACATGGCGAGTGCGAGCATATTTCAAGGCCAGCGCGCCATCCATATGGTGCAATCCAGCCGGGATGTAGAGAGGGTCGTACCCGTAGTTCTCGTCAGGGTAGAGGGGGTCGTCAATTGTCTTGGGGACGACGATATCTATACCACCGATGAGGTCAATGATTTGGCGAAAGCCGTCGAAGTTGATGGAGGCATAATAGTCAATGGGGTGTCCAATCAGCTCCTCTACCGTCTCGCGCAACAACTCAGGGCCGCCTCCAGGGAATCCGTTGATCTCCCCCAGCACATGTACCGTGTTGATCTTCACGTCGCGGTTCAGGGCCGAAACGTGCACCAGCAGATCGCGCGGCAACGAGAGCATGCCCGCAGAGCCGGTCTGGGGATTCAGGGTGAGCACCATGATGCTATCGGTGCGGGCCACCGGCTCATCGGGACGGTTGTCTACCCCCATCAGCAGCACGGTCACGCGGCCGGCCAAACCAGCGCTGGTAGCGCGCTGGCCAGCGCTGGCCGGCTGGGAGCGGCGATCGGCTGCCGAGGCCAGCCCGGCTGCGGCCACGTCAGCCGGCCGCACCAGCCTGGGCAGGGCCAGAGGGGGCAATTCAGGCAACCCGGCCACCACTGACTGCCCCCAGGAGAAGAACAGGTGTGCCACATAACCGAACGCCGCCAGAAAGAGCAGCAGCAAGAAGCCCAGCAACAGGCCAGAAAGGACAGTTGACGGGGCTCGCGGCGCGGGCGCGCGGCCCGGCGAACGCGGGCCCTCAGAGGGGAATTCAGTCATCACAGCAATTATCCAATCGTCAGGGGAATACGTAGCAGATCAGAGCCTGCCCAGCCGCTCACACCCTATTGAGTCGGCGTGGGGGTTGCAGCGGGCAGGCTGGCCTTATAAAGCCCGTTATCGGTCAAGATATAGAAGGCGCTTCCTGCCGCATCGAGGAACACATCTCTGGCACGCCGCAACACATCCCCTTCGCTGGGGCGAAACTGGCGCTGGAACCGGCCATCCTTGGTGACCTCTACAATACGGCCATTGCCCGCATCGGCGATGTAGAGCCTATCCCCCTCGAGGGGCACGGCCAGAGCTGTCGGCGCGCTCAGAGGGTTGGGCAGCCCGCGCAACTCAAACGGCTGTTGCTCTCCCACAAAAAACTTGGGCAGCCGGCCATCGGCGAACAGCAACCACACATGCCCATCAATGGCCATAGCCTGCAGACCCCGCAAGTCCACCTGCGTGTTGGCCGCGAAATAGCGCTCGGGAGGGTTCTCGTATCCCTGGTCACCTGGCCGATAGCGCCAGATCTGGTTGGCCTTGACATCTGCGATGTACAGATTGCCACCGTAACTGGCCATAAGCTGGGGTAGCCCCCACTGTTCACGGCCAGCGAGCGGTACCCCAGCCGGCCCCCAGGTTACATCGTACCCGGCCAGGTTGCCTGCGGTATCCAGCACCAACAGCCGGCTGCGCTGGTTGCCCACTGCCTCGGCCCAGGCCATGTCCACCAGGTCGCTGAGGATCAGATCGCCTACCTGCTGCGATTTACGCAGCACTACCGACTCCTCGGCCGGCACAATGCTATCCTTCAGAGGGGATGCGAACTTGAAACGCAGGACCTCCTGTTGGCCGCGGTCCAGCACGAACAGGGAATCGCCGCTCACCAGCACACGGCCTGGCTGGCGTCCGCTCTCCTGGAACTCCCAAAGGGGCAGGATCCCGTACAGAGGGATGACGTGATCAACCTGATCGAGGATTTCCTGATAACGGGCCTCCAGAGTGGCTAACTGAGGGTCTTCGGGCCGTAACCCTCGCGCCTGGTCCAGGAACTCGCGGGCTGCACCCAGCCGCTGGCGAGCCGCCAGGTCATCTGGCAGCCCCTGTGCTTCCGTGATCGCCGTCTCGGCGCCGGTCAACAGCTCCGCGAACTGGGTATCGGCAGCCTGCTGGCGCATCCATAACATGGCCACCACTATAGCAGCGATCAGCAAGGGGATAACGATCACGGCCAGGAGCAGAGGCCAAAGGCTGCGGTGACGGACAGCCGGCGCCGCGCCAGCAGGGGCACCCTCTGCCGGCGCGGCGGGAATGGTCTTCATCTCTGGCAGCGGCTCTGCGGCCTCAACGGCTGGGCCGCGTGTGCGGCCCTCGAGGGCTGGCTCGCGGCGCTCAGCCCTGGCCGCCCTGGCTTCAGCCTCTCCTGCCCAGGCAGCCGACTCGCCAAAGCCCACCAGCAGGGCGCTCAGCTCGGCACTGCCAGCCAACTGGTGGAGGTACTCAGCAGCTACGGAAACATGTTGCGCCGCGGCAACGGCAGCCAGCGTCTCGGGCGTGGCATGATCCAGCCAGTTGCTTTGGGCCAGCATCAGGATGGTGCCGGGCTCAACCGTCGTACGGTAAAGCTGCACATCTGGCCTCTGTTCACCACCCAAGGGAGTGGTCGGGGAACGTGGGTCGGCGGGGTACATGTCCACCGTCTTGGCATGGCTCACCAGGGCCAACGCGGGGCCAGCCTGGGCGATCATTAGCTCCTGGCCCTGTAGCGCCGCCACGCTGATCCCGGCGCGCCATTTCGCTTCCGGCAAAGCCTGGTTGGCCTCCACCAACACCAGATGCGCGCTACGCACAGCCCGCACCAAGGCCGAAGACTGCGTGCCGCTGGCCTCGTAGAAGGCGGTTTGCGCGGCGTTCAGCATTTGCCGATACAGCGCGGCGTGGCCACCCCCACTACCTATCACCTCTACCAACAGGTATAGGCTGCCACGTTCAGCACCAGGCAAGTCCGCAGCAGGCTCAACCGCCCGTGCATTGACAGCACGCGGCTGGACCTGTCCACCCGCGCTGCTAAACTGAGTAATCGTTGTGCGCAGGGAATCGCCCATCTGGTGAGCTCCTTTGGGATTGGCAAGCGGCAACAAACGAGTGGCGTGTAGCCGTCGAGCGAATTGTATGCCACAGCGCGCGTTTTGTCAACCGTTTGCCTGGTCTCCAGCTTTAGGCTATAATGTTAGCGAAAATCTGTTCTAGCGGATCTGTGGACCATGGTTATGAGTACGCAGCAAAAGCATGGGGAGGGCCTCCTTACACAGGAGTTACGCACTTTAGGGCGTATCGCCCCATCCCCCTACCCCCTTCCCCGCCTTGCGGGGAAGGGGGGATCGGGATTAAGGGTATTCTGGGCGGCGAAGCCGCCCAGAATACCCTTTTCAAAGGATTCCCCCGCCCCCAATTGGAGGGTGCTTAGAAAGTAGAGAAACATGGCGGTCGTGGTTTATAATTTATAAAGTCATCCTTCCTTACCGGAGGTAAGGCAGCTATGTTGAGAGAAAATTACCATCGAGAACTTACAGAGTT
>DAOTZS010000122.1:0-3088 GCA_034434335.1 Anaerolineae bacterium
AGCGCCTTGCCCAACCCCAACTGCCGCGACCCAGGCAGCCGATAGGCCTCGTCCCAGGGCGTGTTGCCATAAGAAGAGCCGTGGGGGGAAGGGCCATACGGTTCTTCCCGGCGGTTCACCTGCCAGAGGCCGTTGGCCCCATAGGTATGTCCCGCGGCCCCCGAGAGCATGCAGGCCCAAAAAAGGAAGCGCTGTATTTCTTCGCGGCTGGATTCCATGATCCCTTCGTAGTTTACTTCCCCTACCAGCACGGGCATCTCGGGTTCGTGGCTTAGCGCCTGGTTGAGCATATGGATCGTCTCGCTCAGGGTAGGATAGCCGGAATGGCCGGTCTGCAGCATATCCACATCCAGCACGGTCACGTCGTCTACCTGCTCATGGCCATAGCGCGTGGGGTGAATCGTGATAGGGTTGTGGCGCGGGTCCAGCCGACGGATGTAGCGCGCCAGTTCGCTCCAGCGTCGGCGCAACGTGTCAAGGTCCTCCGCGCCCTCTCCTGCCTGCCGCAGGTAATAGCGCATCAGAGCCTCGCCCGCCACACACCAGATAACCGGATACGCGCTGTAACGGGCAACCAGGTTACGCCAGTGCTGGCGCAACACCGTCTCACCAGCAAACTCCATATAATAACCCCACGAACCCACGATACATGGCACCAGGCCAGAGCGCACCAGATGCGCGATGCGCAGATCAGCCATGTCGAAATAGGCGGGATTGAGGCGCGTGAAACCCGGCTCCCAGGGGAACCCGGCCTCATTGGCCCCACGGGCATCGAACGGCCCCATATCGGGGTAGAGCCCGGCCACAATCTGAATGACAGTGAAGCCCTTGGCAGCGCGGTCGGCCGCCAACTCACGGAATTCATCGGGCCAGGCCAGGCGTCGGCATAACCCCATCCACCACGTGTCTCCCAGCCAGAAGAAGGGAGTGCCGTCCTGATGCTCCAGATGGCGGCGGTCGGCAGCTACCCTCAAAGGGCCGTGGCGCAGGAGGGGATTGGTACCCTCATACGGGACCACCTCGATCGTTCCCTCCTGGCCATGCAGGCCCTGGTTAGCGGGGTCCGAGCAGACCGTACGGTAGCGATGGAGCCCTACCAGCGAGGAGGCGTAGCGAGCGCCCCACATCTCCTCACCGGCCCAGTAAGCGGGCACGCGGCTCTCATGGCCTTGCGGGTCGACTACGATCACGTCAAGCTCCACCTCGTTGCCGGGGTTGGCGTAGGATTTGGCAGAGGTGAAGGATAACTGAGCAACACAGTTCTGTGCAACACGTTGCATGGCAGCCTCCTTTTATGAAGGGGAAAAGTGGGAGCCACAGCTTGCGTGGGTTGATGCCCTGCCTGGCAAACGAAATGCGCCCATGAAGAGTATAGCATCCGGCCAGCGGTGCTGTCAAACCGTTGCGCAGCCGGGCTTGTGCAACGGCCTGACACTCGTGCCTTGCGCGCACCTGGCATCGAGTGCTACAATGGATGTCACCAGGGAAGGTGTGGGCCGTTGTGATTCCCTAGCACCGGGCTTTAGCGATGGGTGAACGTATTCTGGTCATCGAGGATGACCCGCAAATTGCCGACCTGTTGCGCCGCGGCCTGATCTACGAAGGGTACCAGGTGGAGGTCACTGCCGACGGTGAAAGCGGCCTGACCGCGGCCAGAGACCGCCCGCCCGATCTGGTGCTTCTCGACCTGATGCTGCCCGGCATTGATGGCCTCACCGTCTGCAAACGGCTGCGCTCGGCCAGCGATGTGCCGATCCTGATCCTTACTGCCAAGGAGGCGGTGCCAGATCGAGTGGCCGGGTTGGATGCCGGAGCCGACGACTACCTGGTCAAGCCATTCAGCTTCGACGAGTTATTGGCGCGGGTGCGCGCCCTGCTGCGACGCCGTCGTACGGCGGCATCGCAGGAAGTGTTGAGATTTGCAGACCTGACCCTGAACCCCAAGACCCGAGAGGTCTTCCGGGGCAACCGGCGGGTCGAGTTGACAGCCCGCGAGTTCGAATTGCTGGAGCTGTTTATGCAGCACCCA
Source organism: Anaerolineae bacterium (assembly GCA_034434335.1). Taxonomy (GTDB): domain Bacteria; phylum Chloroflexota; class Anaerolineae; order CG2-30-64-16; family CG2-30-64-16; genus DAOTZS01. The sequence goes on from DAOTZS010000122.1 coordinate 2,030, forward strand.
CGCCAGGTGCTGACCCGTGAGCTGATCTACGACCGGATATGGAGTTACGACTTTGGCGGCGAATCCAACATCATAGAGGTCTACATCCGTTACCTGCGCGCCAAGCTCGAAGAGGCCGGCGAACCGCGGCTGATCCAGACCGTGCGCGGAGTCGGCTATGCGCTTAGGGAAGCATAGCATCATGTCTATTCGGGCCCGCCTTACCCTTTGGTACACCGGATTGCTGGCCGTCTCGCTGTTCATCTTCAGCGCCGTCCTTTATTCCCTGCTCACCGGCATCCTGGTCTCAGTCCTGGACGAGCGACTGGCTGCGCAGGCGCAGAATGTGATCAACCTGATTCGAGCCGAGAATGACCCCCTGACCGTTCTCCTCTCGGGCCGGGCCAAACTGCCGCCCATTGATGTCTTTGCTTCGCAATACTATATCCAAATTGTGCGCGTGGATGGCCAGGTCGTGCAGAGATCAGAGAACCTGCGCGATCATCAGCTACCGGTGCCCTCCGGCATGATTGACGACATGCTCCTGGGACGCACCCGCAGTTTCACTGCCGAGACCGGCAAGGACGTCCGGGTGCGCGTGTTCAGCGCGCCGATCATCCTGGCTGGCCGGCTGGCAGGCGCAGTGCAGGTCGCCCAAAGCCTCTCCCCGCTCGATGACTCCCTGGCCATCGTGCGACGGGCCTTGTTGATCGGTTGCGTTTCATCGCTCCTGTTAGCAGCCGCCGGTGGTGCCATCCTGGCCCGTGCCGCGCTGCGGCCTATCGCTGCCATCACCCAGACGGCTCGCCAGATCACCCAGGCCCAGGACCTGCAGCAGCGTATCCCTGTTGTGGTGCCCAACGATGAGCTAGGTCGGCTCACCAGCACCTTCAACGACATGTTGGCACGCCTGGAGCAGTTGTTCCAGGCCCAGCAACGCCTGATCGCTGACGTGAGCCACGAACTGCGCACTCCCCTCACCACCATCCAGGGCAACCTGGACCTGCTGCGTCGCGGGGCAGCCGATGACCCCGCCATGCGCGCTGAAGCGCTGCGCGCCATCGGCGATGAGACGACCCG
>DAOTZS010000123.1:0-2650 GCA_034434335.1 Anaerolineae bacterium
TGCCGACTCGAGAAATGCCGGACTGTCGTCTACCAGCAGGATGTTGATTGCGGTCATGGTCGGGCGAATAGCCTCAATGCGTAACTCCTGTCAAATCACGGTTGACAGAGCACTACACTGGTCAGATACAAGCAGGCAGGGGCCAGGGCAACTGGATGCCTCATTCTGGCGCGCGTTGGGCCGGGGTGGTATCGGGGAAAACCTGAGTTGGCGAGGGGAAAAGACCGGAGATCGCCCCTTAGGGTCGGGGCACTGCCTGCCAGCCCGGCGCTTTCATTTCCGGGCCGGCCCTGTATCGCACACGAGCCCGGTGCGCACGGCAAAGCGTACCAGGCCAGGCACGTCATGGATGTCCAGCCGCTCCATGAGCGCAGCCCGGTGCGTCTCAACCGTCTTGACGCTGATGCCCAGGGTACGGGCGATCTGTTTGGTAGTCAGCCCTTCGGCGATCAGTTGCAGGATTTCGCGTTGGCGGGGGGTCAACAGCTCGAGGGGGGTGGGCTCACCGGCTGCCCGGCGAAGGTACTCGGCAATCACGTGTTTGGACACGGCCGGGCTGAGGTAAGTCTCCCCGCGCGCCACCGCGCGCACAGCCAACTCCAGCTCGGCCAGGTCGGCATCCTTGATCAGGTAGCCGGCTGCGCCGGCGCGCAGCGCCTGCAACACATATTCCTCGTTGGCATGCATGGAGAGGATGATCACTCGCAGGTGAGGGTTATCCCTGGTGGCACGGGCCGTGGCTTCCAGGCCGTTCAGCCCCGCCATGGCGATATCCATCAAGACCACGTCGGGATGGGTCTGTTGGATCAGGCGCAGCGCCTCGCGGCCATCGGCTGCCTCGGCCACCACCTGGATATCGGGTAGCTTTTCGAGCAAGGCTCGGAAGCCGGCGCGTACCAGGGCATGATCTTCAGCCAGCAAGACACGGATCGTACTCATGGCGACCGTCCCTGGCTCTGGTTGGGGGGCAGGGGAAACCTGGCCCTGATCTCCGTCCCCTGCCCGGGCGCGGAGATGATCTCCGCCTGTCCGTGGGCCAGGTGAACGCGCTCTTGCAGCCCCAGCAGCCCCAGGCTGGCCCCGCATGACGCACGATAGAGGGTCAGGGGCACGTTGAAGCCTACCCCATCATCGCGGATGCTCAGCTCCACTTGCTGCCCGCGCTGTTGCAGCATCACATCTACCCGCCGTGCCCGGGCATGGCGCACCACATTTGTCAGGGCTTCTTGCGCCACGCGAAAGCAAGCCGTCTTCCAGCTCGGGGGGCAGCTTCAGATCGGGGGGGTCGGCAATGAAGCAAGCCTGCAAACCGGCCCGTTGTGCCTGGCGGTCCACATACCAGCGTAAAGCGGCCACCAGGCCCAGGTCGTCTAACAGTGAGGGGCGCAGATCAAGGGACAGGTTGCGCACCTGGGTCAACGCGCGCTCGACGAACTCGATGCTTTCGCTGATCTCTGGGGCCGGGGCCTGGCCCGAGAGCCGAAGCTGGATGGACTGCAGGTTGATCTTGATCGCTGTCAGGGTCTGTCCGACCTCGTCATGTAGCTCGCGGGCGATATAGCGTCGTTCGGTCTCCTGGGCTTCTACCAGCCGGCGGGAGAGGATTTCAAGCCATTCGCGCTCGGCTGCCAGTTGCGCCAGCAGCCGCTCGTGTTCGGTCACATCGCGCCAGACCACCACCGCACCTGACACCTCTCCTGCCGTGAGGAGGGGCGCGGCCGAGGCCAGCACCGTAACTTCACGGCCGGCCAGGTTGGTGAAGACCAGGCGTTGGCCGCTCACGCGCTCGCCGCGCAGGGCACGGGTGCTGGGCAGCTCGGCCACGGTCAGCGGCCGGCCCTCAGGGTGGCGGAGGAAGAGCTGGCCGATCAAGACCGCTGGCTCAACGCCTACCGGGTCCAGGCCGAAAGCCGCGATGGCTGCCGGATTGGCGCGCTTGACCAGGCCATCGGCCGCGCAAACCGTCACTGCCTCGCTGATGGCCGCGAGGACGGCCCCCAATTCGTCGCTCTGCTGTTGGGATTCTTGTGCTGTTGGCGCGCCATCCAGAGGCGGCTGTGCTGGCGAACGGTCCATGGCCTCCACACCTTGTGCTGAGCTCTCCGGGTAAGACGTTCTCTATTCTACCTGAAATCTGGTATATGACAACCGCTGGGCCCCCGCCCTGGCCCCCATCGGAGGCGGGGGAATCCTTTGAAAGGGGTATTCTGGGCGGCTTCGCCGCCCAGAATACCCTCATAATCTCGATCCTCCTTTCCCGCAAGGCGGGAAAGGAGGTAGGGGGATGGGGCGATACGCCCTAAAGTGCGTAACTTCTGGGGACGAAGACCCTCCCCAGCCAGCCAGCCAGTAGGGGCACAGCGTCGCTGTGCCCCATTGGCATCAAGATAACGGTCAAAGCGTATGGGGCGACCACCGGTAGGGGCAGGGCTTGTCCCTGCCCTATGGTCGCCCCTACAAGTCCCTGCCCATGGGCGACCACTGGTAGGGGCAGGGCTTGTCCCTGCCTATTGGCATCAAGTTAACGGTCAAAGCTACCCTCCCCTGCCGCGCCCCCCTACGGGGGGCTGGCGGGGGAGGGTGGCCGCAGGCCGGGTGGGGGCCTCCGCGGCGCTTCCGCAGAGCCGGCAGGCTGGCCCCCACCCTGGCC
>DAOTZS010000124.1:0-5130 GCA_034434335.1 Anaerolineae bacterium
GGTCGCGCTACTGGCAGGAGGCGTTCAACGGCGTGGTGGTGCGCATGGCGCTCTTGGCATTGGTGTTGGGGGCAGTGGAGTAAACTGGTAGAGCGGGAAATTGTAAATAAAATGCTCGTCAGCCCCGAAGCATTGTCTCGAAGATATAGGAGTTACGCAGTTGCACTACGCTGTGCCCCCACCCCCTGGCCCCCGCCCCCGATTGGGGGCGGGGGAATCCTTTGAGAAGGGTATTCTGGGCGGCTTCGCCGCCCAGAATACCCTTAATCCCGATCCCCCTTCCCCGCAAAGCGGGGAAGGGGGTAGGGGGATGGGGCGATACGCCCTAAAGTGCGTAACTCCTGTCATTGAGCGTGAACGTAGCGGGATAACACTATCGGAGGCTACAAGACTATGCAGACTTACCTACACGGTCGTGACTTCATCGGCGACCTCGACTTCTCAAAGGAGGAGGTCGAGACGGTATTAGACGTGGCGTTCGACCTGAAACGCCAGCGCGCGCTGGGCATCCCGCACCCTTATCTGCGCGATAAGGTGCTGGCCATGCTCTTCTTCTTCAGCAGCACCCGCACGCGGGGTTCGTTTGAGGCCGGCATGGCCCAGCTCGGCGGCCACGCGGCGTTCATCGAGAGCAAGACCACCCAGATTGCCCATGGCGATACAGCCAAGGAGATCGGCGAGATCCTGGGCCGCTACTACGATGGGATCGCCATCCGTCACGTGGAGTGGCAGGTGGGCAACAAATATTTGAACGAGGTTGCCAGGTACTCGCGCGTGCCCGTGCTGAATATGCAATGCGATATCTACCATCCCTTCCAATGCCTGGCCGACCTGATGACCATCATTGAGAAAGTGGGGAGGGATCTGCGCCGCAAGCGCATGGTCGTCTCGTGGGCTTACGCGGCCAGCTACCAGAAACCGATCTCCGTGCCCCAGTCTCTCATCCTGCAGATGCCCCGCTTCGGCCTGGACGTGGTCCTGGCTCACCCGCCCGAGTTCAGGCTCATGCCCGAGATCATGGAGATGGCCCGCGAGCAGGCGCGCAAGTTCAAGACCGGCTTCGAGGTCATCAGCGATCCCCATGGCATGGAGGCCGCGTTCAAAGGCGCGGATATCGTCTATGCCAAGAGCTGGGGCGCCCTGGTGCACACTGCCGACCCAGATGAAGGGGCTGCCATTATCAAAAAGTATAGCCACTGGATCACCGACGAACGCAAGATGGCCCTGGCCAACCCGGATGCCATCTACATGCACCCCCTTCCGGCCGACCGCAACATCGAGGTCACCGATGGCGTGATGGATGGCCCGCAGTCGGTAGTGTACGACCAGGCCGAGAACCGGTTGCATGTGCAGAAGGCGGTGATGGCGCTTACCATGTAGATTGGTAGTCGGGGGATGGGAGAGGGAGGGAGGAGAAGGAGCAGCGCGGCTTCGAGGATCTGGAGTGCTATCAGTTGGCGCTTCGGGTGCTGCGCGAGGTGTACAGGGTGATCGAGCGGTTGCCGCCGGAAGAGAAGAAGGCCCAGCTTACGACATTACGGCCTTCCCACCTGACCATGAAGACGCATAATGCCGAGCCCGATCTCCCAACTTACCAACCTGCCAACCCACCGATCTACCACTCTACCCGTATCAGGAGCTATACAATGACCACCAACTCCCCCCGTACCGCCGTCGTCGCCGTCGGCGGGAACTCGCTTATTGTCAATGGGCACCAGGACGTGCCCTCGCAAATTCGGGCTGTGGAGGAAACCTGCCGTCACATCGCCGACATGATCGAGCGCGGCTGGAATGTGCTCATCACCCATGGCAACGGGCCGCAGGTGGGTTTCATCTTGCGCCGTAATGAGCTGGCAGCCCATGAGGTGCACACTACCCCTCTAGACGTGATCGGCGCGGACACCCAGGGCTCCATCGGCTACATGATCGCCCGTGCCCTGGACAATGAGTTCAAGCTGCGCGGGATCAATCGTCTGGTGGCCGCGGTAGTCACCCAGGTGTTGGTAGATCGGAACGATCCCGCCTTCAAGAACCCTACCAAAGGGATTGGCGGCTTTACCACCGAAGAGAAGGCGCGCCAATTTGAGAGAGAAGGCTGGACCGTCAGAGAGGACGCCGGCCGTGGCTGGCGCCGCATGGTCGCCTCCCCTGTCCCGCTCAAGATCATCGAGAAGGATGTCATCAAAACCCTGATTGATGCTGGCTTCATCGTGGTGGGTGTGGGTGGCGGCGGCATCCCGGTCATCGAAGACGAAAATGGCCTGCTCAAGGGGGTCTTCGCAGTCATTGACAAGGACCGCGCCAGTGCGCTGATCGCCGCCGACCTGAAGGTGGACCTGTTCCTGATCTCCACGGCTGTCGAGAAGGTGGCGCTGAATTTCAACAAACCTAATCAGCGGTGGCTGGATAGGATGACCCTGGCCGAAGCAAAACAGTACTACCAGGAAGGCCACTTTCTGGCCGGCAGCATGGGCCCCAAGATCGAGGCCATGATCGCTTTCCTGGAAGCCAATCCCCAGGGCAAGGGCCTGATCACCGATCCCCCGCACATCGTGGATGCCCTGGATGGGAAGACAGGGACGTGGATTGTGTATGATGGATGAACAAGCCGCATGGATCACGTGACCTCCCTCAAATGCCTCGTCTGCGGTGCAGAATACCGGCCCGATGGAATAGAGTACGTCTGCCCGAAGCACGGCGACGACGGGATCGTGGACGTACAGTACGACTACGAACTGATCGGCCGGCGGATCAGCCCGGCGGCGCTGGCCGAAAACCGTGATTACACTATCTGGCGCTACCGGCCTCTCCTGCCGATCGAGCCTGATAGTCCTCTGCCGCCCCTTACGGTTGGCTGGACGCCCCTCTACCGGGCCGATCGGCTGGCGGCCGGCCTGGGGCTGAAACACGTCTGGGTGAAGGACGAGGGCCGCCAACCGAGCGCTTCACTCAAGGATCGGGCCAGCGCGATTGCCGTGGTCAAGGCGCGTGAGCGGCGCGCTGAGGTCATCACCACCTCCAGCACGGGCAACGCCGGCGCGGCCCTGTCGGCGCTGTGCGCCAGCGTGGGCCAGAAGAACGTCATCTTCGTGCCCGAGTCCGCACCGCCGGCCAAGATCGCCCAACTGTTGGTCTACGGCAGCACCGTGATCCTCGTGCGCGGCACTTATGACGATGCGTTCGAGCTGTGCGCGCAGGCGGCCAAAGAGTTCGGCTGGTACAACCGCAACACCGGCTACAACCCTTACATGTCCGAGGGAAAGAAGACGGTAGCGTACGAGATCTGCGAGCAGTTGACCGCCTCTCCCCTCTCCCGTCGCAACGGGGGAGGGGCCGGGGGTGGGGGCTGGACTGCGCCCGACCGCATCTTCATCCCCGTGGGCGACGGGTGCATCATCGGCGGCGTCCACAAGGGGCTGAAGGACCTGCTCGCCCTGGGCTGGATCGAGAAGATGCCGAAGCTGATGGGGGTGCAGGCGGCCGGTTCAGCCGCGCTGTATGAAGCCTGGCGCACGGGCATCAGCGCGCTGGAGATGAAACCCATTGATGCTCATACCATTGCCGACTCGATCTCGGCCGGCCTGCCCGCCGACCGCATCAAGGCGCTGGCCGCAGTGCGCGAGACCGACGGTGCCTACATTAAGGTGACCGACGAGGAGATCCTGGCTGCTATCCCGGCCCTGGCGCGCGGCTGTGGGGTCTTCGCGGAGCCGGCCGCGGCTGCCGCCTACGCCGGCCTGGTCAAAGCCGTCGAGTTGGGTCTGGTCCATCCCGACGAGCATATTGTCGTCCTCGCCACCGGCAACGGCCTGAAGGACGTTGCCTCCGCGCGGCGGAGTGTCGGTGAGCCGCTGGTGGTGGAGAAAAGCCTGGCAGATGTAAAGAGGGTGCTGGAAAAGCGGATTGGCAATTGACAACTGGCCATAAGGCGGCTAAGATGGTCACCGGAGGGGCAATATGGCCAGAGTCCAGACTATCTTGACAGCCCTGAAGCATGAGGGGGCGTCCCTCTTGGGTGGCCGGCTTGACCGCATCATCTACGGCTCGCACGCGTGCGGCGAGGCGCGGCCCGGAATACGACATAGCTGTGCTGATCGTTCTTCATAACCAATAGGTGATGAGAAATGGCGATCTACAATTTTACAGTCGTGATTGAACCTGATGAGGCGGGCTTCCATGCTTACGTGCCTGCCTTGCCTGGCTGCCATACATTTGCCGATACGATCGATGAGGCTCGCAGGAACATCTTGGAGGCCCTTGAGCTCCATATTCAGAGCATGCTAGAGGATGGTGAACTTGTTCCTGTGGAGCAAGAGCCAGTATTCATTACCCGTCTCTCTGTGCCCGTATGAGTGAGAAACTGCCCCGAATAGATTGTCAGCAGTTGATTCAGGCTTTGGAGCGTGCTGGTTTTGTAAGAAGGCGGCAGAAAGGCAGTCACCTGCATATGTGGCGAGAGGCGGATAGGAAGCGGGTGACTATTCCTGTTCACAAAGGAAAGATCGTGCCACCGGGGACGTTGCGCGCAATTCTTCGTGATGCTGATCTCAGCGTTGAAGACTTTCGTAAGTTGCTTTAGTGAGCGCCGCCCAAGTTATGGTCTAGGGGTAGTCACCTTACCCTGCAGCCGATCCCGAACCGTGCATGTAACTCTCCCTACTTATCGTGGTCAAGGAATAACCCATGATAGACCTGACCATCTACCCCGAGCGTCGCGAACGCGCCATCAAGCGTGCGCGCGAACGCAACATCATTATCCCGACCTTCGCGCAGCAGCGCAACCCGGCCTTGATACCGGACCGGATTAAGGCTGAGCTGAAGAGTATTGGCCTGTGGGACGTGCACCCGCGCAACCTGTTCCGCATCACCTGGCACAACGAGCCGGTGCCGTTCGGCGGAGGATTCGGCGGCGTCAACTACCTGGAGCTGCCCAAAGCGCTCACAGGTGTGGACGCGCGCATCCTCGTGCTCGTCGGCAAGTGGTTCCCTACCGGCGCGCACAAGGTCGGCGCAGCGTTCGGCTGCCTGGTGCCGCGGCTGGTTACCGGCCAGTTCGACCCCACCACCCAGAAGGCGGTCTGGCCTTCCACCGGCAACTACTGCCGCGGGGGCGCCTATGATTCGGCCCTG
>DAOTZS010000125.1:0-1843 GCA_034434335.1 Anaerolineae bacterium
CAGCTCTTTCGCTGTGTCCACTGCAACAGGCTGTTGCGACCCGAGCTTAATTTCTTCAGCCTGGAACGGGGCGGCTGTCTTTGTCCGCAGCATGGGGCCAGCCAACCACACACCATTGCTCTGCCACTGAACGTGCTGAAAGTGCTGCGCTTTCTGCAGACCCGGCCGTGGGAACAGGTGGCCGGCCTGCGCCTCAGCGAAGCGGTCGCGCGGCAGGTGGAGAGCGTCCTGGCCAGGTACATCGTCTATCATCTGGAGCGGTCGCTGCGCTCGCCGGCCTTTCTGGAGCGGTTGGAACGGATGCTGCAGGGCCAATCTACGGGGGGCTCAGTTGTTACGCCGGTGAGCTCCGCGGCGTAGGGAGTCTGCCGGAGGCTAAAAGCCGTCCGGCCACCCCGCGGCGCGGGAGGCGAGTACGGGCGAAGCCAAAGGCCCCCTATGGGCAAGCAGCAAGGTGAAAAGCCCCCAGGCTGGCCGGCTGCTGCGGACTGAAGTCGGCCTCTGCTGGCCGCAGGCCGACCGTTTCCGGCGTCAGCGCAGCCTGACGCCAGGTGCCAGAGCAGGGCGGATTTCCGATCACGGGCGGGTGGGACGGGGTGAGACGTCTTGAGGCGCGTGATTCATCTCTTCTACGGAGGCAGGTTTGGAAGCCATCGAACATCAGATCGTTGCGTTCTTAACCGAGGTGGTGCAGGCAATCGGCTGGCCGGGCGTAATCCTTATTATGGCCATAGAGAGCGCGAACATCCCCATCCCCAGCGAGGTGACGATGCCACTGTCGGGGTGGATGCTGGTGCAGGCCCGGGGCTTGAGCGCATGGGATGCCTTTTGGCAGGGAGGGCTGTTTGGTGCCATTGGCTGCACGCTGGGTTCGGTTGTCAACTATGCCCTGGGCGCGTTCGGCGGCCGACCTCTGCTGCATCGCTATGGCCGCTGGATCATGGTGCACGAAGAGGACCTGGACCGGGCAGACCGCTGGTTCGCGCGCTGGGGTGATTGGGCCGCGTTCATCTCCCGCCTGCTCCCCATCGTGCGCACCTTTATCTCCTTTCCCGCCGGCGTGACAAAGATGCGCTTTGGGCGCTTCACCCTGTTCAGCTTTGTCGGTTCCTTTATCTGGTGTGGATTGCTGGCGTGGGGCGGCTACCTCTTCGGCAGCAACTGGGAGGAGTTGCGGGCGATCATGCGGCCTTTTGATGTCCCCATTGCCCTGGCTATCCTGGCCGGGCTGGGTTACTATGTCTACCGCCATGTACAAAGGGGGAGACGACGCCGGGCGGTAGCGAGCGAGTAACTTTCAGCGGTGACTGGAAGGGCCACGCCTCGGGCGAGCCTTCGGCGTGGCCCTTTGGGGGCCTGCGGCCAGAGGTCGGCCTTCGCTGACCTCTCTCATGATGCATACATTAAGGGTGTCGGCCTCCGCCGACACCCGGCACGAAGTGCCCAGGAAGGGCGATTTCAATCGGACTGAATAGTTACGCGAGCGATTAGGGTTCAGAGGCCTTGAAAGGCACAAGCGGGGTTTGGGCGGCCGCCCAAACCCCGCTTTCGTTATTGGCAGGCTCAACGGCTGTCGAAATCCACCACCGCCATGTTACACCCCTCGCCCGGGCCGGTGGAATGCCAGTGGGCAATTTCCGAGATGCGGTTGCCGTTGGCATCCACAATCCACACATACCAATCGCCGGCTTTTGGCTGCGAAGCGTTGATGATGTGGCTGTAATAGCCAGGGGCCCAGTCCCAATAGCCCTCGTGGGGCCCGCTGATCTGGGGTTGTGTCACCCATGGCCCATCGGGTGCATAGCTGAAGACAACACGATACCCGTTGACGGGCTTCCCTCCC
>DAOTZS010000126.1:0-7539 GCA_034434335.1 Anaerolineae bacterium
GGGTATGGGTTGGCCGAGCGTTGGGCAAAGCGTTATCAGAAGCAAAGCGGCATCGCTGTGCCAGCCTGGTTCAGGGCCTTGCGGGCCGATGACAGCATGGGAGCCTTTGTGGCTGCAGTGTCGGCCAGCCATGGATCATTCGGCAGCAGCGGGGCTGGTGGAGGGGCCGGTGCATCGGGAGGTGGTGCCTCGGGCGCCGGGTGACCGGCTGAAGCCTGTCCTACAGTGGCATCTGGGCGTTAGCTTTGACAGCCCTGGGCTTTTTGCGTAGAATTAGCTAGTTCATAAGAGGAGGAGTAATGGCAAACTATTCTACCGAGCAAATACGCAATGTGGTGCTGATCGGCCATAGCAGCTCTGGCAAGACAACCCTCGCCGAAGCCATGCTCTTTGATACAGGGGCTACAACGCGCCGCGGGCGTGTCGAAGACGGCACGACAGTGTCAGATTGGGACGATGAGGCAATCCGCCGACGCATTTCTGTAGCTACCTCGGTGATACCTTGTGAGTGGCAGGGCACGAAGATCAATGTGCTGGACACTCCTGGCTTCATAGACTTCTTGGGCGAGGTGAAAGGCGCGATAGTTGCTGCTGACTCTGCCCTGGTGCTCGTAGATGCGGTTGCGGGTGTTGAGGTGGGCACTGAGCTGGGATGGGGCTATCTGGACGAGCGCAAGCTGCCGCGTGCAGTTCTGGTCAACAAGATGGATCGCGAGAATGCCCATTTCCGGGGTGTGCTGGCTAATTTACGCAATACCTTTAGTGGCACCATTGTACCAGCTCAGCTTCCTGTTGGCGAGGGCGCGGAATTCCGGGGCGTGATAGATCTGATAGCTATGAAGGCATACATGGGAGAGGCCGGCGCTGTAGCCGAAATCCCACCCCATATGGCCGATGAGGTGGCAGAAGCTCGTCTGCAGCTTGTCGAAGCGGCTGCCGAAGGGGATGATGAACTGATTATGAAGTATCTGGACGGCGAGGACCTGACCTCCGAGGAGATCTATCGGGGTCTGCGAGCCGGTATTATCAGTGGCAATATCATCCCGGTCTTCTGTTGCTCGGCCCTGAATAACGTCGGTGTGCGGGCGTTAATGAACGCTGTGACCGCCTTTATGCCTGCTCCTACTAATGTGGCCCCGCGTGTTGCTCAAAAGCCAGATGGCCAAGAGGTGCTGCTACCGGCTGATCCAGCAGGGCCTCTGGCCGCGTTTGTGTTCAAAACGGTGGCTGATCCCTATGTGGGCAAGATATCTTACTTTCGCGTGGTGTCCGGAGTGGTGCGCGGCGATATGCGGGTGTACAGCATGCCCAGCGGCACCGAGGAACGGCTGAGCCAAATCTTCTGTCCCCGTGGCAAGGAGCAATTGCCGGCCAGTGAATTGTCGGCCGGCGATATCGGTGGCGTGGCAAAGCTGAGCAGCACTGGCACCAATAGCACCTTGTGTGAGAAGACAAATCCGCTGCTACTGCCCCGACCCGTTTACCCTGAGCCGCTGTTCTCGGTCGCCATCAGTCCAAAGACAAAAGCCGACGCGGCCAAGATGGGCCCTACCCTGGCCAAGGTGATCGAGGAGGATCCCACTCTGAGCTGGCGATTTGAGACCGGCACCAACGAGACGATCCTTTCCGGCATGGGTGAGGTCCACATTGACTTGGCCGTACGGCGTATGGAGACCAAGTTTGGCTTGGGCCTGACCACCTCCATCCCTAAGGTTCCTTATCGAGAGTCCATCACCCGTAGCGCGGCTGACTTCTATCGTCACAAGAAGCAGACTGGGGGCGCGGGGCAGTTCGCTGAGGTGCATATGGAGATCAAGCCCCTGCAGCGCGGTGCGGGATTTGAGTACGACACCAGTCGGGTGTTCGGGGGCGCGATTTCCAGTAACTTCTTCCCATCCATCGAGAAAGGCATCCGGTCGGCCATGGAAGCCGGCCCGATAGCCGGGTATCCGGTGGTGGATGTGCGGTGCGAAGTATATGATGGTAAGATGCACCCGGTGGACTCTAAAGATATCGCGTTCCAGATCGCCGGCCGGGAAGTCTTCAAGAAAGTCTTCATGGCGGCTGGCCCGGTGCTACTGGAGCCGATTATGGATGTGCGGATCACCGTCCCTGAAGAGTACATGGGCGACATCATGAGCGACCTTAATACGCGGCGGGGTAGGGTTCAGGGCATGGAACAGGTCAAGGGCAAGGGTATCATTACCGCTCAGGTGCCGCTGGCGGAGATGCAACGTTATGCTATAGACCTGCGCTCTATGACACAGGGACGCGGTGTCTACACTATGAGACTTTCACACTACGAGCCGGTGCCCGCGCATATTGCCGAACAGGTAATTGCGCAAGCCAGGCGCGAACGGGTTGAATCGGCGGAGGAATAGGGGAGAAGGATTGGGGCTTTATTGCACGTGCGACGCGTGCTCAGATGCGTCGCACGTGCGTGTTTAAGGATAAGCACGTGCCAGGGGCACATTTACCCGTACCAAAGTGCCCCGGCCAAGAGAAGGGATTGGTGAAATAACCTCTATCCGGCCCTCGATCAGCCGGGCGCGTTCCCGCATGTTCAGCAGACCAAAGCTGCCGCGCTGGCTGTAGCGCGCGTTGACCTCCTGGACATTGAACCCAACTCCATCGTCCTCTACCTCGACCTGTAACTCCTCTTCAGAGGTGCTCAGCCTGATATAAACATGCTGCGCGTTGGCATGCCTGGTGACGTTATTCAGAGCCTCCTGGATGATCACAAAAAGTGTACTGGCCACCTTATCATCAAGCTGTGCTTCGGGCAGGGCGCCTATGTCCAGGTTCACCTGGTAGGGGACCATGGCCCGGGTGCGTTCGACTAACTGGTTCAGGGCGGCGATCAGGCCATGGGTTTCCAGGACCAAAGGGCGCAAGCTGAAGAGAAGGCTGCGGACTTCTTGGTTGGCCTGCTGAGCCAGGCTCTCAAGGAAATTCAACTCTACTGCCATCCTGTCAGGCCCTTTAGTCAACTCGCGTCGGGCCATATCGATGTTCAGGATCATAGCAGAGAGGATTTGGGCGGGGCCGTCATGCAAGTCGCGAGCCAGCTCGTGGCGTACATTATCCTCAGCCGTGATAATCCGATCACGCTCATCCCTTAGCGCGGTGTATAGGCGGGCGTTCTCGATAGCTGCCGCGATCAGGGGAGTCAGAATGCTCAACCATTGTACATCGCTTTCGGTGAAAGAGCTGCCGTCAGTTTTATTAATCACCTCCACGATGCCAATCGTCCTCCCCTTAACCTGCAGAGGTACGGCCAGGATAGAGCGGGTACGAAAACCGCTCAGAGCATCCATCTGGGGGTAGAACCGCTCATCCTGAGTGACGTCTGGGATAATGAGGGGTGTACCGTGCATCGCCACCCAGCCGGCCACGCCTTTATCGAGCGGTATACGCTGTTCGCGCAACACATGTTCGGCTGGCCCTGCGGGCACCTTGAAAACTAATTCGCGGCGAGCCTCATCTACCAGGATGATCGAGCTGGCCTCTGCGCGCAAGACCTCTGTCACCCGTTCGGCACTCTGTTGCAGCACCAGGTCAAGATCGAGGGTAGAGGAGATTGCCTGGCCGACTTCATAAAGATGCCGGAAGCGCCTCAGGGTATCCTCAAGCTGTTGCAGGGAAGCCGCCTGGCGAGACACGATGCTGAATGCGCGGAGCGCGAGCTGAAGCTGGCTGAAGGCTTTAGCAAAGTCTTTTCCTTCCTCCCACCGATGAGGGGCAAGGGAAGGCTCCGTCCCGACAAACCTCAGCGCTAACAGGATACATGGGGGGCCTGGCAGCGGTTCACGTGCGATTGCCGCGGTATCATCGTCCACATGCCCTGGTTCAGCAGTTGCCACTATACATAACAGAGTGTCGGCAGCCAGGTGGTGTACAACGGTGCCATCCTGCGGCGACAGGGCCATTTCATCTGCCCACTGGGTGAGAAAAGCCAGGGCATCTTCATCCAGCTCGCCCCACTGATGAGTACATGGGATCGGCCCGCGAACCTGGAGCCAGCCTCCTGTGGCACCGGTGGCCTCCGCAAGCCAGCTCAGCGCCTGTTGCCAGTGAGAGCGGGGATCACTTCCGCGGGTGAGCTGATCAAAGTGCTTGACAAAGCTGGCTGCAGCTTCGACCAAGCGGTCAAGTGTCATGCCTTGCTCCTGTAGATACCGTGCTGAATTGTCGAGTTCTCAACAACCTGGCCTGGCACCAGAGCAGCCTATAGACGATGGCATCTCGGTCGGCAGTCGGTCTGCCCCAGGCGAATCCTTGGCCACCTTCGGGCTTCATATATCGCCTCTCGCGCACACGTAACTATTCAGGCGTTTGAAATCGCCCCTCCTGGGCACTTCGTGCCGGGTGTCGGCCTCCGCCGACACCCTTCATGTATGCATCATGAGAGAGGTCGGCGAAGGCCGACCTCTGGCCGCAGGCCCAAAAAGGGTGACGCCTCGGGCGAGCCCCCGGCGTGGCCCTTCCAGTCACTGCTGAATAGTTACACGCACACTATATCACATCTACCCAGAGGCGGCAACCTGCGCAGAAACCCGCAGGCCTGGTCATGAATGGCAGGAAGACCGGGTACTTTTGGACAACATCTCCCGCTTACGATATACTGAGATTGTTTGATGGTGATGGTTACTTCTCCAGGGAGGTAAACGATGATCCCGCGAAACTTTCCCGGCCGGGGTAAGGTTGCTGTACTGAAGACAACCCCTGCCACCGTGCTAGACGACATCGGCAAGCTGATGGATCTGGCGGGCTACCGGGCAGCATTGCCTCCAGACCGAGAGACTATCCTGAAGATCAACATCTCATGGCAAACCTGGTATCCGGCCTGTTCAAGCACACCCTGGCAGATTGAAGGTGTGATTCGCAAACTACAGGCTGATGGGTATCAGAATCTCTCGGCAGCGCACAACAGGACTGTGGTGGTGGATGCGTATGTGGGTGAACGGAACAACAAGCATAAAGTGGTCGTAGAGCAATACGGAGTGCGCAATATACACCTTTACGAGCCTGAAGTGCGTTGGGTACGTTATACCCCGAAAGCCCCTATGCTAGTCCTGGACAAGATCTTCCCGGAAGGCATATTGCTGCCAGAGTATTTCTTCGGTAAGAATATAATTCATCTGCCCACGGTGAAGACGCACGTTTTCACTACCATCACGGGAGCTATGAAAAATGCCTTTGGCGGCTTGCTGAATGAGAAGCGCCACTGGACGCATGGGGTAATTCATGAGACGGTGGTGGATTTGCTGGCGATTCAGCAAGAGATCCATTCCGGCATTTTTGCAGTGATGGATGGGACCTTTGCTGGGGATGGGCCAGGGCCACGGGCCATGCGCTGGCACGAGAAAGACATCCTGCTGGCTTCGGCGGATCAGGTGGCCATAGATGCCATCTCGGCCAAGTTGCAGGGTTTTAACCCGCTGGATCTCAAATTTATCCGCCTGGCTCATGAGTTGGGCTTGGGTGTTGGCGACCCGCGGGAGATAGAGATTGTGGGCTATGACATCTCGGGCGAGAACTGGCGTTTTGTCCAGGAAGACACCTTTGCCAGCCGGGGGCAGAAACTGATCTACCACGGAGCCTTGAAACCGTTTGAGGGGCTCTTATTGCGCTCACCTCTGGTGCCATGGAGCTATTTTGCTTCCAACTTCTATCACAATGTGTACTGGTATCCCTTTGTGGGACGGCCCAGGGTACAAGCTGCCCTGCAGACCAAATGGGGCCAATTGTTCAAGAGCTATGGCGATGGTGAAGTAGTTATGCCGGGCATTGAGCCGCGTACTACTGTTATAGCCGGGTTGGCGGTGTTGGGTTTGCTGGTTGCTGGCGCGTGGTTGCTGAGGGGGAGACGCAGTGCGCATTGACGGGCATCTAGACGGATTGTGGCGAGTTGATCTCCACATTCATACATGCTACTCTTCTGACTCGCATAACGCCCCGGCCGCAGTAATCGCGCGGGCGAGACAGGTAGGGCTGGACAAGATCGCGATCACTGACCACAACACCATTGCCGGCGCGCTGGTTGCTAAAGAACTGGCTCCTGATCTGGTGATTATAGGGCAGGAGATTGCCACGGCGGATGGCGGCGAGCTTATCGCGTACTATGTTCGGAAAGCGGTTCCGCCATATCTGCCCCTGGAGGAAGCGATACGGCTGTTGCGGCAGCAAGGGGCGGTGATTAGCATATCGCACCCCCTGGATCGTTTTCGGCGGTCAGCAATGGGCGAGAGGGCTACGTTGGCGCTGATTAGTCAGGTGGATGCACTAGAGGTGTTCAATGCCCGCTGTCTGTTGCAATCCGACAATCAGCGAGCACTGTCCCTGGCGCTGCGCTATGGCAAGGCTTTCACTGCCGGAAGCGATGCGCATACATTAGGTGAGGTGGGAAAGGGCTATCTGGTTCTGCCGCAGTTTGGCGATGCTGCCGACTTGTTTATGAATAGCCTGAGCAGGGCCCAGCCGGCTGGCCGCCTCACCGGCATCTGGCCTCATCTCCTGACCCGGGTTACCAAACTTACCCGTCTGGTTGTCCCTTGATCTCGGCTGGAGCATTTTCGGCCTCAGGTAGAAGCCCTTCCCGTACGCGCAGGAAGGGCTTCTCTGTCTCTCCAGACTATGCTATAGGGATGAACGCTGTATGTCGGAGAACCGGTTGTCTTTGAATGTGGTACAGCCGACGGGTCCCGTCTTCGTTCAGCCCACACAGGACCACATGTAGTTGCCCGGTAGGGGTGATGGCCATTGCGAAGTCAGTGACCCCTGCGCAGCGATCACTGGCGACCTCGGGCTCTAGCCAGAGCGCATCATAGGCTGTGGAGCGTACGCGGTGGATTAGATATTGGCCTTCTAGCCAGAGAGCCTGCAGATACCCTTGATGGCTGGCCACTATGTTAGGCAACCGGCAATCAGCACCCGTGGTGGATACCGTCGTTGGAATGGACCAGCCCCCCGGCCTGTAGTCCGCATGACGCACACGATAGATGCCCTCCTCCTCTTCCTGCCATATAATGTGGCATCCCCCTGAGGTGCTTGTGGCCAACCTGGGCTGAATGGAATGGCCAGATGGGCAGTCGGATACAATGTCTGGAATGCTCCAGGCCTCATCATGCAGAATGCTGCAGAATACATCGTAACGGCTAGTATCGGGACGCCGATCCTGCCAGGCAATGTAAATGTCACCGTTGGGCATGGCAGCGATGGCCGGAAAGCAGCCGCGGCCATTAGGAAGAGGGGCATTGCTCCAGAAGGGCTCCTCCCGGGTAGCATGATAGATCACAGAATAGCCAGGAGTTGTATCTGCCCAGGCCGCATGTAGTTTTCCATCCGGGGCTACGGTGATAACGGGCCTGGTTGACGCACCTCTTGTATGGGAGACATTTTGGGGCAGGGACCATGTAACACCATCCCAGAAGGTGTAGTAGATCTCATAGTTGCCCACAAACTGGTTACTGAATAAGCAGTGTAGCTGGTTATCGGCAGTAGCAGCCAATGAAGCACGTTCTCCGGCAGCCAAGCGAG
>DAOTZS010000127.1:0-20591 GCA_034434335.1 Anaerolineae bacterium
CTGGACGATGAGGTGGCACCGTTGCTGTCGCCCCGCGCCGGCCCCCTGGCCCTGCGCGCCTGGCGAGTCTCCCGGCTGCCCGTGCGCCCAGGCGACCCGCTGCGCCTGGAGCTGTTATGGGAAGTGCGGGAGCCTCCCGCAGCCCCCCTGGCCCTCGCCGTGGGCTTTCGCCGGGCTGCAGGGGGTGTCCTGGTCGCGTCGTCCGAGCCGCTGCCCCTGTTCCTGCCCGCTGGCCCTGCGCAGCCTGGCATGCTGGTGCACAGTGTCCACACGCTCTCCGCCCCGCGCGGGGTGGGAGACCGCGTCTATCTCCTGGAGGTTCGCCTGCGCTACGGCGACCGCTGGCTCAACTGGTGGCCCACCGGCCGGCTGGCCGTCGGCCTTGTGCGCGTCCGGGATAGGCCCCACACCTACGAGGTCCCTGAGGGCCTCGCCCCAGGCGGCATGTCCTTCGGCCAGGTTGCCCGGCTGGCCGGCTACATCATCCAGCCGGCCGAAGTCCAGCCTGGCGCGGTGCTGACGGCTATGCTTTACTGGGAGGCGCTGGCCGAGACGGAGACGTCATACTCGGTCTTCGTCCACCTGACCGATGAGGAGGGACGGATCGTCGCCCAGCACGATGGGCCGCCGGCCGGGGGGACGCTGCGCACTAACCTCTGGGTGCCAGGCGAGATCATCGTCGACCCGCACCCCCTGTCCATCCCCGACGACGTGGCCGGGGGGACGTACACCCTGCGCCTGGGGCTTTATGACCCGCGCACCATGCAGCGGTTGCAGGCTGCGGCGGCGGATGGCACGCCGCTGGGTGATGCGGTCCTCCTGCAGAGTGTCCGGGTGGAGGAGGGGCCGTGATGAAGCCATGGAGAGGCTGGGCGGCCGCCGTGCTGGCAGTGCTCCTTCCGGGGGTGGCCCTGTATGCCCTGACCTGGCCCTGGCCCGACACCCCCGATGGGCTGTTTCACCTGCACCGCGTGCGGGCATTGGCCGAAGCGCTGCGCTGGGGCGTTCTCTACCCCCGCTGGTTCCCCGATTTCGCCTTCGGCTACGGCTATCCGGTGCTCAACTTCTACGCGCCGGCCTTCTACTACCCGCCGGCCCTGCTCCATCTGGCCGGCCTGGACCTCATCACCGCCGTGCGGGTTGTCCTGGCTCTGGCCTATGGCCTGTCGGGGCTGGCCGCCTATGCCCTGCTGCGCCGCTGGGCTGGGCCGTGGCCGGCCGGGCTGGGAGCATTGGCCTACCTGGCCTACCCTTACCGGCTGTACGACCTCTTCGTGCGCGGTGCCCTGCCGGAATTTGCCGCCTTCCTGTGGCTGCCCCTGGTGGCGCTGACGACCTTACGCTGGCTGGAGGCAAGGAGGGCGGGTCCCCTGATCCTCGCCGGCCTGAGCTGGGCCGGGTTGATCCTGACCCACAACCTCTCGGCGCTGATGGCTTTGGGCATGGCTGTGGTCATTGGCCTTGCGGCGCTACCGATAAGGCAAGGACGCAGGGGAGCAAGGTCGCAGGGTCGCAAGGGAGCAATGGTGTTGTGGCTGGTTTTGCCTATCCTCTTTGGCCTGGCCCTTAGCGCCCCCTACATCGTGCCCGCATTGGCCGAGTCGTCTTGGGTGGGCCTCGGCGCTGTCCCCGGCACGAGGGGCTACGCTGCCCACTTCGCCTCTGTGGCAGGGCTCTTCGCCTGGTCGCCGTTGTACCCATATCCGGATGCCTCCCAGCCAACCGTGCCGGTGCCCGGCTATGCGGCGGTAATCGTCCTGCTGGCCCTCGTCCTGGCCTGCGGGCCGTGGCCGCGGGGGCAACGGCCCCTGCTGGTTATGGGGGGCGTGCTGACGGCCGTAGCCCTCTGGCTGACCACGGAGCAGAGCGCGTGGGCCTGGGACATCCTGTCTCCCCTCCTGGGCCGGCTCCAGTTCCCCTGGCGCTGGCAGACGGTCGCCGCCCTGGCCCTTGTCTTAACCCTGGCCCTGGTGCTGGACCTGGCCGACCGCGCTCTATCACGCATCAGGATTCGCCTTCTACGCCTTGCGCTCCCCACAGCCCTGAGCGCCTTCCTGCTGGCCTATGCCTGCGCCGGCTTGCGTCCGCAGCCGGCACCCTACCAGGCCGGCGACCTGACCCGGCAACAGATGTGGGGCTTTGATGCCGAACACGGCCAGGTGGGGGCCACGTGGACAGGGGAATTCCTGCCCCGCTGGGTGCGGGAGCAGCGATGGGCCATCGGCCGGGAGCCCGAAGAGGCGGAGGGCAAGGGGGCAGAGGAGCAGGGGAGCAGAGGAGCAGAGGAGCCAGTTGCAGGGCGCGGTCTGCAATCTGTAGTGTGCAATCTGCAATCGCAGGGGTATCTGCACGAGCGGCTGGTCTATCAGGCGACGGGGCCGGCGACGCTGGTTTTTCACGCCTTCTATTATCCGGCCTGGCGTGTGGAGGTGGACGGCCAGCCCGTGCCCACCGCCCCGGCCGAGGAGTTGGGGTTGCTCTCGGCCAGCATCCCCGCCGGCCGGCATGAGCTGGCCCGGCGTTGGGCGGCCACGCCGGCCGTGCTGGTCGGGTGGGCTGTGTGGGGTGCGGCCTGGCTGGGGCTTGGGGTGCTTATCGTGCGCCGGCCATGCCGGTGGAAACGAGTGGCGGCCGCTTTCTGGGTCGTAGTTGGCACGATAGCCGTGATCGGGGCCAGTGGCCTGCTGGCAGTAGAGCGCCCGCTGAAGCCGATAGGGGTAAGCTATGGCTTCGTGCGCCTGGAAGCGGCAGCCGTGACGCCGGCCCGTCCTGGCCAGGCTGCTATCGTTTCGCTTACCTGGCTGGTCGTCGCCGCGCCAGAGCCGGTCACCGCCTTCGTGCACGTGGTAGGGCCCGATGGCCGCGTCGTTGCTCAGCACGATGGTCCGCTTGGCGGGCTGTACACGCCCGCTGGCCGCTGGTTGCCCGGCGAGCTCCTGCCCGACGAACACCTCATCCCCCTGTCCCCAGACCTGGCCCCGGGCACCTACGTGCTGAAGGCAGGGCTGTACCGGCCTGGCAGCCCGGAGGCCCCGCTGCTCCCTGCTGGCTGGGGCGGGAACGAGGCGCGGATCGAGATCGGCCAACTGGAGGTAAGGCCATGACCCAGGATCGCCGGCCGCCGGCCATCCGATACGGCCTCATAGCCCTGTTGCTGGCCCAGCTCGTCCTGGGCCTGGCCTACAGCGTGCTCAATCCGCTGGGCGAAGCGCCCGACGAGGCCGACCACTACGCTTACATCGTCTACATCGGACAGGAGGGCCGCTTGCCCCAGGGGCCGGCGATCACGCAGAGCAAGCACCCGCCCCTGTATCACCTGCTCGCGGCGTGGGCGACCCGCTGGACGGGGCTGGATTTTCGCTTCCTGCGTTCCAACCCCGATGTGGGGGTGACGCCTGAGGCCCTGGCGCCCAACTTCTTTGTCCACACGGCCCTGGAGAGGTGGCCATGGCGGGGTGGCGCCCTGGCCATGCACCTGGCCCGGCTGATCTCACTCCTGGCCGGCCTGCTGCTGACCACGGCGACCTGCGGGCTGGGCAGGGCCGTATGGCCTGCCCAGCCCCCCAGTGAGGGCGCATGGCCGGACGCCGCGCTGGCGGCGGCAGCCTTCGTTGCCTTCCTGCCGGAGGCGCTCTTCATTGGCAGCGCCGTGAACAACGACATCCCGGCAGCGGCATTGGCAACGCTGGCGCTGTGGGCCACCCTGCGAGGCCGCCGCTTTCGGGATGCGGCCCTGGCTGGGCTGTTCATGGGCCTGGGTTTGCTGACTAAGGTGAGCACGGGGGCACTCTGGCCGGCCATTGGGCTGGCCATGCTGGCCCAGGAGCGGCGAGGCTGGGCCGGCCTGCGGCGCGGCCTGGGGCGGGCCGCGCTGGCCATTGGCCTGGCCCTGCTCATCGCCGCGCCCTGGCTGTGGCGCAACTGGCGGCTCTACGGCGACCCCCTGGGCACGTCCCTCGTGCTGGCCACAGTGGACCGGCGGCCTGCGCCATTGGGCTGGAGCGACCTTCTGTGGCTTTTGCGCGGCTGGTTTTTCAGTTTCTGGGGTAAATTCGGCGGCGCGGGTCACCTGGCGCTGCCAGCCCCTCTGTATGCCCTGTGGGCTGCCCTGATCGCCTTGGCCGGGGCAGGCTGGCTGCGTCGGCTGCTCAAAGGGATACCGGGCGGTGGCTGGCGGGGACATCTGCCGGCCCTCATCGTTCTGCCTGGCTCACCGCTTCTGGTGGCCCTGGGCATCATTTCGTACAGCCAGATGGCCCTGGGCACTGACCAGGGCCGGCTGCTTTTCCCTGCCCTGGCTCCCACCGCCCTGCTCCTGGTCGGCGGGCTGGCCGGGCTGAGCGGGGGCCGGAACAGCTTGCTTTGGAAGGGCCTGGCAGGCCTGATGGCAGTGGCGGCGGTGGTGTCGCTGGTGGTGGGGATCGTGGTGCCCTTTGCTCCGCCGCCGGCCCCAGGTGCAGAGGAGTTGGCTCGGGCGCGGCCAGTCGGTCAGCTCTTCGGCGAGGGCCTGGAACTGGCCGCGATGCGCTGGGGGGAGGTTTCTGGCCAGCCAATGGCCGAGTTGACCCTGTATTGGCGGGCCCGGCAGCCACTTGGTGCCGACCTCCGCTCGGCCCTGCGGGTGGTGGACAGCTCAGGGAACCTCAACTGGGAGTGGAAGCGTTCGCCGGGCGCGGGCCGCTTCAGCACCGACCGCTGGCCGCCAGGGCGGATGGTCGCCGATGTCTACCGGGTCCCGCGCTCCGTTTTGGGCGAGGCAGCCCGCGTGGAGGTGGGGGCTTACGCGTTTCCCGACGGCCCCTGGCTTACCCTGGCCGGCAGGCCCGAGGCGACGCCGTTCCTGCCGCTAGGGCCAGCTCAAGCGAAATGAGAGCTGGAAGGGTTGGTATGGTATAATGCGTGTTGTCTCTGGAGAAATACTGATCAGGAGGAGCAAACTGTGATCTCTGAGGAACTACTCAAAATCCTGCGCTGTCCTGCCTGCGTCTCCGGGCCTACCCGCCGGCCGGGGGAAGATCCGGGGCGCCTGGTGCTGGTACGGGGAAGCTGGTTGGTATGTCAGGAGGAGGGGTGCGGCCGCAAGTACCCGGTGGTGGATGACATACCGGTCATGCTGATTGCTACCGGAGACCAGTGGGCCAACACACCGGTGGAAGAGCTGCCCGTCCCGCCGCCTCCGCCGAGCTAATGCCTTATCTAAAAACCTGCCAGGTGCCAGGCACTTGACAAGTGCCTGGCACCTGGGTGGGGGATGTTCAGTTAGGTGCTTACTCCTCTAGCATCTCCTCTTCCACGGCGCGGCGGCGCACATCTTCACGTTCGATGGGTTTCTGTTTGACAACCCTGAACAGGTCAAAATCGCGCGCGACCGAGGTCTCAGGGAAGATGGGGGTGGCTTCGGCCAGGAGTTGATGGCTGTTATAGCGCCGCGAGATGTGATGTAAAACCAGGTGCTTGACCCCCGCCTCGCGGGCCAGCCAGGCACTCTGGCTGGCCGTCAGATGCCCGAACGCGGCGGCTACTTCTCGCTCTTCCTCCACGTAAGTGGCCTCGATGGCCAGCAGATCTGCCCCGGCCACCTCGGCCACCAGGTTGTCCACACGGCTTGCATCTCCGATGTACACCACGCGCGCGCCGGGCACCACCGGGCCGAGCACGTCGTCTGGGTGAACGATACGCCCATCCGGCAACGTGACAGAGCGACCAGCCACCAGGTCGCGGCGGATCGGCCCGGCCGGCACTCCCAGGGCCTCGGCTTTCTCGGCCAGAAAGGGCCGGCGCGCCTTCTCCTCAAAGCTGAAGCCGAAAGCTTCGGTGCGTTTGTGTTCCACTGCAAAGACACGCACCTGAAACTTGTCATCCTCCAGCAGGATGCCCGGCTCGATAACGTGGTAGTTGATGCGGATGCGCGTATCGCTGGTCCCAAATACCACGCGCATCAGCTCGCGCACGCGCTGCAAAGACCAACTGCCGCCGTAGATATCCATGCTGTCAATGGCTTCCCAGCGACCGAACGTGGAGGCCAGCCCCCCCAGCCCCAGGATGTGATCCAGGTGGCCATGGGTGAGCAGGATGCGGTCAAGCCGCTTGAACCCTAACCTGCTGCGCAGGATTTGTCGCTGGGTGCCCTCGCCGCAGTCGATCAGAAAGCGGTACTCGCGGTGGAGCAGCATGGCAGCCGAGAGCCCTCGCTGTACCGATGGTGCTGAAGCGGAGGTGCCGAGAAAGACCAGTTCGAACATCGGCTTATCTTTTGCTCAGGGGAAGAAAACGAGCGGGGTTTGGCGGGATACGAAGCCAGACGCCAAACCCCATCCTTTCGTGCCCTTCTCCCCTCGCTCTGTGGGATAGAGAGGATTGCTCAAGGCCCACCGTCTACCGCCCGAACAAGCCCTGGAGGAGAGGCCCAAGCAGGTTCGCAGTGCCCACGCCGGCATAAGCCACCAGGGTAAACTTGAGCAGCTTGCCTGTCCAGGTAGCGGCCAGGAATTGCCAGAGAGGAATACGCATGGCGCCGGCCGCAATGCCGGCGATGTCAAACAGGGGATTGGGTACCAGGCTCAGCACGAAGATCACCCATAACCCATAGCGGCTCAGCGAGGCGCGCACCTGTTCATATTGGGCCCGGTTTTCGATCATACCCCGCCCGCTGTACCCGGCCAGGTAGCCCGTCAGTTCCCCCAGCGTCGAGCCACTGCCCGTGGCCAGCCCAACCAGAAGGGGGTTGAAGCTGCTGCCAGCAGCAAAAGCCAGGGCCAACCCTGGGACAGGAAGGATAAGGGTGGCACTGGCCAGCAGGTTGAGCAGGAACAGCCCTGGGTAGCCATATTCTTCCAGCCCCGCCAGCTCCTCCCGAAAGATGAAGATGGCGGTTGAGATAGCGATGGCCAGGAACAGGCCCAGCCAGCGGCGCATCCGCTGAGAGGTGAGCAACCGCCACCGTCCCAGCACCCACTCGCGCCAGGCTGCTATCAGAGCACGGCGTTCTACAATCTGACCCTCGCTAACGTTCATATCCAGGCTCCCCGTTCAGTCGGCCTCTTGCTCTGTGATAGTGATCTTGGTGATCAGATCACCTGCCTGCAGTTTCCCTGCCACCTCCAGCCCCTTCACCACCTTTCCCATGATACTCAGAGGCACGTCGGGGCTGGGTGCTGTGGTCAGGAAAATGAAGAACTGGCTGCCGCTGGCTTTCATCTGGCCACTGGCCTGGTCAAGGAACGGATACAGGCTGACCGTGCCCGTCACCAACTCGGTGACAGACGGCTGGGGTTCCGGCTCCAACACGTAGCCCACATCGCTGGTGGGCTGTGAAGCTGGGGACCCCATGATCACATAGGCATCCGGCTCGACATAAGCCACGGGCATGCCATCATAGAACCCCAGGTTGGCTAACACCACGAAGCTGTTGACCGCCGCAGGGGCGGCCCGCGGGTCCAGTTCGATCACGATCTCCCCCGCTTCAGCCGATATGGTTGCCTCATATCTCTTCTGAAGGTCAATGACAAGCTCCGGCGCGGTGTTGTAGGCCCGATGGCGTTGTTCCAGGGGCAGGCTGGCCAGCGGCCGGCCCTCGGCCGGGGCTGGTGCCTTGGGTTCCGGCGTTGGAGTGGGGGTGGGCAGCCGCGATGGTCCCTGGCTTTCTGTGATCTCAATCCGTATGATCTGGTCCCCCACCGCGATCTGGTCCACCACCTCCATCCCCTCGACCACGTAGCCAAACACTGTGTAAGCACCGTTGAGGAACGGTGTCTCGCTGAGGGTAATGTAGAACTGGCTCCCGCTGGAGCGCCGCTCGGGGTTGATCTGGTCGCCGGTCCGGGCCCAGGCCAGCGCGCCCCTGGGATGTCCGTGTTTGATCTCGGCCGGGATGGTGTAACCCGGTCCGCCGGCACCGGTGCCCAAGGGATCGCCGGCCTGGATGACGAAGCCGGGCTCTACCCGGTGAAAGGTCAGGCCATCATAGAACCCATTACGTGCCAGGGTCACGAAGTTGTTGGTGCTTTCCGGTACGTCGCCATACAGTTCGGCCACGATGTGGCCCTTGGCCGTGACGATGGTGGCCAGGTAGATCGTATCAGATCGCAACGACATAGGAGCAGGACCGCTGAAGCGATCGGCCCGCTCGGCTGGAGCCAGTTGCGCCAACGGCCGGCTGCCATCAGCCGGCGGGGTCGGCACGAGCGGCCTGGTCGTGGCGCCCTCTGGGGCCGCCGGTTGGGCCGCGGCTGTCGGAGCAGCGGGTTGAGTAGGGGCCGCGACAGGGGTCGGCTGAGTAGAACGGCCCCCACAGGCAGTGACCACCAGGGCGGCCAAGATCAGAATGGCGCACATGCGCCCGAAGCGTTTGTTCACGGGAATACCCCCTTTTGGTTGATAGACCACAGTACCAGTGTGGCCGCCTGGGTCACCCCAGATGGGAGACAAAGATGAAGGCTCAAGCGCTAACTGGCCTTGCACTGCTGCTCGATCCTGGTTCACATGCCCCCATTAGCCATTATACCGCGACCAGCAGCCATGGCAAGCCAGGACTATCTCATGCCGCCCTTTGGGCGAGCTGAGCTAAAGGCTCCCTAGGGGAGAGGCATCTTCTCCAGACGCCAGATGCCATACAGGGCACCGGCAGCCACCGCCGCGCCAACAGCATACCCCTCCGGGATGGTGGCCTGGGTGACGAAGGTGGCGATCATGCCGCTCAGGTACCCGAGCAGATAGCAGATCAACACCGCCTCGCGCGGGTTCCCGGTCAGCCTGGCCAGCCGGTGGCTGAGGTGGTCCCTGCCAGGGGTGGTAAGGGGGTTCAGCCCACGGCGTAGGCGAGAGACGATCACCAGTGCGGTGTCGAAGATCGGCACGGCCAGCACCAGCACCGGCACCATCCAGGTGACAAAGGCGGAGTTGGCCGGGAAGCGCAGCTTGATGCCCACCGCAGCCAGCACATAGCCGAGGAAAAGGCTGCCTGTGTCCCCCATGAAGATGCTGGCCGGGTTGAAGTTGTAGAACAGGAAACCGAGACAGGCCCCCACCAGGTATTGCCGGCTCATGGCCGCGAAGAGCAGGAAGAAAAGGGCCGCGATGGCCGCGATCCCTCCGCTCAGGCCATCCATGTTATCCAGCAGGTTCAGCGCGTTGGTGATGCCTATGATCCAGAGCATGGTCACCGCGATATTCAGCCATGGCCAGGGGAAAAGCGCAACCCGCACGTTGGTGAGCACCAGGATGCCGGCTGCCAGGAATTGGCCGGCCAGCTTGGCCCATGGGCTCAGGCTACGCCGATCGTCCCAAAGGCCCAGAAAGGAGACCAGGGTCGCGCCCAGGAAGATGCCGATGACCTGATGGACATAGAACCGGTCACCCAACAGGACCAGTGCCAGGATCACGGCCAGGTAGATGGCCACCCCGCCCAGCAGCGGGGTGGCAACCAGGTGCTGCTTGCGGGCGCTGGGCTGATCAACGACGCCCAGCCGCCACGCCACCCGGCGCGCCAGCGGTGTTGCCCCTGCTGCCAGGAGCAGGGCACTCACCAGGATCAGGAAGTAGGTAGTCATGGCGATAGTCGTCTCTGCAGATCGGCTATAAGTGCTTCATCCACCGGGCGGTCAGCGTCGCCGGCCAGTGAGAGTGCAGCTTGCGCGGCCTCCACGGCTTCGTCAAGCCGGCCGGCATCCCTCAAGACGATGGCCAGGTTGCGATATGTGAGGTGTAGCTGGGCCTGGTGGTCGTTGATGGCGCGCTGCAATGCATCACGCCGGTTGGTGGCCGCAGGCAATAGCCTGCTGTAGCCGCCAGCCCGCGCGGCCAGGGCATCCAGCTCGGCCAGTTGTGCCTGCGCGTTGGCCAGTGCCGTAGTCTCGTCACTGATCACCTGCCGGAACGCTACCAGGGCTTCTTCGTAATGCCCTAGCTGGGCGCTAAGCACCCCCACCGCGCTCTGGACCCCTGCATCGTGTGGAAGCAGAGCCACTGCCTGCCGGTACGCCGCCAGAGCCCCCTCCCGGTCGCCAAGGATAGAAAGCAGGTCTCCCTGATAGAGATAGGTCTGGTAATACGCGGAGTCTATCTCAAGGGAATGGGCCAGGGTCTCCAGCGCGGCCTGGGATTGGCCGGCAATGAACTGTGTGGTGGCCAGCTCATTCCATAGCTGCGCGTTGTGAGGGCTCAGAGAGACGGCCTGCTGGTAGTAGTCTAGCGCTTTCTGCAGCCGGGCCATGTCCACATCACCAGGGCGAGACTTGACCGTCTCATACAATTGGGCATTGGTGGCTGCGGCGCCGGGGTCGAGGGCATTGACAAAGGCCCAGGTACGGCTTAGCCGGGCCAGGTTGGCGGCATGATCGGTGTTGAGAGGATTGAGGCGCTGAGCTGCTACCAGCGCAGCATGGGCCGTGCGTAAGAGGTCCTCTCGATTGCGGGTCCGGACCCCGCGCTCGATCAGGGGCAGCAGATCGGCTGTGGGGTACCCTTCCAGGTCAGCGGGCAGAGTGGGCGTGCCGGCAGGCATTGTATTGGCGAACTGCAGTAAGGCCCGCCCAAGGAAGAGGTAGTAGTAGTCCTCCTGAGGTTCCAGTTGTGCCGCTCTCAGGTAGAGAACCGCGGCGCTCTCCCATGCTCCCGCGCCTTCGTAAGCCAGCCCCTGCTTGTAATACATGTCGGCCTGGACGGTGCGGATGTTGATATTGAAGATCAGCAGGAAAGCGATGATCGTGCCCAGCAAGCCGCCGAGCAAGGGCACCGCCGGCAGGGCATGGAAAATGCGGGCAGGCCGAGGCCGGGGGTCGGCCAGCCACAGCGCTGCGGCCAGGAGCAGCATCAGGAGCAGCAGTACGGCATCGAACACGACCACGTGTCCCACTGTGTGGTGGAGGATATCCATGCCTGAAAGCCCACGCATGGCCAGGCGGCTCGCCTGGAGCAGCCCATACCCCAGAAACGTGACGACCACTGCCCCCGCATATAGGGCGGCTCCCAGCCCCCACCGAAGCGCACGGCCGGCCGGCTGTTGTCGGGCGCTCTCAGCCAGGCCCAGCAGCCCGCCCACCAACCAGGTAAAGAGGAACAAAACCAGGATCGGTGAACGGGCAACCTGATACGCCTCGGAGTCGAGGCGGACCGTGACCGCGTTCCACAGGATGGCCCACGCAGTCTGCGCAGCGGTCTGGTTGACCAGGTAATCCCAGGTCAGGGTGAGGGTGATGAGGGCACCAATGGCGGCGTAGGGCAGGATGGCACGCAGGAAGCGGCCGCCGGCCGCGGGCAAGGCCGGGAGGGCAGGCCGCAGGGGCTCAGTGGCCCGTTCGGGCTGTCTGCGATGTCGTTTGCGCCGGCTCGTGCCGGCCGGCTGGATTCTGGCCAGGGGTGAGGGCCCGGTCGCTGGGGATGGAGCGGCCGGGGCCAGATGCTCATCGCGGGCCAGCCAGCCGATGCCTACTACCACCAGAAGGGCCGAGAAGGTCCAGAAATGGGTCAGGGTTGAGACAATAGCGATCCCGAAGTGGACTTCGACGAAATGAGCCACGATGGCAGCCAACAGGGCCAGGATCAGCAACGACTGCCGGCCGGCAACGACCTCGTGGTCTGTTTCCTCGCGCGTCAATAGCAGATCTATCGTGACGTAGAGGATCACACCGGCGATCAGCCCTACCGGCAGCCCCACCCCTGCCAGCCTGAGGCTGCCTTCCACAGCCCAGGGCACGATCACCCCCAACGCGGCCCCGCCCCCCAACAGCCCCAGGAACAGGTTCCTGCGCTGCCGGCCCCGGATCAGCCCCAACCAGCGCAGCGCGTAGTAGAACACGCTGCCAAACAGGAAGAGCTGCGCCGCGAAGCCGAGCAGGCCGGTACGGACCAGGGCATCGAAGGTCTCGTTGTGGGAGCGGTCAGGAGAGGCGTTGCGCGCCTCATAGTGTGCCAGCTCTGGAGGATAGAATCGGTTGTAGGCCACCCACATGGACTCTGGCCCGTACCCGATCAGGGGCCGGATAGGGTTCAGACGATCGGGGGTGCCATCAGGGTAGGCAATAGGGGGGTGCGGCTTGAGCATCATGTCCACCACCCCCTGCCAGATCAACACCCGGACGGCGTTGGTGCCCTCAGTGGTGTCGAGCACGGTGGCCATGCGGCCGATATATGGCTTATCGCGCAGGCTGGCCAGCGGGCCTTGTGGCAGGTTGAGGAGGACCAGGAAAGCCAGCCCGGCCAGGCTGAGGCCGATCAGCCCGAACCAGAGGGGGCGCACAGCCCGGCCAAGCCGGCCCACCGCCCCGGCGCGAGTGCTGGCCCACCGCCCCAGCAGGCGCACGCCCAACATGGCGAAAACATAAAGCCCGGCCCCCAGCCCGATGATCGGCCCCCGGCTCTGGGTGAACACAATGGCCATCAACTGTACGATCAGGATGAAGAGGTAGCAGCCAGTACGCCAGGCATCGGCCAGGGTGCCCTTTTCCGTGCTCAGCAACGAGGCCAGGCTATCCAGCAGCCGTTCCAGCGTCAGGAAGACGGCCATGATGAGATAGGCCGCCACGAAGATGGCGTTGCCCATGTTGGAGGCCACCCGTGTGCGCACATCGCCGGCCCAGGGCAGAGGGTCTGCCCCAATCTTCTGGACCAGGCCATAGAGGCTGACGGGCAGGCTGGTGAGGACGACCGTATAGATCAGCCGGTTGACCTGGGCCCGTGTGCGGAGGTGGGTGAGCACCATGGCAAAGATTGCCACGTAACTCAGGAAGGTAAAGGTGCCCTGCATCCGCACGTAGGAGCCGAAGAAGCTGATGCGCGGGGCCACCGAGAGGGCGGTGCTGAGGAGGTAAGCGATGACCAGCAGCAGAGTGGGCAGGATCAGCGGCGTGCGGCGCAGCATGCGCCACAGCCCTTCACCACGTGCGGTGCCCAGTCCGGTATCCAGCAGTTGGGTCAGCCATGCCACTGCCATGACGAGGGCGATCGAGCGCAGCAGGTGGATCTTGTCTGGCTCGAACACCCGGTTAGAGAGAGTATTGAAGAAGAGAGGGGTCACAATCAGGGCGGCCAGCCAGCCCGCCTCGATCACCCCGCCGCAGACGCGGCTCAGTCGGCTTTCCATGTCACCTTCTGTCCGTACAATGCCAGCACACGTTCTACCATCAGCGACAGGTCGAATTCGTCTACGGCGCGTTGCCGTGCCGCAACCGCCATCCTGCTGCGCAGGGATGGGTCAGCCAGCAGTTTGCTGATCGCCTCCCCTAGCGCGGCCGGGTCCCCTGCCGGCACCACCCGTCCTACCACCCCATCCTGCACCACCCACGAGGTGCCCGAGCCGACCTCGGTGGTGACGCAGGGCAGGCCCGAAGCCATAGCTTCCAGCAGCACGGTGCCGAAGGCCTCGGCCCGGGCATTGGCCGGCAGGACAAAGAGGTGTGCACGATGATAGCAGCCCGGTAAGTCGGCATCGCTCACCTGGCCCAGGAAATGGACGCGATCGGCCACCCCCAGTTCCCCTGCCAGTGCCTGCCACGGTCGCAGCATCGGCCCTTCGCCCACCACGTTCAGATGGACACCCGGCAACTCCTCCAGCGCGCGCAAGAGGGTATCCAGTCCTTTATAGTAGCGCAACTTGCCGGTGAACAACAAGGTCGGGGGGCCATCAAAGGGCCGGGCCGGTGGCACGAAACGACGGGTGTCCACTCCCAAAGGGATGACGATGCACTTATCACGCAGCGGCCGCAGCCATGGCGAAGTCTCGATATAGCGCGGACTGGTAGCAATGATGCTGGCAGCCTTCCGCAAGACCTGGCGCAGCAGCGGCCCATAGAACCACAGCCACCCCCGCTGGCGCACCACGTCCGAGTGGTGCGTGATGATCAGCGGCACGCCCCGGCCCAGCAGCCAGGCGCTTACCTCACCTAGCGGATAAGGCGAGTGGACATGGATAATATCGGGGTGGAGGCGGGCCAGGGCCACTGGCTGTTGCAGGCTGATGGGCATAGAGGCTGCGGTTGCCAGCCGGCCGGCCTTGATCACCCGTACACCGTTCAGCTCCTCCACTCGCGTTGAGCGGCCCGGGTTGCATGCCAATACTGTCACCCGATGTCCGGCCCTGACGTGCCCTTCGGCCAACGCTCGCACGTAGTTTTCGATGCCACCGACAACGGGGAAATAGTCCTTGTAGATGTGAAGGATGTTCACGGTCAGAACAGCGTCTGGGTGACAGCCGGTAAAGTGTGGCTGTCACTCGTTCTTTCCCCGAAGGTCACGCACGAAATCCTCGACTCGCTCCGATTCGAGATCCACGATTTCGCCCAGCACGTGCAGTGGGTCGGGAAGGGGGTCTTGCCACAACCACTCCGCTCGCAGCCAGAAACCGGGGATGACGGCAGCGTGGTACTGGCCCTCACGGCCTTCGAAGGCCAAATAGTAGCGTCCCTCAGTAAGACGATAGCATTCGATCCAGCGTGTGTCTGGATCAACTAACCAATACTCCGGCACACCACCCTGGGCGTACTCGTAAAACTTCTCCCCGCGGTCTCGGCCGATGCTCTCTGGGGAGAGCACTTCGATCACAAGATCAGCCGGGCCATCCAGATAGGCTTCATGGAGGCGGTCCAGATGCGCTGTGGCAACGAAGATTACATCAGGTTCACGGCCAGTTCGGGTCAACTTCATCTGGAACGGTGCCGCAAGCACCACGCCCAGATTATGGTGCCGAACATAGATGCTGATCACTGTCTGCAGAAAGCCGGTTATCTCCTGGTGCCTCCGCGTTGCTGGGGTGCTCATCTGTATCATGCCGTCTACCCATTCGGCCAATGTGTCCTCATCGGCCCAGGCCAGGAACTCTTCGTAGGTCATCTTCTCCTTGGCCTGAGAATCAGGGATGGCCAGCACTGCTTCGATCAACTTGCGACGCCAATCTGGCTGGATATCTGCCACGCCAGGGTTCAGGGGCACAGCCACGATAGCACCTCCGTCTCATTCACCGATACCGCAACTCCCGCTGAAGCTCACCAATCGAATCATAGCACCACTTCGCGGGCGGGTCAACCAGGGAGTAGCCATGCCCAGACCCCTTCAAGGCCAGAGAGGAGCCGCGCTGATGGGGTGCAGGGGCTTGTGGCACAGCCGCGCGGCAACCGTGAATCAGCGCGAGAGGGAGAAGTCGTCAGGAGACGAGTTTCGGCTCAACGCTGGATACTGGATTCACGGCAACCAGCCCGTCTGTCTGTTTACCAGCAAAAATGCAATGAGCACCACGTTAATCAACAAGCCAAATCGCGCATCGGGCCAGCCGATGATGCAGAGAAGGAGCGAGAACACCGAACTAAGCAAAGTGACTGGCTGCCACCATGCAAGCCGCGCTCCGGCACTGATACTGGAAGCCACAAAAGCGAGCGCTGCTACTAACCAGAGAGCGCCGACCACCCGGATTCCCTGATCACCTACATTGACATGGCCTGCAAGGATGGTGGTTCGATAGGGCATCTCTTTGAGCGTCGCCAGTTTCCAGAATACGAGAAAGCCTGGTAGATGGGCGAAGCCGTGCCCGAACAGGATGAGAGCAAGGATTAAGTGCATCTTCACGCGCTCCTTCAATCGGCTATCGGTGGGGATGTCAAACGAGCAGGGTTCTGACTATCTCAGGTGACAAGTATCGTTCAGCGTGATCAGCGTGAAGTCGCCCTCCTCGGCGTCGAAGACATTGATGGCGCAGGTGTCCTGGCCCAGTCGCCAGAAGCGGTCGAGGCCCAGCCCCAGGATGCTGAGCAGGATCACGCGGTTGACCACTGTGTGGCTTACCAGCACCACCGTCTGGCCAGGATGCCGGCCAACCAGCTCGTTTAGCATGGACATGCTGCGCTGTTGCAGGTCGGCCAGGGCTTCACCGTCGGGGAAGCGGGTGAGCTGGGGGGTCGTGAACCAGCTTTCGACCACCTCAGGCCAGCGGGTGCGGGCCTCTTCTACCGTCAGGCCCTGCAACAGGCCGAAGTGGATGTCGCAGAGGCCGGTGTGGACCTGGATGGGCAGCGGCACCAGCCTGGAGATGGCCTCGGCTGTCTGGCGAGCCCGCAGCAGGGGGCTGGTATAGAGCGCGGCAGGTTGCCAGCTCTCGGCAACGCGCCGTGCGGTTGCCGCGGCCTGATCCAGGCCGGTCTGGTTCAGGGGCAGGTCGGCCCGGCCCCGGAACCGCTCCACGCGGTTCCATTCGGTCTGGCCGTGGCGAATAAGGATGAAGCGTGTTGACATGGCATACCACCTGAGCAGTGGCAGGCGGGCAGTGCTTATCTGGGTCTGTACTGCCCACCTGCCACCTCTGTGCATTTAGCGCGCCTGGCGTGCGAAGGCTGCTTTGCCAGCGTACACCGCGGCCTTTTCCAACTCCTCTTCGATCCTCAAGAGCTGATTGTACTTCTCCACCCGCTCCGAGCGGCAGGGTGCACCGGTCTTGATCTGCCCGGTGCCCATCGCCACGCTGAAGTCCGCGATAAAGGTATCACCGGTCTCGCCGCTGCGGTGGGAAACCACGGTCGTCCACCCTGCCTTATGGGCCATCTCAATGGCAGCCACCGTTTCGGTCAGGGTGCCAATCTGGTTCAGCTTGATCAGGATGGAGTTGGCGGTCTGCTCGGCAATGCCGCGCTCCAGCCGCTGGACATTGGTCACGAAGAGGTCGTCGCCAACGATCTGGATCTTCTGGCCCAGCTTCTGCGTGAGCAGCTTCCACCCCTCCCAGTCATCCTGCGCCAGGCCATCTTCGATGGAGATGATGGGGTATTGCGCCACCCAGCCGGCATACATCTCCACCATCTGCTCCGACGTCACCTTGCGGTTTTCGGTGCGCAGGTGATACAGGCCATCCTCGTAGAGCTCACTGGCCGCCGGGTCAAGCGCAATGGCGATCTGTTCGCCGCTGCGATAGCCGGCCTTTTCGATGGCCTGCAGGATCAGCTCGATGGCCTGGGCGTTGGCCTTCAACGTCGGCGCGAAGCCGCCCTCATCACCCACGCCGGTGGGGAACCCCTGGCCTTTCAGCACGGCCTTCAGGGCCTGGTAAGTCTCGGCACCCCAGCGCAGCGCCTCGCGAAAGCTGGACGCGCCGATCGGCACGATCATGAACTCTTGCAGGTCGGTGCCCTGCCAGTTGGCATGCACGCCGCCGTTGAGGATGTTCATCATCGGCACGGGCAGCAGCTTCACCGACACGCCGCCCAGATAGCGGTAGAGGGGCAGGCCAACCGCTTCGGCTGCCGCCCGGGCCACGGCCAGGCTGGCCCCCAGGATGGCGTTAGCCCCCAGCTTGCTCTTGTTGGGTGTGCCGTCCAGGTCTATCAGGGTGCGGTCCACAGCTATCTGGTCCAGCGCGTCCATACCGATGAGGGCATCGGCGATCTCGTCATTCACGTGTTCGACCGCCTTCAGCACCCCTTTGCCGCCATAGCGGCCCTTATCGCCGTCGCGCAGCTCGAGCGCCTCGTGGACACCGGTCGAGGCGCCCGATGGCACGGCAGCCCGGCCCATGGCATCGCACTCCAGCCACACCTCGACTTCGACAGTAGGATTGCCGCGTGAATCCAGGATCTCGCGGCCCAGAACTTCGGTAATAGTAGTTGACACTTGGATACCTCCTGTGAGTTGGTGGATTGGTGACTTGGGATGGTTCAAAATTGGCTGACACTTTCTGCCAGCTCGGGCCTTCACTGCTCCTCACCCCCCTCCCTTTGGCCTGCGGCCAGGGGAGAGGAGGGATAAGATGGGGTTTTGCGGCGGCCGAAGGCCGCCGCAAAACCCCTTTTTCTCCCCCTTCCCTCTCCCGCTCACCTTCGGCGGCGGGAGAGGGGAGGGGCCAGAGGTGAGGGCCCTGGGCCGCCATTTTAATGACCGCAAAAAGTGTAAACCGGTTTTCCCGGCGAATTGAACCATCCCGGTAACACTTGGCAGGTTGGTAGCTTGCTGCGTGGTGGTCAGGCGAATGGGAAACGGTTTCCCCCATCCTCTGCCTTGTCCCCAAGCTCAGCGGGCGGAACCACGGTTGGATCGAAGGGGAAAACCGGCCCATCCAGGCAGGTCAGCCACCCCTGCCCCACCTCACAGCTTCCGCACAGGCCCATGCCACACCGCATATACGCCTCCCAGGAGAACTGGGCAGGCAAGTTAGCCGTGCGGCAATAGGCTGCCACGGCCTGCAACATCCCTTCGGGGCCACAGGCATAGACCATGGCCGGCTGCGTTGCCTGGCCGGCGATGGCCAGGTCCAGGGCGTCGGTGGCCAGGCCCTGCATCCCCGCCGACCCATCCTCGGTAACCAGCCACAGGGAAACCCCCAGCGCCCGGAAATCTTCAACCAGCAGCAAATCCTGGGCACTCCTGGCACCGATGACCTGTGACACACGATGCCCACCCGCCACAAGCTGGCGGGCCAGGAAGAGGAGCGGCGCCACCCCGTAGCCCCCGCCCACCAGCAGGTAATGCGCGGGCTCAGAGCCCATGGGGGGCAGGCAGAACCCCCGCCCCAACGGCCCTCGCAACCAGAGCAGATCGCCCACCTGCAGCCGGTGCAATGCCCGGCTGAAAGGCCCCACGGCTGCCACTGTCAGGCTGGCCGGGTCGGCGTTGGAAAGGCTGAAAGGCTTCTCTTCCATGTCGGGCAGCCAGGCCATCACGAACTGCCCAGGGGCGGCTGGCAGAGCCCCGTCCAGCACAAAGGTCTTGGTATAGGCGTTCTCCTGCCGTACCTCGGCCACTTTGAACGCGCGCGGCAGAGATCCGGACATCACCTGCATGTTGGTTACCTGCTCACTACGCCCGCAATGAGGGCTCCTCCCGCGGCCTGAGGCTGCGGCCGCGCAGCGCCGCCACCGACGGGATGCCGTAAGTTGCCATAAACTGCGCCAGCTCCTTCCCAATCTGGCCCAAGGCCGACACCCCCCGGTAGTAAACCGCCGATCCAACCCCCACGACAGTGGCGCCGGCCATCAACATCTCTGCCGCGTCCTGGCCGGTCGTGACCCCGCCGGTCCCGATGATGGGCACCTCCACAGCCTGCGCGATCTCATAGACACAGCGCAGGGCAATGGGCTTGAGGGCCGGGCCGGAGATGCCCCCCACCCGGTTGGACAGGATCGGCCGGCCCGAGACGGGGTCGATCACCATGCCGGGCATGGTGTTGACCGCCGTGATGGCATCGGCGCCTGCCTGCACCACCGCGGTGGCGATGCGGCCGATATCCGGCACGTTGGGGGCCAGCTTGACGGTCAGGGGGCAGGTCACTGCCCGGCGGACTGCCTCGGTCACCTCGGCCGCGCTGTGTGCAGAGGCGGCAAAGGGCGTGCCGAACTCATCCTTGACATTGGGGCAGGAGATGTTGACTTCGATCAGGTCTGGTTCGGCGGCGGCGACCGTACGCGCCACCTCAGCGAACTCCTGCACCGTGCCGGCGAAGATGCTGGCGATCAGCGGCACGCCCAGGGGCTGCAACTGGCTGCGAGCTTCGGCCAGCATTTTAGCCTCCTCGGCCGCGCCTGGGTTGGTCAGGCCCACCGCGTTGATCAGGCCGGCGCCGAAGTCCAGGACAACCGGGTTGCGGTGGCCGGCGCGTGGAAGGGGACCGCAGCTCTTGGCTGTGACCATGCCGGCGCCGCTGCGTGCCACGCGCACCAACAGGCTGACGCTGGTGCCCAGAATGCCTGATGCCAGCACCAGGGGCGAATGAAGCTGGAAGCCCAGAAAATCACACGCCAGGGTATGATCGCAAGGGTTTGGGCCGGATACGGACATTTCGTGCGCGCCGTCCTGGGCGCTCGTTTTCCCTTTCGTTGGCCCAGCCAACCTCATCAACCCTCCGGAGCCCTCTGTCTTGTAGCCTCACGAGCCTGCCAGCAGCTTCTCCACCGCTGCCTTGAGCTGGTTATAGGTGTCCCCCAGCATCTCCGGGATCACTCGCACGTCGGCGAAGAGGGGCATGAAGTTCGTATCGCCGACCCAGCGCGGCACTACATGGACGTGCACGTGATCTTTCACCCCCGCGCCGGCCACCTGCCCGATATTGACCCCAATGTTGAACCCCTCCGGCCGCATGGTGATACGCAGGGCACGCATCCCCAGGGTGACCAGCCCCATCACGTCGGCCATCTCCTCCTGCGACAGCCCCTCCAGCGAATCCATATGGCGATAGGGCACCGCCATGAAATGGCCGTTGTTGTAGGGGTACTTGTTCAGCACCATGAAAGCCCGTTCACCCCGATGGATGATCAGGTTCTGGCGGTCATCGCCGGCCTGGAGCATCTCACAAAAGATACAGCCGGCCTGCTTGTTGCTCAGGATGTATTCCATACGCCAGGGGGTCCAAAGATGCTTCATCCCCGAAGTCCATATCACCACACAACTACTTATCCTGACCCGACAGGCCCAGTATCTGTAGCGCCTTGTTTGCCACGTTCTCGGCGGTGATGCCCAGGTGAGCCATCACTTCAGGTCCTTTGCCCGACTCGCCGAAACGGTTAATCCCGACCGCCGAGCCGTGGCCGCCAACGTAGCGCTCCCACCCCAGGGTGACGCCTGCCTCCACGGAGACGCGACGAGGAACAGAAGGAGGCAAAACGGCTTCACGGTATATCTTGTCCTGT
>DAOTZS010000128.1:0-5670 GCA_034434335.1 Anaerolineae bacterium
GGGTTGTCCACCAGGTGGCGGATGTTGTCCTCTGACCCCGTGGAGAGGTCGTCAATCGCCACCACCTGGTGCCCCTCGGCCAGCAGCGCCTCACACAAGTGGCTGCCGATAAACCCCGCCCCACCGGTAACCAAAGCTTTCATGGGCCAACCTCAGATGAACAGGGACGCTCATAATATGGCTGTTCAGCTTTGCCTCCTACCTTGCCAGCGTTGAGGGCCAGTGTAACCGCGGCGCCCCTGTTTTGTCAACCGTCGCAACCTATCGTATACTGGGGCCTGGCTCGTCCAAAGGGCCCAGGGGAAGCGATGCAGCTCATCCCTGCATCAGCGCGAGCGGGGATGGGAGCTGCTTTTGGGGCAGGAGAGAACATAGTGCTATGAAGATCGTAGTTGATGCCATGGGGGGCGACCACGCGCCAGGGGTCGTGGTAGCTGGGGCAGTGGCGCAGGCCCGGGAACACGGTACCCAGATCATCCTGGTCGGTATCGAGGATCGGGTGCGGGCCGAGCTGGCCAGGCATCCCGGCGCGGCCGAGCTACCCATCGAGGTAGTGCATGCCTCGCAGGTGGTGGAGATGGCCGAACACACCGCGGCCGTAAGGGCCAAGCCCGATTCCTCCATGAGCGTAGGGATGCGCCTGGTTAAGGAGGGCCGGGGCGACGCGTTCGCCTCGGCGGGCAACTCGGGCGCGGTGATGGCGGCCGCGCTTTTCGAGCTCGGCCGGCTGCCCGGGGTGGCGCGGCCGGCCCTGGGTACCCGCTACCCGGCCGCGCCCGTGCCCTGCCTGATCATTGACATCGGTGCCAACGCCGACTGCAAACCCGAGTACCTGGTCCAGTTCGCCATTATGGGCCAGGTCTATGCCCGCCTCATCTACGGCCTGGAGAACCCCACTGTGGGCATCATCTCCAACGGCGAAGAGCCAGATAAGGGCAACATGCTGATCCGCGAGACCTACCCCCTCCTCCGGGCCAGTGGCCTCAACTTCGTCGGCAATGTGGAGGGCAAGGATATCGGCCGGGGGATGGCCAACGTGGTGGTGACCGACGGCCTGACCGGCAACGTGATCATTAAGCTGACCGAAGGCGTGGTTGCTTTCCTGGGCCGCATGCTGAAGCGCGAGTTCACCGCTGGCCTGCGCAACAAGGCGGGGCTGGCGTTGATGCTGCCGGGCCTGCTGGTAGCGCTGCCTGGCCTGGCGTTGCTCTACCCCACCCTGGCCAACCTGCGCAAACGCATGGACTGGCGGGAGATCGGGGGCGCGCCGCTGCTGGGGGTCAACGGGGTGGTGGTGATCGGCCATGGCCGCAGCGACGCCCGGGCCATCCAGAACATGATCCGCATGGCCGAGCTCAGCGTGCGCCAGGGGCTGGTGGCGGCCCTCAAGGAAGCGCTGGACAACCGAGTTGAGTCACAATAGCCGGACACCCCAACGATGATCTGGCGCCAGGTACACTCAACAGCGTTCTCAAACAGGCATAGCTGCCGAAGTTTGATAAGTAAAGAGAGAGGCGGGGCTAAACCCCTGTACTGAGAGAGCAAAGCCCTGTCGGGGCCAGAACTAGCCCGTAGGGCTTCGCCCTTTCAGCCCAGAGCTTCAGCTCGGGGCAGCTTTGAATCATCTCACTATTCAGCCCGGGATGGTTCAAAATCAAAATTGGTTAATGCTTTCTGCCCCCTTGGGCCTTCACTGCCCCTTACCCCCCTTGTCCCCCCTCTCCCCTTGGCCTGCAGCCAGGGGAGAGGGGGGATTATGAGGGGGTTTTTGCGGCGGCCTTTGGCCGCTGCAAAAACCCTTTTCTCCTCTCCCCTCCCCTCTCCTGCCGCCGAAGGCGAGCGGGGGAGGGAAGGGGGCAGGGGGAGGGGTGGGGGCCCTGGGCGGCAATTCTAACGACCACAAAAAGTGTAAACCAATTTTCCCGGCAAATTGAACCATCCCTTCAGTCCTTATCTGACTCTGTTGCAGAATCTTAGGAGATGACATCATTGCACGAGAGATATAACAGCCGGCGACGGGTCGTGGTGACCGGCCTGGGCGCGTTGACGCCGGTGGGGCTCAGCGCGCCGGCGACCTGGGAGGCGTTAGTGGCGGGGCGTTCGGGGGTGGGGCCTGCCACACAATTCGACGCCAGCGCCTATCCCACTCGCATCGCAGCCGAAGTGAAAGGGTTTGACCCGGCCAGCCACATCGGTCCTAAGGAAGCGCGACGGATGGCGCGCTGCACCCAGTTCGCCGTGGTGGCCGCCAGAGAGGCCGTGGCAGATGCGGGATTGCAATGGGCGCACGAGGACATGGAACGGGTGGGGGTGATCCTGGGCACGGGCGTGGGTGGCCTGGAATTGCTGCTGGAACCAATTGGCCGGCTGATGGCCACCGGCCATACGCGGGTAGTGCCCCACCTGGCCCTGGAGTCCCTGGCCAATATGGCCGCCTTTCATGTTGGCCTGGAGCATGGCTGCCTGGGGCCGCTGGCCACGATAGTTACCACCTGCGCGGCCGGTACCCAGGCTATAGGAGAGGCCATGGAGGTGATCCGCCGTGGGGCAGCAGATGTGATGCTGGCTGGCGGCACCGAGGCACAGATCTCGCCCCTCTTTTTCGCCGGTTTCGGCAGCATGCGCATCCTCTCGACGCGCAACGACCAGCCAGCAAGGGCCTGCCGGCCATTCGATGCCAACCGCGATGGGCTGGTGATAGGGGAAGGAGCAGCCATCCTGGTGCTGGAAGAGCTCGAGCACGCGCTGCGCCGGGGCGCGCGTATCTATGGCGAATTGTTGGGCCAGGCCGCCTCGGCCGACGCGCACCACATTGCCCACCCCGATCCTACTGGTGCCGGCCCCGCGCGCGCCATGCGCTGGGCCCTGGCCGACGCTGGCCTGGCACCCGAACAGGTTACCTATATCAACGCTCACGGCACCGCCACCGAGCAAAACGATAGCACTGAGACCCTCGCCATCAAGCGCGCTTTTGGCGAACATGCCTATCGCCTGGCCATCAGCAGCACCAAGAGCATGATCGGCCACTGCTTTGGGGGCGGTGGGGCTATCGAAACTCTGGCCACCATTATGACCGTCTACACCGACACTATCCACCCCACCATTAACTACGAGACCCCTGATCCAGCCTGCGACCTGGATTACGTGCCCAACGTCGCCCGTCGGCAGCGGGTGGAGGTGGCCATAAAAAATTCCTTTGGCATGGGAGGCCAGAACGCCTGCCTGGTAATCGGCAAGTGGCCACGGTAAAAGCCCAGAAGTGAAAGGTGCGAGGAGAAGATGCAGTTTACGGCTAATATGAAATTGATCCGCCAGCGAGGCCGGCTGGGCATGTACGCCAGCCTGGCAGGTCTGGGCGTGTTGGTGGTGGGCATGATTGCCTCCTTTCAGCAGCAGTACCTGTGGGTCTCATTACTGGCGGTGCTCTTGGGGTTCTTGCTCTCACAGCTTGGCAGCTACAACCTGCGCCGCTGGGGACGCTCTCCCCGGCCCGATCAAGTGCTCGAGCAGGCATTAAAGGGGTTTGATGACCGCTACCACCTCTACGCCTGGACTCTTCCCGCCCCCTATGTGCTGTTGAGCCCACAAGGGGTCTACTGTTTTGCCATCCGTGACCAGACCGGCGAGATTAGCGTGACCGGCGCACAGTGGCGCAGTAAGTTCACCTTGGGCCGCCTTCTTCTGCTCTTCGCCCAGGAGGGATTGGGCAACCCCACCAGTGAAGCGCTGGAGTACGCCGAGCGGATGGACGAGTGGATCAAGTCGGAGTTGCCGGACGTGACGGTGCGCAGCCAGCCGGTGGTGGTTTTCATCAACGAGCGTGCCAGGCTGAGCATCAACGATCCATTGGTGCCGGTGTTAGAAGCCAAGGGCCTGAAGAAATGGCTGCGCGGGCCGGGAAAGGGTGAGAGCCTCAAGAGCACCGATTACAAGGCGCTGGAGCGGTTATTCGATTCGCGCAGTGGGGCAGAGTGAAGACGCGGCTGGCTGTGCATATATAGCATGACATGGCTTACAGCATCGAATTCGCCGAGTCCGTAAGAGAGCAACTTCGGAGCCTGTCTGCACGTCAACGTGCATTGATCTTCGATGCCGTTGAAAAGCAACTGATGCATGAACCGTTCACTGAAACACGTAACAAGAAGCCCTTACGGCCCAATCCCCTTGCGCCGTGGGAACTGCGTATTGGTAACCTGTGGGTTTTCCTACGATCTAGCAGCAGATGATCCCGGTGTCGTCCGGATCCTGGCTATCGGGGTGAAGAGACGAAATCGCTTGGTGATTGCGGGCAAAGAGGTGCAACTATGAAGACAATTGAGCTGACAACAGCGACAAGACCACTCTCAGAGTACGCAAGGGAGCTAGAAGACGAAGTGGTGGTGTTGACATCTCACCAGGAACCTGTTGCCGCTCTCATCTCTTTAAAGGGGATCGACAAAGAATCGCTGATCTTGAGTACAGATCCGGAATTCATAGCCATTATCGAAAGAGCGAGGGCAGAATTTGCAGCGGGGAAGAAACTGACGCTAGATGAAATGAAGCAAAGCCTAGAGTCTGCCAATCGTGCTTAGCCCGAGGCAGAGCGTGCCTCAGAAAAGAACAAGGCTATGCCTGACGGACAAAAAGTCATCGTAGTCATGCCGGCTTACAACGCGGCGCGCACCCTCGAGCGGACCTATCGCGATATCCCCCCGCATGTGGTGGACCAGGTCATCCTGGTGGACGATGTCAGCCAGGATGAGACGGTCGAGGTGGCACGGCGCCTGGGGCTGGATGTCGTCATTCACATCCAGAACCGCGGTTATGGTGGCAATCAGAAGACCTGCTACCTGGAGGCACTGCGCGCGGGCGCCGACATCGTGGTTATGCTCCATCCCGACTACCAGTACGACTCGACCCGTATCCCTGCCCTGATCGCGCCCATCCAGGCTGGCGAGGCTGATATGATGATGGGGTCGCGGGTGTTGGGTGGGGGCACGCTGGCCGGCGGCATGCCCCTTTGGAAATACATCGCCAACCGCTTCCTGACCGCGGTGGAAAACCTGGCCCTGGGCACGCACCTTTCCGAATGCCACACCGGCTTCCGCGCCTACAGCAGAAAAGTGCTGGAGACCATCCCCTTCCTGCTCAACTCAGATGACTTCGTTTTTGACACGGAAGTGATCGCCCAGGCAGTTGCTTTCGGCTTTCGTATCGGTGAGATCGGCGTGCCCACCCGCTACTTTCCCGAAGCCTCCTCGGTGAACTTCCGGCGTAGCGTGGTCTACGGCCTGGGGA
The DNA here is from genome assembly GCA_034434335.1 of Anaerolineae bacterium. Lineage (GTDB taxonomy): Bacteria > Chloroflexota > Anaerolineae > CG2-30-64-16 > CG2-30-64-16 > DAOTZS01. The sequence goes on from DAOTZS010000128.1 coordinate 5,278, forward strand.
CCCTGTGGGTGATGTTGCGCTATCGCCTGGACCGCCTGGGGGTGTGGCCATGCCGCAAATTCCGGGCAACCCTGCGCGAGGTGATCAGCCGTTACCACGCAGCAGAGATCCTGGCCCCCCGCAACGGTGTCCCATGAGTCAAGCTCCCCCCTCCAGCGGCCATGCTGTCCTCTCCGGCGCCTGGTTTGCCCCACGCCGCGCGGGGCAAATCGTATTAGGGCTCCTGGTCAGCGCGCTCCTGCTCTGGCTGACGCTGCGCCAGATTGAACTGAGCCAGGCATGGAAGGCATTGTGCAGCGCCCATTGGTGGTTTCTGGCGCCGGCGGTGGCCACCTACTTTGCCGACCTGGCCACACGGACCTGGCGCTGGAGTGTGTTGCTGCGCCCCGTTCA
>DAOTZS010000129.1:0-13473 GCA_034434335.1 Anaerolineae bacterium
CCTGTGACCCCGGAGTATCCCATAACTTTGCTTCAAGAACATCCCGATGCTCTGATCACTGCCACCATTGCCACCGCCTCACACCCCATCAGCGAGCATCCCGAATGGGATCTGGGGGTGTAATGCTCTAATAACAGGAGTTACGCACTTCAGGGTGTACCACCCCATCCCCCTGCCCCTTCCCCGCCTTGCGGGGAAGGGGGATCGGGATTAAGGGTATTCTGGGCGGCTCCGCCGCCCAGAATACCCCTTTCAAAGGATTCCCCCGCCCCCGATTGGAGGCGGGGGCCAGGGGGTGGGGGTACCGCGTAGTACAACTGCGTAACCGCTGTAACTCCCTCGCGCAGGCTCAGTGCGGCTTGCGCCACTCATCTACATCGTTGCGTATGTACATCTGGAAGCGGGAGATGTCCAGGTAGCGGAAGACCACGTTGCCATCCTTGTCAGGGTGCATCCCTGTGAGATAGGGCCACCAGATCTGGAAGATCACCTGGTGGGTCAGGAACACAGCACCGACGTCCTCCACCAGGATGCGCTTCGCCTCCTGGTACATCTGCATGCGCTTCTCCTGGTCAACCTCGTGGCCCGCGGCCGTGACCAGCTCGTCAAACCTGTCGTTCTTCCAGGCGTGCCGTGGCGATCCCTTCTCGCTGGTACTGCGCCACAGGGCGGTGAGCATGTTGGCCGGGTCGAGATAATCGTACTCGTAGGGGCCTTTGTAGACCATCATAGAGTGTTCGGCACGCTTCTGGCCCCAGACAGCGTTCTCAAGCAGTTGCAGGTTGACCTTGATCCCCAAGTTGGTTTCCCACTGGTCCTTGACGAACTCCAGTTCGGGATCGCGGCCATTGGAGAACATCTCGATCTCAAGCTGCTTACCAGTGCTGTCCTTGCCATTGGGATAGCCCGCCTCGGCCAGCAGCTCTCTTGCCTTCTCCACGTTATAGTCCTGAATAGACTTGAGGTCCGGGTTGTAGGCTGGGAAGCCGGGTGGCAACATCGAGTAAGCCGGAACCCGGGTGCCGTTCATGACCTGGGTGCAGAGGGTCACGCGGTCTATGGCATGAGAGAGAGCCTGGCGCAACTTGAGGTTGTTCAGTGGCGGGTTCATGGTGTCGAGCGCCAGGTAGGCAGTCTGGAAGTTGTTGAAGAAGTGCAACAGAGGGTTCAGCTTGGGGTCAGCCCGGATGAAGGCCACTTCCGCCGGCTGCAAGATGGCCACCAGGTCAGTCTCACGGTTGAGCCAGGCATTGAACCAAACAGTGTCGGCCGTGCCGATCAACTGGACCACTCTTTGAATGCCGGGTTTGTGCGGCCCGTTGTAGTAGGGGTTGGGCTCCCACTCCATCCGCTTGTTGTGCTCCCACTTGACCAGCTTGAACGGCCCGCATGAGACGAACCCTTCTGCGGTATCGGCCCAATGCTCAGAGTCCTTCTCGGCTTTATGCTTGGGCGCCGGCGTGGTCGCCTGATATGCCAGAAGTGCCGGGAGGTGGGGCACAGGCCCCTCGCCGTAAAAGCGGACGGTGCGCTCATCGAGGGCTACCACCCCAACTTCCTCAGGGCCGGCCTTCCCTTCCTTGTGAGCCTTCACGCCCTTGATGTCATAGTAGTACCACACCCAAGGGGTGTCCAGGTTGGGATCGGACAGGTGACGATAGGTGAACACGAAGTCGTCGGCTGTGATCGGTACACCGTCGCTCCAGCGGGCATCCTTGCGGATCACGAAGTCCCAGTACTCGGCGTTGGGGCCGGGGCTCCAAGACTCTGCCAGGGCAGGGACCAGGTTCTGGTTCTCGTCCCGGCGCAATAATGGTTCCGTGCCCCGGTTGAGCACTGGTGCGGCCTGATAGATGTCGCGCGGCACGTCAAGATGGCGCGGCTCGCTACTTCCTTCGTAATACACCTGGCTTTTCCAGCGGCGCCGCATCAGCCGGCAACACGCGGCCATGGGCGGTGACAATTGGTGGCGGCGGCGTAGGGGTGACTACCTTCTCTCACAACGGTCTCCTTGACCGTCTCCTTGATCGGCTGGGGAGCCGGCGCGACACAAGCCGCGGCAACCCCTCCTGCCCCGGCCAGAGCAGCCAGGCGCAGGAATTCACGGCGAGACAATGCTCTTGTGCTCATGAGATCCTCCTTGTTGCATAACATGTCCCACATGCTGATCTGGCCCTGATCATTTAGCGGGCCTTCAGAAAAAGCTCAGTGGCCCTTCCGCCGCCTATTCCGCCCCAGGCTATGCTTTATTTCGGAGATATCACCCCCTTCCATGCAGGTCTTCCTGACCTCGGTTGTGCCCCCAACCCTGGCGGGTTGTCTGGACATATTACCGCCACATCGCGATCCCAAGGTCAGTTTCAGCCAGGAGGAACAGGATGCAAGATCCCTATGGCCGACACAGCCGGCAATAGAGAAGGCAACTCCAAAACCGCAGGCAATCGAGGGATGCAGAAATGCACACAGGTGGATTCCAGGTCGTCCCTCTACACGAGTAAGCAACCATGGATAATGATATCCAGGCTCGAAGATTTGTCAAAGAAGCCATGGTATGGATTATGGATATCTGGACCTCAGCACTTTCGGTCCATGTCCACCGCGTCGGACCACAAGTGCCCGCACCGCCACCTCATACCAGCTCATGCACCAGCTCGCCGACCAGCCTGACTCGCTCAATATCGCCATCGGGTGGGATCTCATCCGAGATGCCCAGCACCAGGCGAGGGTAGAAGAGGTCCACGACCCGGCGCACACAGGCGACCAGCTCCTCTACAGGGTAAGAGGGCAGGAACAATAGCGCCGGGATACCATCCAATAGCACCAGGTCCCCCATCGCCGCCTTGATCTCCTCCAGGGTCACATCTTCCTGGGGTACCGGCGTGGCGGCCTCAATGCCGTCCCACGGGCAGGCTCGCAGGTAGGGCAGTAAAGGCCGCAACGCGCCATCCATATGGATATGCACAAATTTACCCGCCGCGTGCAACTGCTCGACCCGCCTGCGATAGTAGGGCACCAAATGCTCCAGCCAGATCTTCGGTGGATCCATGAAGGCGTCTATGTTCTCACCGAGGTTCAGGACCTGTACAGGGCAGCGACAAAGCACCTCATACAGCTTATCATCGGCGGCTGTGGCCACCTCCACGTAGTGGCGGACCACTTCCGGGTAGTCCTTCAAGGCGTAGATGGCCGGGATAAACCCCATCTCGCAGATGAACAGGTTCTGGATCGGGGAGCGCCGAAAGAAGAACTGGGGTGGCCCATACCGCCCATACTCCGCAACATCGCGCTCGAACTCCTCCTGATCCCAATACCACTCCTTATCTTGCAGCATGAACTCCAACACCGTGAAGTCTTCGGGGCCCTTGACCCGGTACTCGGTGTTATGGTTGGAAAGAAGCCACTCATCGTAGTGCGTAACCTCGGTCAGTGTTCCAACGGGTGTATGCCATGTGCGCCTGAGCCGTCTCTCATCCTCCCATTCCTCGGTGACCCTGACCTGCCGATAACGCTACTCCAGACGGCCGGCCTTGTAATAGCGCACCGACGCATAGCAGTAGTCGTATACATCGAAGAGGGAAGCATCGGCCAGATGGGGCGGAAGGGTGCCGCGCTTCTTGTTGACCGCGTACCAGAACTCCAGCCTGGGTTGCCAGAGGACACCACCAGGATCTTGACCCCGAAAGATGGCCATGAACATCTCGGTATAGTTCGGCTGTTTATTAGCCCCTTTGGGAGAGCCAGCCGGCTGGAGGTCCTGGGAAAGCTGTGAAGGCTCAGGCATGGCTAAGCTCCTGCACCACAGGATGAACCCGGCCCGCTGGCCAGCGTTCCAGCTTCTTCAGCATATCCAGCGCAGCCTCACGGGATGGGACGTTGCTCACTGTAAGGAAGACACCGTGGGGGTCCAGGGTCTGGATAATGAGATCTATTTCCGCGTAGTCGCACAAGACCTGCACTGCTTTCCCCGCGGCCTGGACCTTGCGATAGACCGGGATCCAGCGTCCAAAGCCTTCATTGCCTGCCCCTGGCACCCATTGAACGGCATCCAATTCGGGGATCGCCAGCAGCGAGTCCAGATGACGCAGCGCGCCTGGGCCGTCCAGATGGTACAATGAACGGTCGAGGAAGCGGCATTCATTGATGATGCCGGGCAGGAAGACTTCGTCGAACATGCGCTTACTGATCATGCCTGAAAAGTCGTTGGACGGAAGATAGAACTTGCCGTCGCATACCAGCGGTGTCCAGGTCGACAGCGGCAGCCCGGCAGCGCGCAGCTTGTCGTAGAACATGTCGTACACCCGGAAGTAGTCGGCCTCGATACGGGACAACAGCGCCTTGACTTCTTCCACATGCTGGACCAGGTCTAGCGCAAGGTTCTGCGGATCGCGCAGCGCGGCCACACAATCCCCACCGGGATGCCAGTCGGTCATCCCAGTGATGAACTTGCCCTTTCCTATCTCCAGCATAGCATCCGTCATCTCGTGCAACTTCTTCAGGTAGAAGTTGTCCCAGTCAAACTGGATCTCGTCCACGCGGCTCCAGTCGTGCAGGATGGGTGAACTCCAACTTGTGCCATAGTCGCCGAAGATGAGAGGGCACCCGTAGAATGCGCTGAAGAGGTCAGGCCCCAGGTTGGGAAAGGCAACCGGCATCGAATCTCCCAGGAATTCCTGGTTAGAAAGGGTAGCCAGGGCCAGCTCAGCCTGATATTCCGCGTCCAACCACCGATCTCGCGGGGTGGCATGATGCGAGACCGGCAGCGGAACCCGCTCTTCTGGCGGCTTCTCCAGGGTGAACTGGACCACCGGGCGATCTATCAATTCGCACTCCCAGAAGGCGTCAATGCGCTGCTTGGATTTTTCGTAGTCTGGCTTGAACTCGAACATGCTTACCTCTTCATGGTTGATTCACTTCGCGGCCAGCCAATCTCTGGCGCACGCTGCTGGAGATGCCATCTGGCTGCAGGCCGTGTTTCTCCAACAGCTCATCGGCCAGGCCCGACTCACCGAAGCGATCCCGCACCCCCAGCCGAAGCAGCGGTGGTGCGCCCTGTCGGCTCGAGAGACATTCGGCCACTGCGCTGCCAAGCCCGCCGATGATGCTGTGCTCCTCAACCGTGACGGCCAGCGCCACATCGGCCGCAGCCTGCCACACAGCCGCTTCATCAAGCGGTTTGACGGTCGAGACATTGACGACCCGGGCCGCGATGTGGTCGCGCGCCAGGATCTCGGCTGCCTCGAGAGCCTTCCACACCATGTGTCCTGTGGCGAAGAGAACCACTTCCGCGCCGGCCTCCTCCCGCACAGTGGCCGCCTTGCCCACCTGGAACCGGTAGCTGGCATCCAGCACGCGCGGTACCGGGTAGCGGCCCAGGCGCATGTACACTGGACCAGGCCAGTCGGCAATGGCAAAGGTGGCCTGCCGCGTCTCGAGATCGTCGGCGGGGGAGATGACTGCCATGTTCGGCAAGACACGCATCAGGGCGAGGTCCTCCAGCGACTGATGGCTGGCCCCATCCGGGCCCTGGGTCAGCCCCGCGCTGGAGCCGATCAGCTTGACACCCAGCCCCGGATAAGCAATCTGCGTGCGGATCGGCACGTAGCAGAGGCCGGTGATGAACACGGCAAAGCTGTTGCAGTAAGGGATCAGGCCGGTGGCAGCCATGCCGGCCGCCGTGCTGACCATATCTGCTTCGGAGATGCCTATGTCAATGAAGCGATCGGGGAAGGCATCGCGGAACAGCACCGTCCGGGTGGATTTGTAGAGATCGGCATCCAGAACCACGATCTCGGGCCGCTGCCGGCCCAGCTCCAACAACGCCTCACCATAGGCAAAGCGCGTCTCTATTCGCTCGGCCATCTCACCCGCCCTCCTCCAGCTCGGCCCGACGAGCAGCCAGTTCGGCCAGGGCGGCCCGATACTGCTCTTCCGTCATGATCCCGTTGTGGAAGTTCGGGTTGCCCTCCAGAAACGACACCCCTTTGCCCTTGACCGTATTGGCGATGATGACCGAGGGCTGCTCACGCGGCGAGGTGGCCCAATCGAGCGCCTGGCAAATGGCCGCTATATCGTGACCATCTACCTCCCGCACTGCCCAGCCGAAGCTGGCCCAGCGCTCTGGCAGCGGGTCCATCAGCTTACTGCGATCTGTCTCATCCATGGCCTTCAGGCGATTGCGATCTACGATAGCGGTCAGGGTGCCGAGGCGGTGTCGGCTGGCCGTCATCGCTGCTTCCCACACCTGGCCTTCTTGCAGCTCACCGTCTCCAAGCAAGCAGTAGACCCGAAACGGCTGGCCCAGGATGCGGCCGGCCAATGCCATCCCATTAGCGTAGGAGAGCCCCTCGCCCAAAGCGCCCGTGCACCCCTCCAGGCCAGGGGTAAGATGCATGGCCGGATGCCCTTGCAGGCGGCTCCCCAGGCATTTGAGGGTGGGCAGCTCATCCAGAGCCAAGACCCCCAACATGGCCAGGGCAGCGTACTGGGCCGGGACGGCATGGCCCTTGCTCAGGAGGAAGCGGTCACGGGCCGGCCAGCGAGGGTTGGCCGGGTCATAGCGCATTTTGTAGAAGTACAGCGCGGTAACCACGTCCGCGGCCGACAAAGATCCACCGAAGTGGTGGGCCTTGCCGGGCCCCATCATGCGCACGATGTGCCAGCGCATCTCGGCTGCCAGGCGCTCCAGGCGCCGATAAAGCTGTGTATCGCTCATGGGATGCCTCAACAGTCAAACTTCGCACACCAGAGGGGACAAAGCGGCAGTCACAAGCGCAGGGATGGCGCTATACCGCGGTCCAGCCGCCGTCCACCAACAGCGTGTGGCCGGTAACCATGTCAGAGGCAGGGCTGGCCAGATAGATCACCGCCCCCACAATGTCCTCGGGTTCGGCGATACGGCCCAGCGGGATACGCCGCAGCACCTCGGCCCGCACACTCTCATCCTCCAGGAGTTTCGCCACCAGAGGTGTGTTGACAAAGGTGGGCGCGACCGCGTTGACGTTGATCCGGTGTGGCGCCCATTCCAGAGCCAGGGCGCGGGTGAGGTTGATCACACCGGCCTTAGCCGCACAGTATGCCGCGCGCGAGTAGTAAGCCACCACGCCGATCTGTGAAGCGATGTTGATGATCTTGCCCCCTTGCCCGCGCTCGATCATATGTCGGCCCACCGCCTGGGCGCAGAAGAAGACCCCCTTGAGATCTGTGTCCACCACCTGATCCCAATCCTCCTCGGTGAGCTCCACCGCCGGCTTGCGGATATTCATGCCGGCGTTGTTAACCAGGATGTCAATCCGGCCCCACTCCCGGAGGATATGCCCTACCGTGTCCCGGATGAAAGGCACCTGGGTCACATCGAGCGGCAACACCATAGCTCGCCGGCCGGCAGCGGTGACCCCGGCTGCCGTCTCCCTGGCATAGTCCTCCTTGCCAGGCAGCTCGGTGATCACCACATCCGCGCCAGCCTGGGCCAGGCCGATGGCGAAAGCCCGGCCCATGCCGCTGCCTGCACCGGTCACGACAGCAATCCGGCCGTCAAGGCGAAAGGTTGGAAGGTCCGCCATTACACCATCCCATGACGCGGCCGCTAAGCCGCAACCAAGAAGAACCGATCACATCACAATGTGACCACAACCTGTCCCCATCACGTGGGGCGATACTCCACCGTGGCCTCGGCGATTTGACCCAGGTGGCGGCCGTCAAAGGTCACATCGGCGGCGATAGCCACGCGAGGGTAGCGGAAGACGTATGAAGACGGGATGCGCACCCGGAAGCCAGTCGCTTCCCGAGCCTGGGCAGGCACTTGCAGACGTGCTAAAGCGGGCGTGGCCTCCCACCCCTTCGGCAACACCAGGCTGACCTCCGCAGCCACAGGCCTGTCCAGGAAGTTGGTCATGCGCACCTGAAGATCCAGCACGTCTCCTGGGGACGCCAGCGATTGGTAGGGGTAGATCTGCGTCCAGCTCGGCTCCAGCCCGAAGTTGGCCTCCCCGGGCAGCAGTGTTTCGAAGAGTTGAGTCAACTGCTGCGCTTTGCGGGCAAAGGTCTCATACACCCGTGGCTTCACATCTCGCTGCAGGTCGTGGCCCCCACAGAGAATGTCAGGCATGTATTCCAGGTAGAGCCGGGCCGTCTGCTGATGGCTGGTCTTGTGGACATGGTTCCGGTAGATCAGGCTGGGGGTGCTGGCGGTCAAAGGAAAGAGGTTGTCCCCTGAGAAAGCCACCGAGTGCCCGTCAATCTGGCCGAACATCCCCATGTGGTAGTCGGCATGCCCTGGGGTGTAGTGGATGGTGAACTCGTATCCCTCCCAGTTCAGCCGTTCTCCATCGCGGAAGGTGCGCTGCACCCGAATGGGGGTGGGCAGCACGCAGCCGATTAGCTCGGCACGCGGGTTCTCCAGGATCTCACGCATATTCTCATAGGCCCAACACTCCACCCCCAGCTCGCGCTGCAGGTAAGGTATGCCATTGATGTGGTCATCGTGGTAATGGCTCGGCAGCACTGCTTCTATCTCTCGTACCCCGTACTGAGAGCGCAGCCGCTCCAGGGAGTGCTCAACGAAGCGCACCCGTTCGCCGTCCTCGAAATGCTTCTGCGCCGGCGAGAAGAGGCTGAAGTTCGGCGCTCCGAAATCCACCAACAGCGCCTTGCCCGAATCGGATGTAATCACGTAAAAGTACGAGCACGCGTAGGTGGCAGCCAGCACGTGAGGCAACACGGGCAGGAAGTCAATCTCATCCGCTGGCAACAGGCCAGCCGACATCAACTTGAAGAAGTCAATCAGGTTGGCGCGCGTGCGTTGCAGAGCGCCTGGGGGATCGGTCATCGGTTCGCCATGCGAGGGGCACAGGAGTTGGGGCTCGCGGCGGGCCAGGTTCTTGAGGGAGAGAATGGCGGCCTCCACCCCATCCACCGCACCATAGTTATACTGCATGTCGTACATGGTGTGCACTTTGCCCGGGCCGTAGATCAGGTCGCCGGTGAAGGCCACGCGCTGGCCATCCACCATTCCAATGAGGGTTAGGGAGCCCAGGGTGTGCCCAGGGGTGGGAAGGACGCTCAGTTGATAGGGTCCCCACGACCAGGTCGCGAAATCCTCGAGCACCCCGGCCACCGGCACATCTTGGGTCAGGGAGAAGTAGGTATTACGCACGTTGTAGACGTCGAATAGCTGCTTGCTGGCCCAAAACAGCTCAGCGTGCTCGAACAACCGGCGCTCATGCTCTGGCACCCAGATCGGGATGCCCTGGCCAGCCGCGCGCAGATCACCCTGGCATTGGTCCCGGTGGTGGTGGGTGTGCAGGATGGCCCGCACCTGTCCGACGCCGATATCGCCCAGGTGGTCCAGCACGGCACCGCTCCCAAAATCTATCAGGATGGCCTCGCCCTGAGCCACCAGGGCGTAGACATTGCACGTATCGCGGAAGCGGTAGAGGTGTTCAGACAGCCGCTGCCACTGAAACTGAGCATCCATCGCCAAGCCCTCCCGTCTGGCTGAGATAACCGAAGCCCTTAGATTATCACCCGGCCGGCGCTCATCCTCCGGCTACGGGAGGAAAGAGGGCCACCCGGTCACCATCACGGAGCAGATAGCCTTCGTCCTGCTGCCGATTATTGACAAAAACCGTCTTTACCTCGCCTTTCGGCACGCCCAGCCTGGCCAGCAGGTCAGCCAGACAGGCCCCTTCGGGCATCTGCAAGGTCAACGGCTCACCAACGCCTGCCTGTGGACTGTATCTATGCAAGGTAGCATATAGCCTCACTTCAACCTCGATCATCCCTCACATCCCTGCCCACTTTGGGAAAATACCACTTGTAGAGCAACTGCATGTCGTCAGGGAAAACCGCCAGGCGATCGCCATCCTGTACCTTTCTCGTCAGAGCCGAGTACTGCCAGTTGAGAAAGATGTTACTCCCGACTTCTTTCAACGGAACACCCAGGCGCTCCAGCACACTTTGGATCGTATCCCCATCCTTAACCGGAGCACAAACTATTGAATAGCCGGTGGGATCTTGCTCCCTGGCAAAGCGACGCAATTTGCCGTACAGGTGGATTTCGATCATCTTCCTCTCTCACGAAACAAGCGGGGATTGGAGCATGCTCCAATCCCCGCTGCTGGATTGGGCTTCGGATTAGAATTCCCAGACGCTATCCAGCGCCTGATCTGGCACATCCCACACCTGATTGTGGGGCGGGAGCGGCTCGTAGCGCATGAATTCCGGTGGGCGGTCGTCCTGCTTGGTGAACCCGGCCGCCTCGTTGAAGGCCCGCTCCTTCTTGAGGATCTCCTGGCCAATGCGGGTAACATCATCGGCCGTCCAGTTGGTCCCCAACACCCCGGCGCAGGTCTCTACCATCCCCTCAAACCCTTCAGAGATGTCCAGGACAGCAAAGGCGATGAATAGACAGTAGCCGGTGGAATCAATGAAGGCAGTGGCGGTCTGAAAGTCCCGCGACAGCTTCGCCTTCCCTTCCGGCGTCAGGGGATCGGCCTTCCCACCTACGGAGAGGATCTCCGGGGCGATGGTGTAGCCAATGGTATGGTCGGCCCCTTGCGTGCTGGTCATGTAGGTCACGCCGATGCCTTTGACAGCGCGCGGTTCGTAGGCAGGCATATTCTGGCCCTTGACCGCCGGCACCCGGACCACCCCCAAGGCCCGGCCGGTGAAGGCTGCCCCCTGGCCCAGGATGCGGCCCAACGGGGTCCCCTTGCCGATCTCATGCATGAGCTCGATGGCCTTCTGCCCGTCGCCGAACTTGGCCAGGCCACCCTCCATAGCCACAGCGATGGTACCGCCCGCCTCGATGGTATCCACACCGTATTCGTTGCACAGGCGGATCAGCTCGCCGGTCACATCCAGGTCGTTAATGCCACAGTTGGGACCAAAGGCCCATACCGATTCATATTCCTGGCAGGAGACAAGCTCGCTGCCGTCCTCCCTGTACCAGGTATTGGAGCACTGGATAATGCACCCGGGGCTGCAGGCGTGGTTATACAGCTCTTTGCCCAGGCGCTTCTTATTGCCCTCAAAGATGGCCTCGCCGGCTACCTTCGGCGCATCCTCGAAATAGCCGCTGGAGAAGTTACGCGTGGGCAGGCCACCGGCCTCATTCATGATGTTGATCAGCACAGCTGTGCCATAGGTGTTGAGCGCGCCTTTGGGTTTGGTGATGGCATGCGTGCGCAGCGCTTCGGTCAGCTTCTTACGGCCCTGGTCGAACAGCTCCTTGTTGGCGATCTGGACACCAGGTGCTCCTTCGTCGTTCACCACAATAGCCTTGAGCCCCTTGGAGCCCATCACCGCGCCCAGGCCCCCGCGGCCCGAGTAGCGGCTGGCCCGGTCGCTCTGATCATTGAAGCAGACCCCCGCCATGGCCATCTTCATCTCGCCGGCCGGGCCAATGCAGCACACGCCGACCTTGCCGTACTTTGCAATAAGGGCATCGGTGGTGGCATAGGCCCCTTTGCCGGCCAGGTCGCCGGCCGGGACAAGCCGTGCTCCATTCCTGTTGATCTCCAAGACGTGCCACGAACCATCCTTGGGCTGGCCCTCAACCACGATAGCCTTGATGCCCAAACGGGCCAACATGGGGCTGAACTTGGTGCCCGCGTTCGATTCCTTAATCGTGCCCGTCAGGGGTGACTTGCCACCAACGGAAATACGGGCACTGGTGGGGGCGGCTGTGCCAGTGACTATGCCAGGGGCCAACACCAACTTATTGTTAGGCCCCAGAGGATGGCAGGTGGGCTCCACCTCGTCGGCCACAATGGACGAGGTAATCCAACGTCCCCCCATCAGCCTGTACTTCTCCGGCACATCCTCGTACCTGGCCGTCAGGTCGGTCATGTTAACGCGCAAGATCTTGCTCATCTTGAGTTCCTCCTTATGGTTTCAGATGTCTTGCCCGGAAGTATGCGGAGTCTGTAGCTGTTCTCGTGGCTTCACACCTCCTCTCTGGCCTCAAGCCAGGCACCCAGGAAGAAGCACTCAGCCCCAAGAGAGGCCCGGAGTAGCTCTTCGGACATGTATGGAGCAGAAATCAGGAAAGGCTGAAAAAGCTCGAACGGGCATATCAGGAGTTATGCTCAGCGACAGAACCTTTTTGCGTCGGCACCACACAACGAGAGGTGCTTTCACTATACATCAACCCCTCCCGATACGCAAGCCTGGACAGGTTGGTCTCAGCTAAAAACTCCAACCCGACGGCACATTCTTGATCAGCTCAAGTTGCCCGGCCCTGGCTGCCTCCAGGACCGAGCCCATGTACTCGTCCACCATTTCGGCAGTCATGGCTACCGGCATGTTTTCCAGCTTGCTCCTGAGCTGGGGATTCCTGGCTGCGGCCAGGGCACGGCGGATGTGCTCGTCGCTGAAGCCTGGCACCTCGGCCAGGGTGGTGGGAAAGCCCACCTCTCGCTCGAAGGCGATCATGGCTTCGGCCACCGCCACCCCCAGCTCACGGCCGCGCAGCCGTTCGATGTCAGTAGCCAGGTAACCGGCCTGACGGAAGATAGCGCCCACCAGCCTCAGAGGCTCCTGGATGGCGGGAGCAAAGAACACCGTCCAATAGGGGTTCAACAGGCCGCAGGCGCGGCCGTGGCTGAGGATGTCCACCAGGGAAAAGCTGGTGAGGTGTGCGCCGCTGGTGCCGCCGATCATGATGGCATAGCCACCCAGGTCGGTGGCCAACCCCAACGCCTCCCGGCCGACGGGATCGCGCGGGTCGTCCAGCACGCGCGGCAGATAGTTGAGCACCAGGGGGATGCCAGCGGCTGCAATGGCTGCGGCGCGAGGGTATTCTGGTTTGCCCACCGCTGAGTAGAGCACCTCCAACATGTGCGAGAAGCCATCCAGGGCGCCATCGGCGGTGAGCTGGCGCGGCGCGGTGAAGGTCGTTGTGTAGTCGAAGACCGGCCGTGGGGGCACGAGGGCGTCGTCCACGATCAGCTTTTTCTGCCCCGTGCGCAGGTCGGTGATGTTGGAGTACTTGGTCAGGTGGGCGGCCGAGCTGGCGGCGCTCTGGATCGCCACGTGGGGTGTGAGCCGTTTGCCGCTGGAGGCCAGGGCCTGAGTAACCAGGCCCGTGCCGAAGTACTGCTCGATGTCGCCGCCCAGCACGCGCAGCACATCGGCGGCCTTGACGCAGTCGATGGTGCTGCCGCCGCCGAAACTGATCAGCACGTTGGGGTGGCAGGCCGACAGCTCAGCCGTGATGCGGGCCAGGTCCTCGCGTGGCGCGTTGGGGGCCGCGCCCTCGATCTCAGCCACCAGGGTGACCCCTGCGGCCTTTGCCGCCGCGCGGATGGTGTCCATGAACGCCTCACACCCTGGGAAGCGGCAACCGATAAGGGCAGCTCGCCTGCCCAGCCCGGCCACCACCTGTCCAACCTGGGGCAGCACACCCAGGCCGTGCAGATACGTGTCCCCTTTGAACTCGCGCAAGAGCGCCCGCGCCGTGTCAAACTCGTCCAT
>DAOTZS010000130.1:0-14789 GCA_034434335.1 Anaerolineae bacterium
TTCACCTGGGAAAAGGCCGCGCGGGAGACACTCATAATCTCTCTCCACGTGCTCCAGCGCGGGGGCCTGGCCGTCCGCAGCCCCCTCGACACCCGATAGCCCGGCCAACGAAGATCTATACGCGAGGCAACAACAAGCGCGGCTGTCTCGATTCTCTATCTGGGGCTGAGTTTGTCCGCGCTCAGACAGACTCGGGGCACACCCTCATATGTCCAGATTGCGCACCTTTTTGGCGTGGCTCTGGATAAAGCGCTTGCGCGGCGCCACCTCGCTGCCCATGAGCATGTCGAACGTGCGATCGGCCGCCGCCGCATCTTCAATGGTGACCTGGAGCAGGACGCGCTTTTCCGGGTTCATGGTTGTTTCCCAGAGCTGCTCCGGGTTCATCTCGCCCAGGCCCTTGTAGCGCTGGATCGTCACCGCTCCCAGGCCGCCCATTTCGGCGACGATGCGGTCCTTCTCGGCCTCGCTGTAGGCATAGCGGGCCTCTTTCCCCTTGCGGATCAGATAAAGCGGCGGCTGGGCGATATAGAGATGCCCCTTTTCGATCAGCTCTGGCATGTAGCGGAAGAACATGGTCAGCAGCAAGGTGCGGATGTGGCTGCCATCCACGTCGGCATCGGTCATGATCATGCAACGATGGTAGCGGAGATTGCTCAGATCGAGGCTTTCGCCCACCCCGCAGCCCAGGGCTTGCACCAGCGCCTGAATCTCCTTGTTGGCCAGCGTCTTGTCCAGGCGCGCCTTCTCCACGTTCAAGATCTTGCCGCGCAGGGGCAAAATGGCCTGAAAGCGCCGATCGCGTCCTTGCTTGGCACTGCCCCCTGCTGAATCGCCCTCTACAATGTAGAGTTCGCACTTGGCCGGGTCACGCTCCGAGCAGTCGGCCAGCTTGCCGGGCAGGGTCAGGCTTTCCAGCGCGCTCTTGCGGATCACCAGGTCACGGGCCTTGCGGGCCGCTTCACGTGCCCGGCTGGAGGTGATGCACTTCTCCACAATCTTGCGCGCGTCGCGCGGATTCTTCTCCATCCACTCCATCAGCGCTTCGCCCACCACTGACTCCACCTGCGTACGGACCTCGTTATTGAGCAGCTTCACCTTGGTCTGCGACTCAAACTGGGGGTTTGAGAGCTTGACACTGATAATAGCGGTCAAGCCCTCGCGGGTGTCGTCGCCGCTGAAGCTGGGATCGCTCTCCTTAAGCATCCCCTGCCGCCTGGCCCAGTCATTGATAGTACGGGTGAGCGCCGAGCGCAGGCCGGTGAGATGGGTGCCGCCGTCTGGGGTATTGATGGTATTGGCAAAGGCAAAGACCGACTCGTTGTAGCCGTCGTTGTATTGGATGGCGGCTTCGATCAGGGTGCCCTCTACCTCTTTTTCGATGTATATCGGCTCGTGGAGCACCGTGCGGTTCTTGTTCAGATAGCGGACAAAGCTCCGCACCCCTCCCTCGAAGTAGAAGGACATCCGCCGCGGGCCATTGGCACCGCGCTCATCCACGAAATCAATGGTCAAGCCCCGGTTGAGGAAGGCCATCTCCCGGAAGCGCTGAACGAGAGTTTCGAACCGGAACTCGGTATCCTCAAAGATGGTCGGATCGGGCAAGAAAGTTGTTTTGGTACCCGTTGTCCCGTCCGTAACCTCGCCGATTACCGCGACATCGGCCTGGGGCACGCCCCGGTGGTAGCGCTGGAAGTAGATCTTGCCGTTGATGCGCACTTCGACCTCCAGCCACTCAGACAGGGCATTGACCGCTGAAACGCCTACTCCGTGCAGGCCGCCCGACACCTTGTAAGCGCCGCTGCCAAACTTGCCCCCGGCATGCAGCCGCGTCATCACCACCTCCAGGGCCGAGCGGCCGATCTGCTTATGGATGTCCACCGGGATGCCGCGGCCCCAATCCTGCACCGTGACGCTGCCATCCTTGTGGATCGTCACCGCGATGCGGTCGCAGTAGCCGGCCATCGCTTCGTCTATGGAATTGTCCACAACCTCATACACCATATGGTGGAGCGCCTTGATATCGGTGCCGCCGATGTACATCCCCGGCCGGCGGCGCACAGCCTCCAGACCTTCCAGCACCTGAATATCGTCTGCTGTGTAGTGATTAGGGCGATTTACCTGCTCTGCCACTTTTGCTATTCCTCCCCATCGGATCCCCGTCGGTCATTTCACAGACGCTGATGATCAAGTGTACTCCCTATTCCCGATGCTGCTGGCCTCGCGCTGCGCTTTGCGCCAGCAAAGCCCGCCAGCGCCGGCTCAGGTCTTCATAGTAAGTATAGACGGCCAGGAGCATGGCCGTAGCCAGATAGGAGTTGCCCAGAATGGCCACCAGCGCGCCCAGCGGACTCTGGCCCACAAACCCCCATACAGCTCGGAACCCCAGCATCAGCAAGTTGATCACCAACACCAGCCCCACGGTCGGCAGGCCATTAAGCCGCACCATGGCCAGGCTGTGCAGCAAACCGCGCCACAGCGGGTGTTGGTCCAACAACACGGTCTCGCTCACGAAGAACACCGAAGTCAGGGACCAGAGCAAGACCCATAGCGTCATGCCCCCGATCAGGGCAAACAGCACGGCTGCCGCCGCGCTGCCTGAGAAAAACAACAGCGTCGCGGCCAGGGCCAGCGGGATACGCAACATGAACACGACCACGCTCAGGATCAGGCTGAACAGCGCCAGCCGCACGACCAGGGCCAGAAATCCCCGTGGGCCGGCCCAGCGATCCTGCGCCGGACTGGCCTCCCCCTCCCGTCCAGGCCGGCCCTGCGCTGCCCAACGCAGGTAAACAGTGGCTAACACCTGACTGGCCAGCCACAGGGCCACCATAATCCCCAACACCGCCCACAGGTTAGTCACCTCCACAGGAGCTGGCCGCCAGGGTGCAGCGATCACCCTGGGCAGGGGCAGGCTCAG
Source organism: Anaerolineae bacterium (assembly GCA_034434335.1). Lineage (GTDB taxonomy): Bacteria > Chloroflexota > Anaerolineae > CG2-30-64-16 > CG2-30-64-16 > DAOTZS01. The sequence continues at coordinate 2,921 of DAOTZS010000130.1, forward strand.
GCCAATAGGGGCCAGGATCATGTCGCTGACCAGGGTGAGCCGGGTGGCCTGGGTCACTGCCAGCACGCTGGGTGCCGCCAGCCAGCTTCCGGTGATCATTTCGGCCAGGTTGATCTGTCCCCCTACCTGGGCCATGGCCTGCCGCGCCGCCGTCAGTAAGTCTGCCATAGCCGCGAACTGGGCAGGCGGGTAAGCTGCCCGTAACAGCGCTTCCCAGACGAGCAGGAACTTTTGCAGCAGGCCGGCCACCGAGAGCTGCGGCGTCAGCCAGAGGATCAAGTCTATCGCCGCCGGGATGATGATCAACCAGGGGCGGCGGCCAACCTGGGTAAGGCCCATGGTGAGCGCGTCGATTGTACCGATGCGTGCCGAGATGTCCGATTTCATCTGATATATTTTACCACGAACGGGGTTTCTTGACGAAAAAACGGGGGCGGAATCATAATCCTGCCGATGTTGGCCTCCTCGCCCCCACGGTGTTATAATGGAGAACGCGGTGACCTTGATAGCCCATGGAGCTTAGCCTATGAGCCTGACCCTTGCTGAAGTAGAACATATTGCCGGCCTGGCCAGGCTGGCCCTGAGCGAGGAAGAGAAAGCCCTTTTCCGGGAACAGCTTTCGGCCATCCTTGACTACGCCGCGGCCCTGCAAAAGATTGACACCTCGACTATCCCACCCACAGCGACCGTCTTGCCGTTACGCAACGTTATGCGCGAGGACAGGGTGGAGCCCTCGCTGCCGCACGAGGATGTGTTGGCCAACGCGCCGGCCGCCCAGGATGGATACTTCCGGGTTGCATCCATCCTGGAACCATCGTGACGTGCTGACAGCAAACCGGTGAGGTGACCGTGCATCTGCATGAGCTGACCATCCGCGAGGCAGAAACCCTGCTGCGCAAGGGCGAGATCAGCGCCGTCGAGCTGACTGAGGCGGTGTTGGATCGCATCTACGCGGTGGATAACGCCATCAAAGCCTATCTAACCCTGCTCCCGGAAGTGGCGCTGGAGCAGGCAGCCGAGGCGGACCGGGCCATCCTGGCAGCGCGGGCAGCCGGGGAATCGGACCGCCTGTCTCCTCTCATGGGCATTCCGGTGGCCATCAAGGACATTATCAACGTCGAGGGGGTGCGGACAACTTGCGGTTCCAGGATCCTGGAAAACTACCTGTCTCCCTACAACGCCACAGTGATCGAGAAGCTGTTGGCGGCCGGCGCGGTTATCCTGGGCAAGACCAACACTGACGAGTTCGCCATGGGCTCCAGCACCGAGAACTCGGCCTATTTCACGACCCATAACCCGTGGGATTTGAGCCGGGTGCCGGGTGGCTCGAGCGGGGGCAGCGCGGCAGCCGTGGCAGCCGACGAATGCCTGGCCGCATTGGGCAGCGACACTGGCGGCAGTGTGCGCCAGCCGGCCGCATTGTGTGGCATTGTCGGATTGAAGCCCACCTATGGCCGGGTCAGCCGCTATGGGCTGGTGGCCTTTGCCTCCTCCCTTGACCAGATTGGCCCTCTCACCAAGGACGTGGAGGACTCCGCACTGCTGCTTGGTGTGATCGCTGGCCACGACCCCCGCGACAGCACCAGCGTAGACGTGCCGGTGCCCGATTATCGCGCTGGCCTGGACCGGACGGGGTCGGCCAGGCCCCTGGCGTCTATGGCCAGGGGCCATCAGAACAGAGCCACGGCTCCTCTGCGGGTCGGCGTACCCCGGGAGTACTTTGTGGCGGGCCTTCAGCCCGAAGTCGAGGCTGCCGTACGTGCGGCGGTCAACACCCTTCACGAGCTGGGCGCCGAGGTGCAGGAGATCAGCCTGCCCCACACCGAACTGGCCCTGCCCGTTTACTACCTGATCGCGCCGGCTGAGGCGTCGGCCAACCTGGCCCGCTATGACGGCATCCGTTACGGCCTCTCCCTGCCGGGCGAGGAACCAGGAGGCACCTGGGACGCCAGTTGTCGGCGCACCCGGGGGGAGGGCTTCGGCCCGGAGGTGAAGCGGCGCATCATGCTGGGCACCTATGCCCTCAGCGCCGGCTATTACGACGCCTACTACCTCAAGGCCCAGCAGGTGCGCACCCTGATCAAACAGGACTTTGAAGCCGCGCTGCGCCAGGTGGACGTGATTGCCTGCCCCACGTCCCCTACCACCGCCTTTCGCATCGGCGAGAAGGTGGATGACCCGCTGAGCATGTACCTGTCGGACATCTTCACCCTCTCGCTGAACCTGGCCGGGCTGTGTGGCATCTCTGTGCCGTGCGGCTTTGACGCGGCTGGCCTGCCTATCGGCCTGCAACTGATCGCCGGCGCCTTCGAGGAGCCCTTGCTGCTGCGTGTTGCCCATGCTTATGAGCAGGCCACGGAGTGGCACAGGCGCAAGCCCCCTCTGTAGGGCTGGCAGGGTAGCCATCTGTCGTTCCGCCTGTGTGGTTAGGGGCGGGTCCTGCCTGCAGCCGCCATCGCAGGCTGCCTGCAGCCGCCATTGCAGGCTGCCTGCAGCCGCCATCGCAGGCTGCCTGCAGCCGCTATCGCAGGCTGGCCACTGGCTCCCCAGAGCTAAGAGCGTGTTTGAGAATTCGTTCGTAGTCAGGCACGGAGCAAAGCGGAGTGCCGTCTAGGCGGGCTGCCAGGAGGCATTTGGGGCCATTCAAACGCCACTCCGCTCCGCTTCGTGGCCGGTCTTTTGCATAATGGAGGGCTCAATGAAGATCCTTATCCCGTTGGCGGGCTTTGGGACGCGCCTTCGCCCCCTGACTTACACCCGGCCCAAGCCCCTCTTGAACGTGGCCGGCAAGCCCATGTTGGGCCACATCCTCGATGCCCTCGCCGGGCTGGAGATCGAGGAGGTCACGTTTATCATCGGCTACCTGGGTGAGCAAATCCGAGAGTATGTGACGCGCAACTACCACTTCCCGGCGCGCTTTGTCGAACAGAAGGAGCTGCTGGGGCAGGCCCATGCCCTCTGGCTGGCCCGAGAGGGCGTTGAAGGGCCTGTTCTGATCATCTTCGTGGACACCCTGTTCGAGGCTGATCTGAGCGATCTCGCCCGGCTGGATGTAGATGGTGTCATTTATGTGAAGGAGGTGGAGGACCCGCGGCGCTTCGGCGTCGTCAAGACCTGTGGCCCGGACAAGACCATCGTCAGGTTGATCGAAAAGCCGGAGGGGTTTGAAGACCGCCTGGCTGTGATCGGCCTGTACTACGTGCGCGATGGGGCCTGGCTGATGCGGGCGATTGATATCCTGATGGCCGAACGGCGCATGACTAAGGGGGAGTATTACCTGGCCGATGCGCTGCAGATAATGATTGACCAGGGGGCCCACTTTGTGGCCCGCGAGGTGGCCGTCTGGGAGGACTGCGGCAAACCCGAAACTGTGCTGGCTACCAACCGTTATCTGCTGGATCACGGCCACGCCAACGGCAGCGCGGTGCCGGTGACCAATTCGGTTATCGTGCCGCCGGTATATCTGGGGAAGGGTGTGGTGATCGAAGAATCGGTGGTGGGGCCATATGCGACGGTGGCCGATGCCGCCATCGTGCGACGTTCAGTGGTCAGCGATTCGATCATCGGCGAAGGCGCGCTGGTGGAAGACACCATCCTGGCCGCATCGCTGATCGGCGACCATGCGGTGGTGCGCGGCCGGCCGCGCCGGCTCAACGTGGGGGATTCGTCGCAGATTGATTTTGGAGGCGGGGGCGAGTGAGCCGGGTGCGGTGTTACGCCGGGGCCAGCTACCCGGAACGGCCGACGGCGTTCGAGCAGGAAGGCCGCTGGCTGGAGGTGATCGAAGTGCGCCGGCGGGTGCGCACACCTCAGGGGCTGTTTTTCGATGTGTTGGCTTCGGATCAGCGCCTCTATCGGCTGGCCTGGCGAGAGGCAGCCGACGAGTGGGATGTGAGGCCAGAGGCATAGCATGGTGGGCAAGGGTCCTATCCCGCAGCCGCCCTTGCCGGCCTTGCCAACCGCGGACGACGCGGAGGTCGCAGCCCCGCCGGCCGCGAGTAAACGTCAGCGACTGGCAACCTTGCTGGAGGGGGAACTGGATTTCCACGGTGCAGATAGCGGCTATGCCAGCCATGACCTGCACGCCTTCGCGGCCAAGTTTCCGCCCCAACTGCCTGGGCTTTTCATCCGGGGCCTGACAAACCCTGGCGACGTCGTCCTCGACCCGATGATGGGATCGGGCACTACAATCCTAGAGGCGCTGCTGCAGGGCCGCTTAGCCATAGGGTTGGACATCGACCCCCTGGCCCTCCGTCTGAGCAGGACCAAGACGACCCCCGTGGACGCGGCCCTGGTGCAAGAAGCTGCCGCGCAGGTGCTGGCCCGGGCAGCCGCGCTCTTGTTCGATAGCCAAACTCTTGAGGAGAGCCTGGCACGCCGGTTCGACGCCGAGACCCAAGACTTCATTGATTATTGGTTTCTGCCCCGCACCCAGCGGGAGCTGATGGCGTTAGTGCTGGCCATCCAGGAGATTGTTGATCTATCCGTGCGCCGTTTCCTGGAGCTTACCTTCTCGTCCATCATAATCACCAAGTCTGGCGGCGTATCGCGCGCCCGAGACCTGGCCCATAGCCGGCCACACCGGGACGAGAACAAGGTGCCCAGGAGTGCTCTGGAGCAGTTCGCGCTGCGCCTGCGCCGCAACCTGGCCGGCGTTGTTCAGTTGCCTGTCGGGAGTGGAACGCTGGCAACCTGCCTGGCAGGGGATGCTCGCCGCCTGCCGCTGGCTGACAGCAGCGTAGACCTGGTGGTGACCTCGCCTCCTTATGCCAATGCCATTGACTACATGCGGGCCCACAAGTTCGGATTGGTCTGGCTTGGCCTGCCGCTCGGCAAGCTGAGCAACTGGCGCAGCAGATATATTGGCTCTGAGCGTGTCAGCAAGGCCGATCTTGTGCCGTTGCCTGACCAGGCTATGGCCGTGGTCCAGGATTTGGCCAGCCGTGACCCCAGGCGAGCTATGCTGCTGCACAGGTACTTTGGCGAAATGCGGGCTGTCCTGGGCGAGATCTATCGCGTCCTGCGCGGCGATACCGCTGCGATTCTGGTCGTGGGCAGCTCTCTCATGCGTGGCATAGATGTACAGACCCACCGCTGCCTGGCAGAGATCGCCGCCAGCCTGGGGTTTGACGTTGTGAGGATCGCGCGTCGCGGCCTCGACCGCAATCGGCGCATGATGCCGGCGCGCTTCAGCCCGGACCGTGATTCTCCGATCGAGCAAAGGATACATGAGGAGTACGTCATTGGCCTGTGGAAACCCGCGTAGGGGCGGGCGATTGGAAATCGCACCGGGTAGCCGAAGGCAATGCCTTCGGCTACCCGGGTACGGGCGCGGCAGAGGAGGGGAGCTGTGGTCGCTAACTTGATGCCAATGGGGCGACCACCAGGGTCGCCCCTACCGCTAAACTTGATGCCAATGGAGCGGGCCTGGTGGTCGCCCACATAGGGCCTGTCTACGTGCCTGGCACCTGGGAGGTGCCAGGCACGTGAGAGATGAGTCTCATATTCAGGAGTTACGCACTTTAGAGCGTATCGCCCCATCCCCCTACCCCTTTCCCCGCCTTGCGGGGAAGAGGGGATCGAGATCGAGGGGTCTTCTGGGCGGCTTCGCCGCCCAGAAAAGCTACGCGGCGATAAATCGCCGGGCTAAGAGGGCAAAGCCACCCTCGGGACCGGGGCCTTCGGGGCTGGATACTTAGCCCGCAGGGCTTCGCTCTTTCAGCCCGGACGTAAACGTCCGGGCCTTCTGGCAAAAACCTACACTTGTGAGGATTGGGGGCGGGGGCTAGGGGGTGGAGGTACAGCGTAGTGCAACAGCGTAACTCCTGCCATATGTAATCGGAGGCCAGTTATCATGTCCCATCGCATCTCGCGGCGGGTGGCGGCTGTGCCACCCTCAGGCATTCGCAAGTTCTTCGACATCGCTGCCACCATGCAGAATGTGATCTCACTCGGCATCGGCGAGCCTGACTTCACCACCCCAGATGTGATCCTGCAGGCCGGCATCGCCTCTCTGCAGCGGGGTGAAACGCACTACACGTCCAATGCCGGCATCCTGGAGTTGCGGCGAGCTATCGCGGCCCGCTGGGCCAGCCTTTACGGCGTGGCCTACGACCCCGAACAGGAAGTGTTGGTCACCATAGGCGGGTCAGAGGCCCTCTATCTGGCCCTTACCGCCATCCTCGACCCAGGCGACGAAGTCCTCATCCCCCAGCCTTGCTTCGTCTCCTACGAGCCCGAGGTGACCCTGGCCGGCGGCGTCCCGGTGCCGATAGCCACGGGGGTGGCGACCCAGTTCCAGATCACGGCGGCGCAGCTTGAGGCCGCGGTGAGCCCACGCAGCCAGGCCATCCTCATCAACTACCCGAACAATCCCACCGGCGCCATCCTGGAACGGCCTCAGATGCTGGAGGTGGCCCGGGTCGCCGAGCAACACGACCTGATCGTCATCTCCGATGAGATCTACGATCGGCTGGTGTACGATGGTGCCCACACCAGCTTCAGCAGCCTGCCTGGAATGCGCGAGCGCACTATCATCATCGGCGGCTTCTCCAAAGACTATGCCATGACCGGGTGGCGGTTGGGCTTTGCCCTGGCCCCAGCCGATATCCTGGGCGCCATGCGCAAGGTGCACCAGTACACCATCATGTGTGCGTCCACCACGGCCCAGGTGGCAGCCATCACCGCCCTCACCGATCCGGCCGCCGAGGAAGCTGTGCTGGCCATGCGCCAGGCATACGATGAGCGGCGGAAGCTGTTGGTGCAGGGCCTGAACAACATCGGCCTGGCCACCTTCGAGCCGCGGGGGGCCTTCTATGCCTTCCCCGACATCCGGGCCAGCGGCCTGACCTCTGAGCAGTTTGCCTGGAAACTCTTGGAGGAGGAACAGGTGGCCTGCATCCCAGGGCCGGCGTTCGGCCTGGGAGGCGAAGGCTACGTGCGCATGTGCTACGCCACGGCCAAAGACCAGATCGAAGAGGCGCTGGAGCGCATGTATCGTTTCATGCGTCGGCATGGTTGAGCGCGTTTGACAGATTGCCCACGCTGTGCTATAGTCGCCGCACAATTGAATAATGCCCCACAAAAGCGACGAGCCGGACTAGTAAGCATCAGCCCTCAGGGGGCACCTCCAGCACCTTATACCTATCCGTTGAAGCGGTGGTAGGATGGCTGGCAGGGCAAGCGGGGCTCCAGAGAGCCATCTAACGGGCAGCCAGCAATACAGCCCGTTGCTGTGAAGATGGCGCCAGCGCGGATGCCGAATGGACCGGGGAGCTGCAGGCTGAAAGGCAGTTGCGATGCAACAGGTTGGCCGAGTAAGCTGTGCCGGAATCGCCACCGTTATCGAGGCTGAGGGGATCGGAACACGATCCAGGCGACGGCTGCCAGGGGCGTTGTTCCCGTCCCTGCAATGAGTGAGGTCGGCTTTGCGCGCCGGCCTAATTGGGGTGGCACCGCGGGTGGTTGTTAGAACCCTCGTCCCCTACCGGGCCCGATAGGGCCCCAACGGGGGGCGGGGGTTTTTGTTACCCGGCGGGCGGCGCCCCTGCCCCTCCCTGAGGCAGCCTACCCGGGCTGCCACACAGCCCGCCACATACGGGCCATACGGCCCATATCTCAGCCTGGAGGGGATAAAATGTCCGACAACTATCGCCTGATCCTACCCGAATCACAGATCCCAACACACTGGTACAACATCGTGCCCGATCTGCCCGCACCTTTGCCGCCGGTCCTCCACCCGGCCACACACCAGCCGGTGACACCGGACGACCTGGCCCCCATCTTCCCCATGAGCCTGATCATGCAGGAGGCCAGCCAGGAGCGCTACATCCCGATCCCCGACGAGTTGCGGGAGATATATCGGCTGTGGCGGCCAACACCGTTGGTGCGCGCTACCCGCCTGGAGCAGGCACTGGATACACCAGCGCATATCTACTACAAGAACGAGAGCGTCAGCCCCAGCGGCAGCCACAAGCTCAACACCGCGCTGGCCCAGGTCTACTACAACAAGAAAGAGGGAGTGGAGCGCGTCGTCACAGAGACAGGGGCTGGCCAGTGGGGTTCGGCACTGTGCATTGCCGGGGCTTTCTTCGGCGTGGCCGTAGAGGTCTTCATGGTGAAGGTCAGCTATTACCAGAAGCCCTATCGGCGCTCGATAATGCAGGCCTATGGCGGCAGGGTGACGCCCAGTCCATCAGAGCGAACCAGGGCAGGCCGGGCCATCCTGGCCAAAGACCCGAACAGCAACGGCAGCCTGGGCATTGCCATCTCAGAGGCCGTTGAATTGGCTGTGAGCGATCGGGCCAGCCGCTACTCCCTGGGCTCGGTGCTCAACCATGTCCTGCTGCACCAGACCATCGTTGGGCAGGAGGCCGTGGTGGGGATGGAGGAGTTCGGCGAGTGGCCCGACGTGGTGATCGGCTGCGTAGGCGGCGGCTCGAACTATGCAGGGTTGGCTTTCCCCTTCCTGTATCGCTCTCTGAAGGAGGGCCGAAAGACCCGCTTCCTGGCCATTGAGCCGGCCTCCTGCCCTACCCTTACACGGGGCCCCTATGCCTACGATTTTGGCGACACGGCCGGCATGACACCCCTGATCAAGATGCACACCCTGGGCCACGACTTCATGCCGCCGGGCATCCACGCAGGAGGGCTACGCTATCATGGCATGGCTCCGCTCGTCTCAGCCCTGGTGAAGTCGGGGCACATCGAGCCCCGTGCCTACAACCAGGTGGAGTGCTTCGAGGCTGCCGTCCTCTTTGCCCGCACCGAGGGTATCCTCCCCGCGCCGGAGACCAGCCATGCCATCCGGGCAGTCGTAGACGAGGCCCTGGAGGCCAAGGAGAAGGGCGAGAAGAGGGTGATCCTGTTCAACTTCTCCGGCCATGGCCACTTTGATATGGCCGCCTACGACGCATACCTGGCCGGCGAGCTGCAGAACTACCCCATGCCGGAGGATGAGCTGCGCCGGTCGCTGGCAAGCCTGCCTAAGGTCGAATAGGAGTGAGAGGCCGGGCAGCCAGGTTTTTGACAACCACACCGATTCCGTGGATAATCTGAAGTAGATCAGCCTCGGCGCCAGATTGGCGCCGAGGCTTCTTGAGGAGGATAGTGAAATGGCTCAGGCAACCAAGATGGGCGCGGATACCGCCACCCTGGAGAAGCGCCGCAAGACCCTCAGCGGGCACAAGTGCAGCAAATGCGGCCAGGACATTACCTTTGGCGATCTGTTGGTCGTAAAGGTGATGTCCTTTGAAAGCGGCCGGCCACGCTCTCACAACGTCGTTTATCACCGTAAGTGCTACGCGATCTGATGCCTCTTTCTGGACTGGCATAGCCATAAAGAGCTGTTCGGGCCGCTGCCTCATAATTGCCTTGATAGTTTCGGGGTGAGCCGGGGCACCCCGAAACTTTTTTCACGGTCCATGCAATCAGGGGAGGTCTTATGTCCAAAAAGCCCCGCAAACCGGTACTACCCAAGGGCCGTGGAGAACCAGGTTCAACCAGGGTTCAGGTACCAGCGCGCGTTAAGGCCAAGAAATACCGCACCAAGGAATTTATCCCCTATATTATGCGTGCGGAGATCGGCATCCACGAAGCAGCCACGATGGAGCCGAGCATAGACGACACCATGGTTCGCAGGGCGATCAACAGCCTGATCGGGCAGCTTCAGCGTGGGCAGGAAATAGTGTCCGATCCTGGTGGTGCCAAAGATGAGATGGGGCTCATCGAGTGGCGTGTCAGGAGCAATCTGGTAATGGCATTTGAAGAGCACGGCCCCATCCCCCACACTGACCTCATTGGTTGCCTCAAGGTGATCCTGGAGTCCATAGATACCTGGAGTGGCCGGCCTCTCGGCAAGCGCGGCTATCTGAATTATCTGGCAGGCTTCATGCGCCAGTTGGGAGTCAGGGTGCGCAAGCTCAGTTACAAAGAGGCTGTTGCAGAGGGCCTGGTCGAGCCAGTAGAACAAGTCAAACGGCCTGACCTTACCCAAATGAGCCTGGAGGAGCTGGGCAGATTCTGGCTTGCTCATGATGAGGAATTTGTGGATCTGATAGACGAGTTTAGCAATCGGGCCTCATATGAGGTGAGGATGGGACATGCTGAGCAGGTTGTTCAAGTCTGCCGTTCCTTGCTGGGCAAGACTAAAGACCCTGAGCAGCAGGCCGAACTATACTACAACATTGGCGTGGCGCTTCGTCATACCGGTGAGCTGGAAGCCAGCGTGGAAGCTCTGCAAAATGCCGTCGAGCTAGTTGACGGCTTCTACGGGGCAATGATCGAGCTGGGGCAGTCCTACTTCGAGCAAGGCAACTACAGAGCTGCTCTGGACATCTGGCTCCAGGAACAGTCCGAATCGGGAAACATAACGACCCTGCGCGATATTGCGCGCGCCTATCGGAAGCTGGGTGACATATCGGCGGAAGAGCGGGCACTCCGTAAGTTTGTTGATCACTCAAGTTCGGGGGTGACAGGGCTGGCCGAGTTGGCCGACTGCCTGCGTCGGCAGGGAAAGGAGGATGAAGCATCCCTGATTGTACGGCGCATTGTCGCAACGATCCCAGACCGGAGAGACTTCTTCGAGGACTGGGCTTACTGGCTCTATTACAGACTAACCATGCCCCATCTACCCCATGCCGAAGATGATCTGCTGCAGGCGCTCGACCAGATCGAGTCAGGACGGCAAACTGGATGGCCCCACCTGCTCAAAGCCATCGTGTATCAGGCCAGTGGGGATCTGGCTGCCTCCGAACGGGAGCTAGAGCTGGCCTATCAGCAGGTTCGCTGGCCTGTGGACTGGGAAAATCAGCTCGAACTGTTAGCCCATCTCTTTCCGACTTTTCAGTTCCATCCGTCCAAGCCCTCAACTCAGGTGGTTCAGCCAGCCAAGAGCGGTAAGATATCATTCCTGCAGAGGCTGTTTGGGGTCAAGAAAGACTCCCGCTAAACAGGGTGGCGAGAGCTGCCTGGAGCCCCCTTTCCCCTGCTATGCTCTATGCCGGCCCTGGCAGGCCAGGATCACCGCCTCCAACAGCAGGAGAGCGGCAGCGGCCAGAGCATCTATCCCCACCGTGAACAGGAATGCCAGCGTCAACATCTGGAGGACGCCGGCCACCTGCCCCGCCAGGGACGCAGGCAACCCAGGCAGGCCACCCAGCAGGTATGCCAGGGTCAAAGCAGCGCCCAGGTAGATGCCGGCCATCAACCATGGCTGCCGATCGGCGGAGCTGGGGGTCATGGCATTGCTCACCACGAAGACTACATAAGCCCACAGCCAGAAATCGGGCACCAGCCAGATACCGTCCAGCCCGCGCCAGATCCCTCCCCATCCGGCGGCCATCCAGGCCCTTCCCAGGGCAGCTACATCGAAGGCCCAATAGCTCACCCCCACCAGCACGGCTGTGCCGACCAGAAAAGGTGCCAGCCCCACCAGGCTATCTGCCAGCGTGCCCCCACTGCTGATGGTTACCGAGCCCAACTCCACAACGCGACCCCGTTTGCGGGGCCCCAAGGTGAAGCGGCCCACCTTCAGCCCCAGGAGCCTGGCCACTGCCACGTGGCTCAGCTCGTGCAGCAGGATGCCGGGCAGCAACAGGAGATAATAGGCCATCAGCGCTGCCTCGGCATTGCCGGTCAGATGCAGCCCGATCACCTGCACCTGCCGGGCGATCCAGCGGCTGAGGGCCACCAGGCACACCAGGGTAGCAGCAAATGCCAGAAGTTGGAGAAGGAGGGGCATAATAGGGTAGTGCTTTGTGGGATGGTTCAAAATTGGTTAACACTTTCTGCCCCCTCGGGCCTTCACAGCCCCTCACCCCCCTTTGTCCCCCCTCTCCCCTGGCCGCAGGCCAGGGGAGAGGGGGGATTG
>DAOTZS010000131.1:0-6787 GCA_034434335.1 Anaerolineae bacterium
GGGGGGGGGGTCACGCCGGGGGTGGGTGTGCGGGTGGGCGTGAGGCTGGGTGTAGGCGTTTGAGTTAAGGTGGGGGTCACCGTGGGGGTGACCCCGGGTGTGGGAGGTGGATTGTAGCGCGGCCCCAATACCAGTTTTCCGTAGCCGGCCGCACCGCTCACGGTGTTATTGCCTTCCCAGATCAGGTAGTTGTCCTGCGCTCCGCTGCGGTTGCCGCCATCGTCGTCATCAATCAGGCCGATGGTGAAGCCCATGACCTTGCCCTCTACCAGGTCGCCGGCGGCCAGGATGCTGGCCGGCAGTGCCAGCTCGAGATCGTAGCCACCAGGGTAGCGCCGCACGGCTACCCGGCCGGCCGGCACGTCCTGGGTGCCAAACCGTTTGAGGGTGCCATCGGAGGTCACCGTGAACTGGTGGTCATCGGGCCCACCGCTGACCTGGTCGTTGGCGCCATCGAGGGCAAATTCCACCGCGTCGTCCTCCCACACCTGGCTGCTGTCTCGCATAAGCACATCGTCGCTCACCCGGGCAGCCAAGTAGAGCCATTGGCTATCCCACAGGCTGAATACCTGGGCCGAGATGTCGGCCGCGCTGGGATTGGCCTGCCCTACCAGGTAGCGGGCACTGTTGGCGTCGAGCAAGGCCGACTCTGGCTGGGTCCACTCGTTGAGCTGGCCGTCAATGGCCGGAGGCTGGTTGACATTCCGGCTTACCAGCGAGCGGGGGGTAGCACCCGGTGTGGAGGGTGTCGCACTACGTGTGGGAGTGGGTGTGCTGGCCGGCAGGGTAGGTGTGGCCGTGGGGGTGGGTGTGGCAGGGGTCTGGGGCGGGATGGCGTAACGCATGCTGAGCTTGGGGCGCAGGGTCGGGTCGGCATGATCGCGGCTGGCAAAGCGCACTTCGAAATTGGTGGGGACGACCCCGGCCTGGGCCAGGAGGATCAGGCCGTAGTTGCTGTCTGGGTTTCGCACCCAATCCTGGACCAGGCTGGTGATGTCGAAGGTGTACCAACCGGCCGGCATCTTCACAGCGCGGGTGGCAACGGCCTGGCTGGCGTGGTCGGTGTCGGCGCCCTGGGCGCCCGGCTGGGCCCAGGTTGCGCCGACGCGGGGTCGGTTCCAGGTGGCGGTGTACTCGTCCCACGGCCGCAGCAGGCGATGGACGGCGGCCACCATGTCACGGTCCGACCGCTCCGCCTCGGCCAGGTAGATGCTCAGCTCAGCGGTGATGACCTCGGCATGGGTCGGCACCGCGGACAGGTCGAAGCGCAGCACAGGGGCCATATGGGTGACCACCGCGGTGCCCTGGTTGAAGCGCAGGCGCATCAGGTTGGCGCTGCCGAAGTTGGTATCGGGGTGCCAGAGGTCGAGGGTGGTGTCGGCTGTGCCGTTGTAGCCCTCGCGGCCTGTCTGCAGGGTGGTCTCCACATAGACCTTACGGGGGCGCTGCACCTCTACGAAGTGGATGATCTCGTCGCCGTCCTCTCGGCTGGAGATGTAGAAGTCGGTGTTGCCGGGCAGGCGGTTGGCAAAATGGGCATCGGGCAGGGCAAAGACGGCCTGGCGCCAGGTGAGGGAGTTGCTCTTCTGGACTATGCCGGCCAGGGTGTTGGGATCGCGTAGCCCGTCGTAACGCAGTTCCCAGCGATCGGTGCCCTGGTCGTAGTAGGTGACGGTCACCGTCACGGCGTTGCTGCCCCCGAAGAGGAAGCGGTCGTCCACATCGAAGTACATGCGGCTGTTGCCGGTGGCCTGGTCGGTGCGCCGCGTGTAGCGGCCCTCAGGCGCGCTGCCCACATTCCACAGGGGTACCGTCTTGCCGCCGGGCGTGCCCCCAGAAGGGGGCACGTTGTCTCGCTGGTAGAGCCAGAACTCGAAGTTGCCGTAATCGGGGAACCAGGTGTACTCGGTTTCGCGCAGCGCCACCCACACGCTGGGCGTATCGGCCAGGGTGCGGCCCAGATAGGTGGCGGCGAAACGCAGGATGTCCTGGCGATCGGCGGCCCGCACCAGGTCGGTGTCGAGCACCAGGTAATCGGCGTGTTTGTCCAGGGCGTTGTACACACCCCACAGGGAGTTGGTGCGGCCGCGCAGGCTGTCGGCCTGGTTTTCATAGGCTTCCCAGGCCGTGGCCACCTGGTTCCCCCACTTCAGGATCGGGTCGTACTGTCCGCCGCCGTAGTTGGGATGGGTGGGGTCATCAATGATGGCGTCGCCACCGCCATCGGGCTTCAGCCCGTTGTGTTTGAGCCCCACCCCGCGGCTGGCAGCGTAGTCGGTGAACTCGATGCGCTCGTTGCGCTTGTCGAACACCGGCGCGAACTGGAGGAAGAGCTGGGTGTTGGGAAAGGCGCTGACATAGGTGTCAATGGCCCACTTGACCACCTTCACCCATAGCTCACTGGTCAGCCCGGCGCTTTTCAGGCAGTTGGCGTATTCATCCTCGGCCGGGGCGGTTTCGCCGTAGATCCCCACGCTGATCTCGAACCAGGCCACCCGTGGGTCGTTGTCGTAGCGCTGGCCCAGGCGTTGCACGAACTGCGCGAAAGCGCGCTGGTAGTTGGGGTCCCAATAGCGGGGGATCTCGACGCCATTGCAGATGATCACGGCGGAGGGGTACTGCTGTTTGACGTGGGCTGGGACACCGCTCCCGCCGCAGCACTGGCCGTCGTAACTGTTGAAGGCCAGGCCAACACGCTTCCCCAGCGCCATCTGGCCGGCCAGCCAGTTTTCCACCGGGGCCCAATTGTAGCTACCCGGGCCGACCTCGATGCGCGACCATGGGATGCTGATGTGTCCGCCCTGAATGGGGTACTGGGCCGGGTCGAGGTTCAGGTAATCGTAGAAGACGTAGATGCCGGCCGGGCCGGCCTTGGGGTTGGTGATCCTGTCCGGTTTGGGTGAAGTCGGGGTCTGGGTACCGCCCGCATTGCTTGCGATATCACCCGTGGCCTCCGAGAAAGGGGGCTCAGCCGGCAGGCGGTCTTCGGCTGGAGGCAGGTCGGGCCGTGCGGCGACGGGCGGCATGGAGAGGCAGGCAAACAGCACAAGCGCGCAGGAAAGCAGCAGTGCGGCAACAGCCACGCGCAGGCTTTGCTTGCCTGTCGAACATGGTGTGGGTCCCGGCAGGCCGGGGCAGGGCTCAACCCGCGCCATCCGCATGCAAAACCTGTGGTATGGTGGCGAGCAGGATGTAGAGGTCCAGCCACAGAGAGCGCCGGCTGATGTACTCCAGGTCCAGGGTGACGATCTGGTCGAAGCTGAGGCTGCTGCGGCCGTTGATCTGTGCCCAGCCGGTGATGCCAGGCAGCACAGCCAGCCGCTGCCGATGCCAATCGGAGTACATGGCGACTTCATAATCAATCGAAGGCCGTGGCCCGACCAGGCTCATATCGCCCTTCAGCACGTTCCACAACTGAGGAAGCTCGTCCAGGCTGGTCCGACGCAGCCATCGGCCCACCCGGGTAACAGTATAACCATTGGAGGCCGGTTTGTAAACCACATGCCCCTTCTCGTCACGCAGGTGTGGGGTGGCCTGGCCATGGATATAAGCCGCGGCAAACTGGCGATGCTCTATAGTGTGATCGCGGCCGTTGGACATAGAGCGGAACTTGTAGAAGTCGAACAAGCGGCCGTTCAGGCCGCCCCGGCGCTGTACGTAGATCACCGGCCCTGGCGAGTCGAGCTTGATGGCGATGGCGATCAGGAGCATGAGTGGTGCCAATAAGACCAGCAAGATAAGGGCAATGATCACATCCAGCCATCGCTTGGCCAGCGGATAGAGGCGCTGTGCCAGGCCAGGCCTGGAGGGGGTCTGCTCTGCCTGCCAGAACTGAGGCTGCAAGGTGGTGGTGTAGATATTGAGCATATGAATGGGTTCCTTCCCTATTGAGAGATTGTGCATAGAGAACTTCAAGCATTCCCGGCGACCGAGTGTTTTGTCAGGAAAGGCATATAGATCAGATAGGGACACGGCCGGGAGGGCAATAAAGAAAGCCCGTCAAAGAAGTAACGTGCCCGCCATCCCTGACCCCGCACATCGCCCAAGATAACATGCTCAGGCAGGAAGACCATAGGCGCCTGTATTACTCCGACAAGGCGGTTATCCAGGAAGAACTCCTGCCTTGCCTCCGACCAGTTTGCAACTATCGTTAGCTCGTGCCAACCATAGGAAGGCCATATCAAGTTAGTGACAAGCTCTGTGTTCCAGGCCTTCAAGCGGAGTGTACCGCTCGACGGATAAGCAAAGTTCACCTCTGTCACAAAGTCAGCTCTGCCGGTTACAGGGTCCCAGTTTCTAACAAGTTCAAAGACGGCATTCTTTTCCTCTCGGTATACAAATATCCTCAACTCAAAGTCCTGGATGCCTTCAGGAAGAGACTGCCAGACAAAGGTACCCGTGTTGACAGCGGTTGTATCAACACTGTAGCTCTTCTGGCCGTCATGCGCGATTAGAGCGCTTATAGCGCCGCAACTGACGCACCCTTGTTGGGTCCATCCCAGAAACTCTTTCTCAAACCCCCCATTGATTATGAGGTTCTCTGCTGTTGCGCGATCGGCATGCGGCACAGACATGCTTCTGGATAGCGAAGGACAGAGGCCCAGCAGGACGAACGCGAGCATTGTCACGGCCGCGATATGAAGTATCCTTACCATAACGTTAGTCTCTTTTGCTCATCCGCGCTGGTCTGCTTCTCTCTCAACCCGTCCATCCCTTCTATGCAAGCCATCACCGGGAAATTAGTTGCCGCGGCCGCAGGGATGATTGAAAATAGGGGGCCCTGGGCGACAGTTTTACGACCGCAAAAAGAGCTGCCCAGAGCTGAAGTCCTGGACTGAAAGGGCAAAGCCCTACGGGCTGGTCCTGCCTGCGGCTGCTGCTGCAACCCAGCCCCGACAGGGGCTTTGCTCTCTCAGCGCGGGGGTTCAGCCCCGCCTCTCTTCTAGCCTATTCTAGCATGCCTGTGTGAACACCAATTGTAAATAGTACCCCTTGGGGATTAAAGTTTTGCCATAAATCAGACGTGGCAAGGGGCAGGATAGTAACGGGGTCTTGGGCCACAGCTTTGCCGGCGCCCCACTCCCCCTTCTTCGCAGATCTCTGGCGATTTTCTTCGTAGTAACGACTTTAGTCGTTCGGGGCGCGCTGAAAGCGACTGAAGTCGCTACTACGAAGCAGCTTTACACTGCTTGTGGTCTGCTACGCGGCTTTTTGGGCCATTCGGACGCCACTCCGCTTCGCTGCGTGGCTTACTACGAACGTGATATTATAAACCTCGCTGTCTCTCACCGCGAGGTCGCGATCCAGTAGCGCACGCTCAGCATGGGCCGCAAGGCGTGGCTGGCATGCTCACGGCTGGCGAAGCCCGCCTCCACGTTGGCCTGGCTGAGGCCTGGCCCGGCCAACAGGATCAGGCCATAGTTGGTGGCCGGATTAGCCACCCAGCCCCTGACCAGCTCGGTGACATCGAAGTCATACCAGCGGTCTCCCAGCTCGACGAACTGGCTGTCGCTGGCCCATGCCATGTGGTCGCTGCCGGCACCCTGTGCGCCCGGCACTGCCCAGGGTGGGCCGGCCCCCGGCGCTTCCCACGTGGCCGTGGCCTCGTCCCAGGGGCGCAACATCCCGTGGACGAACGTCCGCAGATCATGAGCGGGCGGCGCCACCAGGTACAGCCTGAGGGTAGCGGTGACGATGTTGGCCGTCGGAGGGATCAAGGTCAGGTCGAAGCGCAACAGTGGCGCCATATGGGTGGTGATGGCAGTCTGCTGGTTGTAGCGCAGCTTCAGCACGGTGTCAGCGCCGAAGGGTTGGGCGGGCAACCAGGCGTTCAGGGTGGTGTCGGCGGCGCCTGTGTAGCCGTCATATCCCTGCTGGAGGTTCAGAATGACCGGCTCGGGGGTGGGAGGGGGCGCCAGGTAGGAGCGCGGCAGGAGGGGGAGGTACCAGCGCCCAGGGGTTCGGGTGGCCGTGGGGGAGGGGGTAGGGCCTGGAGTGAAGGTGGCCGTCGGGGTAGGTGTCCTGGAGGGGGTTGGCGTAGGGGTCGGCGTGGCCTGGGTGCCATAGGGGCACTCCAGACGCAGGGTGAACGGGCCAGCCGCGCCCTGGTAGCCGTCCACGGCAAGGAAGTAGACTCCCGGTTGCACCTGATAGGTCAGGTAGTTGTCGCCGGCCGCCAGGCAGGTCTCGGGGTAGGCCGAGGGGAGCAGGAACAGGTCCAGGTCGGCGGTGGCGGTCAAGAGCGTGGCGGTGAGCGGTTGGCTGCGGCCCAGCTCAATGCGGTAGGCCAGCTCGGGGCCACTCTCGTCCCAGGAAGGCTCGCAGGCATAGCGCCATACATTGTTTTTGCCAGCTCGCGTGTCGGCCTGGATGATGCCACCGCAGTAGGCAAACTCGGCGCTGTCAATATCCAGCCTGGGGATCGGGGTGGGAGTGGGGGTAGGGGTGGGCACGAACTGGGCCCCGAAGTCCAGGGTCAGCACCGCGCCCGCGCTGACGTAGACGTTGAAGGTGGAAGGGGTGGTCCAGCGGTAGCCCGGGGGAGCCATGGCAGCAAGCTGATAAAAGCCCGGGCTCAGGTTCCAGAAGCGGTAGCGGCCATCTGCTTCCGAGGTGGCTGTCTGGGGAGGCTGGCCGCTCTGGCTGTAAAGGTTGAGCTGGACGCCGGGCAGGGCCGGCTCGCCGGCTTCGCGCAGGGTGTTGCCGTTCAGGTCCTCCCAGGTCATGCCCGTGATCCCCCCGCTGTTGGGAAGCAGGGTGGGGGTGGGAGTAGGTTGGGGGGCGAGGA
>DAOTZS010000132.1:0-27243 GCA_034434335.1 Anaerolineae bacterium
TGGGCCGCATCGGCGACAGCCGCGTGGTGCCAGCCCTGCTCGAGGCGCTGGCCAGGGACGAGGAGCTGGCAGTGGTCATCGCCGGCGCCCTGGCCAAGATCGGGGACCGGCAAGCCTACGAGGGATTGCTGGAGCTGATCGGCCATCCCAACCCTATGGTACGTCAGGCTGTGATCTCGGCCCTCAACTCCCTCGGCCATCCCGACATGCCGGCGCGCATGGCTGTCCTCCTCGGCGATCCCAATCCCCTCGTGCGCGAATCGGCGGCCAGGATTGCCGGCTACTTTGGCTACCAGGTCTGCAACGAGCCGCTGCTGGCCTGCTGCCACGACCCGGATGAAAACGTGCGCCGCGCGGCCGTGGAGCAGTTGCCCTATCTCGAGGACGAGCGTGCGCTGCCCACGTTGGTGGCGGCGCTACAGAAGGAAACACCCAAAGTGCGGGCCAGCGCGGCCCGGGCCATGGCCTACGTCGAGGGCAGCCATGTGTTGAACCACCTCCTGGCTGCCCTGGAAGACCCGGACCCCTGGGTGCGCTACTATGCGGCGGCCGCCATCGGCCGGCATGGCTTCGCAGAAGCGGTGGACGCGCTGGGAAAGCTGGTCCAGGCCGACCCTGCTCCGTTTGTGCGGGCCAGCGCCATGGAGGCCCTGGGGCACATCGGCGGCGCGCGCAGCGCGGCGCTTATAGCGCCGTATGCCGAAGCCGAGGACTACGACATGGCGCGCGCGGCCCTGGACGCCCTGGGCCTGATCAGGCACCCCGACTCCCTGCCCCCGCTGCTGGCAACCCTGCGCCACCGTGATCCCCAACGACGCATTGACGCGGCACGCGCCCTGGGCACACGCGGAGGAGCGGGCGTGGCCGGCGCCCTGCAATGGGCCGCTGCCGCCGACAGCGACCCGCGCGTGGTCCAGGCTGCCATCCACGCCCTGGCGCGCCTGGGCTCCCAGGAAGCGGTCGCAGCTCTGATCAGCCTGGCGGCCAACCAGGAGCGCCGCGAGGCCTGTATAGCAGCACTGGCTGGCCTGGGCCTGGAGCAGCTCCCCTGGCTGACACGCGGCCTGACGCATCCCAACCCGGGCTGCCGGCAGGCCACCGTGGAAGCCCTGGCGCGCATGAAGCGGCCCGAGGCCACCGAACAGCTTATCGCCGGCTTGCGCGACAAGGACCCTGCCGTGCGCCTGGCAGCCGTCACCGCGCTGAGCCACCTGAGCAGTCACCGGGCCGAACGCACCCTGCTCGCGCTCGCCCATAACGACCCGGACCCAGCCGTGAGACGGGCAGCCCAGGCTGCTCTACAGAAATGAAACGGGGTGAGAGAGGGATGCGTTTCTACTCGGAAACCCTTGCTCTACCTGACAGTACATTCGCCATCCTGCGCGACCTGATCCACGAGCGCACGGGGCTCTATTATGACAACGGCAAGCAAGACCTGCTGGCCGACAAGCTCTCCCCGCGCGTGCTGGAGTGTGGGTTCAACTCGTTCCTGGACTATTACTACATGTTGCGCTATGATACAGACGCCCAGGCTGAGTGGGAACGGGTGATGGACCTGCTTTCAGTGCAGGAAACTTATTTCTGGCGCGAGGCGGACCAGATCCAGGCGCTGGTGGACGTGATCGTGCCTAACTACTTCGCCCAAGGCCGGCCGGCACCTCTGCGCATCTGGAGCGCAGCGTGCGCCACGGGCGAAGAGCCGCTCTCCATTGCCATGGCGCTCAACGAGGCGGGATGGCTGGGCCGGGCAGCCATCGAGATCTACGGCAGCGATGCTTCACCCAGCGCTATCGCCAGGGCAAAGGCGGGGGTTTACCGCGAACGCTCCTTCCGCAACCTGCCAGCCCCGTTGCGCGCCAGGTACTTCACGGCCACCGATGCCGGCTGGCGCATCGCACCCGAGTTGCATGCCCGCATCCACTGGCAGGTGGCCAATCTGATGGCGCCGGCCGAGGTCGAGCATCTGGCCAGGGCAGCGGTGATCTTCTGCCGTAACGTGTTTATCTATTTCTCGGAAGAGGCGATCCGCAAAACCGTGCGCCTCTTCGCCCAATATATGCCCAGCCCGGGCTATCTTTTCGTCGGCGCATCTGAGTCGTTGCTGCGCCTTACCAACGATTTCGACCTGCAGGAGGTAGGGGGAGCATTTGTCTATGTCAAAAAGTAGGGCGAGCTTTCAGCTCGCCGCATTCGGCACAGGCTAAAGCCTGCGCTACATAGTAGGGCGAGCTTTCAGCTCGCCGCATTCGGCACAGGCTAAAGCCTGCGCTACGTAGAACGGTGTCATGAGGAGCGGCCATGGATCGCATTATCCGCGTGCTCGTTGTAGATGATTCCGCTTATGTCCGCAAAGTCGTCACACAGATGCTGAGCCGCAGCCCATTCATCGAGGTGGTAGGCACGGCGCACGATGGCCGCGAGGCCCTGGAGCTAACCGAAAAGCTTCAGCCCGATGTGGTCACCCTGGACCTGATCATGCCTAACATGGATGGCATCGCTTTCTTGAAGGAGCAGATGGCGCGGCGTCCCCTGCCGGTGGTGGTGGTGAGCATTGCCAGCGAGAGCGGCGATCTGGCGCTGCAGGCCCTCGACGCAGGGGCCATAGACTTCATACAGAAGCCCACCGCCCTGGCCACCGAGCGCATCTTCGAGATGAGCGACGAGCTGATCGAGAAGGTGAAGGCCGCGGCCAGCGTGCCGGTGAGCCGGCTGCCGGCAGCCCCTGTCGCCCCGCCAGCCCCTGAGCTGCCTCCTCCAGCGCCGAAGCCACGCGTCGGCGCGATCGAGGCCGTGGTGATTGGCCTCTCTACCGGCGGGCCCCAGGCCCTGAAGCTGCTCATCCCCCGACTGCCGGCGGACTTCCCCGCCGCGATTGCCATGGTGCTCCATATGCCGGTCGGCTACACTGAAATGTATGCCCAAAGGCTGGACGAGCTTTCCCGGCTGAAGGTGGTCGAAGCCAGGGAAGGGGACGCCATGGCCCCCGGCAAGGCGCTCCTGGCCCCGGCCGGCCGACACCTGACCTTGCGGCGAGAAGCCGATGGCAGCGTGGTGGCCCATCTCGACGCGCGGCCCTTCGACACCCCGCACCGGCCGTCGGTGGATGTGCTGTTCAAGTCCGCGGCCGAAGTCTATGGCCCGCGGCTGCTAGGGATCGTGATGACCGGTATGGGAATGGACGGCAAGGAGGGCGCGGCCTGGATCAAGGCGCGCGGGGGCATCGTCTTTACCGAGGCAGAAGAGACCTGCGTGGTCTACGGCATGCCGCGCGCTGTGAAAGAGGCCGGCCTGAGCGACCGCAGCGTGCCGCTTTACGGCATGGTGCAGGCAATCCTGGAAACAGTTTGACCCGTGCGAGTGAATCCGATCTATGGCGAAAATCCTGATCATTGACGATTCCAACCTCTCGCGGCGCATCCTGCGCCGCATCCTGGAAACCGCCGGCCACCAGGTCAACGAAGCCGAAGATGGCATGAGCGGCCTGGAGAGCTATTTCCTCGACAGGCCCGACCTGGTGCTGCTGGACCTGACCATGCCCGGCATGCACGGCCTGGACGTCCTCAGCACCCTGCGCCGCATGGACCCCACAGCACGCGTGGTCGTCGCCACCGCCGATATCCAGAGCTCTACCCGGGTCCTGGCCGAACAGGCCGGCGCGCTTGGCTTCATCAATAAGCCATTGGGCGCCGAAAACGTGCTCACTGCTGTGAACGAAGCCCTGAAAACGCGCTGAGCTATCGTCTAGAACTGGAGCCTGACAGACATGCTGCTGACCAGCCAACAACAAGATGCCCTGGCCGAGGTGATCAACATCGCCTTTGGCCGCGCGGCCGCATCCCTATCTGAGATCACCGGCCACCGGGTGCTGGTGGAAGTACCCCGCGTTGCGGTGCGCGCCATCAGCGAGTTGGGCGACGAACTGAGCGGCCTGATCCAGGGGGAGATCACCACCGTGCATCAGATCTTCACCGGCGCCGTGTCTGGCGATGCTTTCCTGATGCTCGATTATCAGGGCGCGCTCCTCTTGTGTGACCTGCTGACCGACAGGCAGCCACGCGCCCCGCGCCTGGATGCCTCGGACCGCGAGGCGCTGGCCGAAGTGGGCAATATCCTCCTCAACGCCTGCCTGGGCACCTTCGGCAACCTGCTCCAGGTGCACATCTCGTTCACTGTGCCGCGGCTACACCTGGAAGAAGTAACCGATCTGGTGGACTCGCTGACCATCGGACAGGATGAACTGCGCTATGCCCTGATCATCTACACCACTTTCCGGCTGCGCGAGAGCGCCATCGGCGGCTACCTGGTGATCGTGCTGGGCATCGCATCCCTCGACCGCCTGCTGCAGGCGGTCGAGAAGCTGGGATAGTGTGGAGCTGGCAGATGTCTGTAGATTTCGACCGCGCCACCCTGCGCTGGCTGTACAACAATGCGCCCCAGGGCATCCTGATCACCGATCGCGAGCTCAATATTCGCGGCTGGAACCACTGGCTGGAAGAGAGCAGCGGCCGTAGTGCCGCCGAGATGCTGGGCCGCCCTTTGCTAGAGGCCTTCCCCGAGCTGGTCGAGCGCGGCCTGGATAGTTTCTACCGCCAGGCGCTGGCTGGCCACGTGATAATGCTTTCCTATCGCTTCCACCGCTACCTGCTGCTACTGCCGGTGCAGTACAATAGGGTGGGGCTGCGGTTCATGCCACAGAGCGCCCGCATCGGGCCTCTCACCGAAAACGACCAGATCATCGGCACCATTACCCTGATCGAAGACATCACCGATCGCGTCATACGCGAAGAGGAGCTGAAACATCACCTGGCCATCCAGGACGCACTGCACGAGATAGACCGCGCCATCCTCTCCCTTGACCTCTCCGATTGCCTGCGCCGCGTGGTGGAGAAGACCTCTGCCCTGGTTGGCGCGCCGGTGACAGCCGTGGTCCTGAACGAGCCCCAGGACGATGGCTCTGCAGAGGTCCTGCGGGTGGCCGCGTGCGTGGGTGGGAGCTGCGAAGTAAGCGGCCAGCCTGTCGGCCCCGACTCTATCGCGGCGTGGGCTGCGCGCTCGCGGCAGGCCATCCTGATCGAAGATACTCAGGCCTTCCCCTATGGCCAGGCCGTCAGCCAGCCGCTGCAGCCCGACAGCCGCAGCGTTGTGGCCGCGCCGCTGATCGTGGAAGAGCGTGTTATCGGCGCGCTGGTGGCGGAATCTCCGCGGCCCCATGCCTTCACCGAGGCCGAGCAGAGCCTGGTGATTGCCCTGGCCACCCAGGCTGCCATCGCCATCTATAATGCACGGCTCTACACAGCCCTACGGCGCAGGGCGGCAGAGCTGGAGGCGCTCTACCAGACCGCCCTGGCCACCACCGCCACCCTCGACCCCGACGCCCTGCTGGCCGAGCTGGACCGCCAGGTGCGCCGGCTGATCCCCGCCGATGCTGTTTACATCACCATGTTTGACCCCGACAAACAGGAGTTGGAGGTGGTGCTGGGGACGACCGACGACCTGGAGGCGCGCGAGAAGATCATCGGGACGCGCCTGCCCCTGGCCGGCGCGGGCCTGCTGCCCTGGGTAGCCCGCACGGGCCAGACCCTATACGTGGGGGACGTTCTGAGCGATCCCCTGCCGGTGCCGCCGCTCAGGTTTGGCCAGGTCGCTAAACGGGCCTGGCTGGGCGTGCCCCTGCTGTCCCATGAGCGCCTGGTCGGCGTGATCAGCGTGCAGTCAAACCGGCCTCACGCTTTTAGCGACGAGGACCGCCGGCTGCTGGAGGCGCTGGCCGCGCCGATTGCCATCGCCCTGGAAAACGCGCGCTTCCATCGGGCTCTGAGGAGCTACGCGGACGAGCTGGAACAGCGGGTGGCGGAGCGCACTGCTGAACTCGAGGCCAGCAACCAGGCGCTGCAAGAAGCCAATGCCCAGTTGCAAAAGCTGAATCAGCTCAAGGACCAGTTCGTAGCCAACGTGTCCCACGAACTGCGCACCCCGCTGGCCAATATAGTCCTGCTGCTCAGCCTGTTGGAAAGGGGGAAGCCGGAAAAGCACGCGTATTACCTGGCCACCCTGAAGCGGGAGACTGACCTGCTGCAACGCCTGATCGAAGACCTGCTCTCCCTCTCGCGGCTGGACATGGGCAAGACGAAGATGAGGCCGATGCTGACCGACCTCAACGGCCTGTTGGGGGACATAGTCCGAAGCCGGTCCGAGCTACTGGCCAGCCGTGGCCTGACCCTGACCATGCATCTGGACCCCAAGGTGCCCCCCATCCAGGCCGACACAGGGATGCTGGCCCAGGTCTTCACCAACCTGCTGACCAACGCCATGAACTACACCCTGCCGGGAGGCATGATCACCGTCAGCACCGCGCTGCGTCGTGTGGAGGATGATGCTGGCCCGGAAGCCGGCGCGCCGGGTAGAGGCACCTGGATCACCTTTAGCGTCTCCGACACCGGCCTGGGCATCCTGCCCAGCGAGCGAGAGCGGCTCTTCGAGCGTTTCTTCCGGGGGCAGGCCGCCCGCCAGACCGGCACGGCGGGCACCGGCCTGGGCCTGGCCATCTGCTACGAGCTCGTGCGCCGTCACGATGGCCACATCACCGTGGAGAGCACCCCCGGCGAAGGCAGCACCTTCACCGTCTGGTTGCCGGCCCCGTAGGGGCAGGCCTCGTGCCTGCCCATGGGGGGCAACCACAAGGGTTGCCCCTACCATGGGGACAACCATCGTAGGGGCAGGCCTCGTGCCCGGCCCGTAGACGTCAAAAGGGGGAGGGTGGCCGCAGGCCGGATGGGGGCCCGCGGCGCTTCTGCAGAGCCGGCAGGCTGGCCCCCACCCTGGCCCTCCCCCGCTGCGCCCCCTCCGGGGGCTGGCAGGGGAGGGTCTTCGCTCTCCCGGGAGAGCACCTCTAGCTGGCCTCCCTAACTTGATGCGTATGGGCGACCACCAGGGTCGCCCATACCGTGACCATGCAGGGCGACCACCAGGGTCGCCCCTACCGTGACCATGCGGGCGACCACCAGGGTCGCCCCTACCGCGACCATGCGGGCGACCACCAGGGTCGCCCCTACCGTGACCGCGTCCATACGGGCGACCATCGGGGCGACCACCAGGGTCGCCCCTACCGTGACAACGCAACCATGCCTATCCATTTTGCCTGGCCTGCAGGGCTTCTTTCCCATCTGCGCTTCCGGGCTGACGAATTCCTGGCCGGCCCGCCCGAGCCGGAGAGCTACGCTGACCCGACCGCGCGTGCCAACCGCCGTCTGCTGTGGTGGGATGGCCTCTTTTCAAACGCCTCCGAGGCGTTTGTCAACAACTTCATCTACCCTTTTGTCGTGACCCTGGGGGCCACCAACAACCAGGTGGGCGTCATCAGCGCGCTGGGCAACCTGGGGGCAGCGGCGGGCCTGCTGCCCGGCGCCCGCCTGGCCGAGCGGCATGGCAGCTACAAGAGGCTGGTTGTGCTCACCGGTGGTGGGTTGGGCCGGGTGCTGTTGCTGGCCCTGGCCGTATTGCCCTTGCTGTGGAACGGGCCGGCACTGAGCTACCTGGTGGCCACGTTTATCGCCCTGCGGGCGTTCGTATCTCAGTTGGGCTTCCCAGCCTGGTCCGCGCTGGTGGCGCGGCTGGTGCCCCAGGCCATCCGTGGGCGCTACTTCGCGTCCCGCAACATCGGGCTGGCCCTGGCCGCCCTCCTGTTCACGCCGCTGGGCGGTCGGATCATCGAATGGGGTGGCGGTGTGCGGGGTTATCAGATCGGCTTTGCCCTGGCCGGCCTGATGGGGTTCGTGGCCACAGGCTTCTTCGCGCGCATCCAGGAACCCCCCTCTGCGGCGACGCTCCAGCCGAGCCGGCCAGAACGCGCTCGCCTGCTCAGCCTGTTGCGTGCCCATCCCCGCTTTGCTGCCTTTGCCGGTGTAACCCTGCTCTGGAACCTGGCGCTAATGGTAGCCGGCCCGTTCTTCAGCGTCTACCTGGTGCGCGAGCTGCGGGCCAGCCCCACCCTCATCGGCATCCTGGCCGCGCTCAACAGCCTGGGCAATATCGTGGGGCAACGGTACTGGGGCCGAGTCAACGACCATCGGGGTCCAGCGTGGGTGACGGGCCTGACAGGCCTGCTGATCCCGTCTCTGCCGCTATTGTGGTCTCTGGTGCCCAATGCCTGGTGGCTCATCCCCGTCGAGTTCTACAGCGGCTTTATCTGGGCCGGTTACGGGCTGGCGGGCTTCAATCTGCTCTTGAGCCTGGCGCCCGAAGCCCAACGGCCACGCTTTGCCGCGCTCTATCAGATGGCCGTGTTCGGGCCAGCTTTCGTCGGCCCGCTATTGGGCAGCGCCCTGGCCAATGCCCTCACCCTTCGGCCGCTCCTGTGGATCTCCGGTGCCGGCAGGTTTATCGCGGCCCTGCTATTCCTGCTGACCGTGGGCCGCGGCCAAGAGAGGGAGCCTCTGGAGTAGAAAGGGGGCCAGGCCGGTTTGCTGCCCCAAACCCCTTGTGCTAACATAGGTGTTGCTAATCTGCGCTAAGGAGGAGGGCTACCTATGAACTGCCCCAAGTGCGGCACCTGGAACCCGGATGATAAGAGGGTCTGCTGGCGTTGCCAGACAGAGCTGCCCAAGCCTGTGGAGAAGAAAAAGGCGCGCGCCCCTGCCGTTTTCCTGGGCCTGCCCACCTGGGCCTGGGTTATGCTGGGGGCGTTGCTTGTCTTCTGGGTAGCGACGCAGTGCCTGGCACCAGCTATGATCGGTGGCCGCTAGAGCTACCTATGGCACCTCACATCGTTGTCATCGGCAGTCTGAACATGGACCTGGTAATCCAGGCCCCGCGGCACCCTCTGCCTGGGGAGACCATCACGGGTGGGCCCTTTCGCATCATCCCCGGTGGCAAGGGCGCTAATCAGGCCGTGGCCGCAGCCCGCATGGGGGGCCGCGTCACCATGATCGGCCGGGTGGGCAGCGATGCCTTTGGCGACGAATTGCTGGCCACCCTGGCAGCCGCGGGGGTAGATGTCGGCCGGGTGGAGAGGGCTACGGCAGCAACGGGCGTGGCGCTGATCACGGTCAGCGCGCAGGGCGAGAACAGCATTGTGATCGCGCCCGGGGCCAATGGCACCGTTTCGGCCGAGACGGTCCGGGCCCACGAGGCGGCCATCGCCGCAGCCGACGCCGTGCTACTGCAACTGGAGGTGCCCCTGCCAGCCGTTCAGGAGGCAGTGGCCATCGCCCATCATCACGGTGTGCCGGTTGTGCTCAACCCTGCGCCAGCTCAGCCCCTGCCAGCAGAGCTCCTGGCTCAGGTTAGCTATCTGATCCCCAACGAACACGAGGCGGCCATTCTGGCGGGTCTGAATCCTGCTGCCAGGGAAGAGGCCAGCCGGCTGGCGGCACGGCTACAGGCCCAGGGCGTAGGGCAGGTGATCCTGACCCTGGGCGCTCGTGGGGCGCTTTTCCTGGCACCCGAAGGTCCGGTATACGTGCCAGCCTTCCGTGTGCCTGTGGTAGATACCACGGCCGCCGGCGATGCTTTCGTTGCCGCGTTTGCAGTGGCCCTGGCTGAAGGCCAGCCGCTGGCCCAGGCGGTGCGCATGGGGTGCGCGGCCGGCGCGCTGGCCTGCACGGTGTTTGGCGCCCAACCTTCGCTGCCCACCCGGGCCAGGGTGGAGGAGCTCATGGCCAGCTCCGGAGACCTGTAAGCGCGAGGACACGCGGGGCTCACAGAGAGGCGAGGTAACTATTCAGGCCGATTGAAATCGCCCTCTCTGGGCACTTCGTGCCAGGTCTCGCCCCGAAGGGCTCGGCCCGAGGGGTGTCGGCCTCCGCCGACACCCTTCACGTGTGCATCACCAGAGAGGTCGGCGAAGGCCGACCACCGGCTGCAGGCCCCAAAAGGGTGACGCCTCGGGCGAGCCCTCGGCGTGGCCCTTCCAGTCACCGCCCGAATAGTTACGAGGCGAGGGAGAGATTCGTGAAGAAGACCGGTCTGCTCAACCGTGATCTGTCAGAGGTGGTGGCCAGCCTAGGCCACCGCGATATGCTGGTAATCGCCGATGCCGGGTTGCCTATTCCGGCAGGGGTACGCCGCATTGACCTGGCCGTCAGCCCCGGCCTGCCCCCCTTCCTGGCCGTGCTGCAGGCGGTCTTGAGCGAGTTGAAGGTGGAAGAGGCGATCGTCGCCCAGGAGATGGGCGAGCGCAGCCCACAGGTTTTGAAAGCCCTGCGAGACGCCCTGGGTGACGTACCTATCCGCACCATGCCTCACAGCGAGTTCAAGGCCCAAACTGCGCAGGCACGTGCAGTCGTGCGCACCGGCGAATTCACCCCGTACGCCAACGTTATCCTGATCGCCGGGGTGGTTTTCTGAAGAAGCTCTACTGTACTCGCCCCGCCAGGGTATCGAGAAGCTCCCTCAGCGCGGCGTAAGCAGGCGCTACCGCGGCGGGCCTCACCAACTCCAGGGCCTGACGAGCCTCGTGCAGGGCACTCTGCACCAGACCTTCCACATAGCCCCTGGCGCCGGCCTCCTCCAGGAGAGCCAATACCCTCGGCACGTCGGCTTCCCCAAGCAGCGGGTCGGCATAGAGCCTGGCCAGGGTCGGACCTGCTGTCGGATGGCTCAGCGTGTACACCACCGGCAACGATTTCTTCCGGCTCAGGATGTCGCTGGCTGCCGACTTGCCAGTCACTGCTTCATCGCCCCAGATGCCCAGAATGTCGTCCTGCAACTGAAAAGCCCGGCCCAGGGCGGCACCGTACTGCCGGTACGCCTCGACCGCCGCGGCCGGCGCGCCGGCGATCAGCGCGCCGATCTGGGGCGCGGCCGCCAGCAGCGCGGCCGTCTTCCCGGCGATCATGGCGAAGTACTCTTCAGCAGTCACGCTGGGGCGGGACTCAAAGTAAAGGTCCAGATACTGGCCTTCAGTCAGCGCAACACAGGTCTGGTCCAGGATGTGCAGCGCGGCGAGCACGATGGGGGCTGGCACCCCTTGCTGGGCCAGGCGGTGGAAGGCCAGGTGCGCCAGGCCGAACATCCCATCACCGGCATTACAGGCCAGCGCCAGGCCGAACAACTTCCAGGCCGTCGGGCGATGCCGGCGCGTGAGGCTGTGGTCCTCGATGTCGTCGTGAATCAGGCTGAAGTTGTGCAACAACTCCAGCCCGGCCGCAGCCGGCACGGCCTGCCGCGGATCACCCCCTGCGGCAGCGCAGGCCAGAAGACAGAGCAGGGGCCGCAGGCGCTTGCCTGTGGGGGCTGCGGCCGGCCTCAACTCCTCGTCCAGCCAGCCCATGTGATACTGCATGATGCCGTAATGCCCGGCCAGGGCGGGATCTGCACTGCTCACCACGGCGCGCAGCTCAGCTTCAATCCAGGGCAGATACTCAGCACTTGCCTCGGCTAAGCTCATTTATGAACACCTCGTAGGGGTCCTACTCCTGACGGTGCCTGGTGCCTCTCAGGTGTCAGGCACTTTGTTGCGACTTGAAAAATCATCCCGGCAATCCCTTGCTTTGCCTGCGGGCAAGGCTTCCCGGGTTGTGGCCCTCACCCTACCCCTGCCCCCTGCCCTCTCCCGCTCGCCATCGGCGGCGGTAGAGGGGAGGAGGTGGCAAAAGCGGGTTTGTGGCAGCGGCCGAAGGCCGCCGCCACAAACCCGCCTCTTCAATCCCTCCTCTCCCCCTGGCCGTAAGGCCAGGGGGAGAGGAGGGTGAGGGGCAGTGAATGCCAGCAGTCTTCAGACATGCCCCCAGATGCCCGGCACATCCACCGGCTCGATGCGGCCTGGTTCGCGCAACGCCGCGATGTTGCCGGCGCCGGCGCAGAACATGGCGATGCGCAGCTCAGCCGCCAGGCGGTCGATCAACGCCATGACCTCGGCGGCTGAAACGGCCGCGGCCTTGAGGAAGGGGCCGGCAATGCCCACCGCGGTCGCGCCCAGGGCCAACGCCTTGGCGGCTTCGATGCCCGTCCGTATGCCGCCACTGGCGATCAGGGGCAGATGCGGCGCGGCCCGCCGCGCCATCAGAAGGGTCTCGGCCGTGGGAATGCCCCAGTCGGCAAAGGCCCTGGCCAGCAGGCGAGAGTTCTCGTCTGCCGCGCGATAGCTCTCGACCTGGCTCCACGAGGTGCCGCCAGCCCCGGCCACATCCAGTGCAGCTACCCCGGCCTCAGCCAACTGCCGGGCCACCCGTTCGCTGATCCCCCACCCGACTTCCTTGACGACCACCGGCACGCCCACCGCGCGGCACACGGCAGCAATCCGCTCCAGGACCCCCTTCCAGTTCCAGTTGCCATCCGCCTGCAGAGCCTCTTGCAACGGGTTGAGGTGCAGGATCAGGGCGTCGGCGCCGATCATCTCCACGGCCCGCCGACAGTGATCCACCGTATACCCGTAATTGAGCTGCACCGCGCCCAGGTTGGCGAAGAGCAGGATGTCGGGCGCCACCTCGCGGACATGGAAGGTGTGGACGCTGTCCGCCTGCTCCAGGCCCGCGCGTTGCGAGCCCAAGCCCATGGCCACGCCCCGCGCCTGCGCGGCCTGGGCCAGGTTGCGGTTGATTTCCCCCGCCGCCCCGGTACCCCCGGTCATCGGTGAGATCACCAGAGGCACGCGCAGGCGCTTGCCGAGCAACGTCACACTGGTGTCCACAGCCGCCAGGTCGAGTTCAGGCAGTGCCTGATGGATCAGGCGATAACGCTCGAAGCCATTGGTCAGCCGCGGGAACTGGACATCCTCCTCGAGGTTGATCCGGATGTGGTCGGCCTTGCGCTGCTCATGGACCATCATCGTCTCCTTCTGTCGCGCCTGATAACCCACCCGCAACTTCTCCGGCCGTCCGGTGTTGATTGGGATAGGCCAGCGGTGGGCAAGCCCATCTTACCAGTCGCTGTGGCGCTTGTCAAAGGCTCTGCATGCCCCGGGCTTGTGCTGCGCCACCCAACAGGTAGGGCTGGCAGCGGCGACTTCGGCCGCTCTCAGCACCTGTTGGACGACTGAAGTCGTTACGTAACTATTCAGGCCGATTGAAATCGCCCCTCCTGGGCACTTCGTGCCGGGTGTCGGCCTCCGCCGACACCCCTCATGTATGCATCATGAGAAAGGTCGGCCTTCGCCGACCTTTGGCCGCAGGCCCAAAAAGGGTGACTTCCAGTCACCGCTGAATAGTTACGTCGTTACTACGCCGCCAGCCTGCACAGTCACAGGCCAGTTTTGACACCCCTGGCAGGGGCTGCTACAATGGCCGCCGTTGCCGATTTATCCTGTATGCTCACCCGGCGGAAAATTGCACACCTTCATCAACCCTTACCCTGGAAGGAGAGATTTGGATGAACCAGGAAATCTTCGCCAAGGTCAAGCAGATCATTGTGGATAAACTCAATGTGGATGAAAGCCAGATCGTGCCCGAGGCCCGCTTCCGCGAAGACCTGTGCGCCGATTCCCTTGACCTGGTCGAGCTGATCATGGAGTTCGAGGAGCAATTCGGGGGGACGATCTCCGACGAGGATGCCCAGAAGATCACCACTGTGGGAGAAGCGGTGGCCTACCTGGAGAAGCACAGCCTGTAGATCAAACAACCCAGGGTTGGGGCCGGGAAGCCTGCTCACGAATGGCCCAGACCCTCGTGGAAGATACAGGCCTCGGGTCAGAGGAATGAAAGCATAGAGCCCACATGGTCGTTACATGTGGGCTCTATGCTGCCTGGCCATGGTGGTAGCCACAATTGACCAACGCGCTGAACATCCCAGGCACTTCAGAACTTGCCTGGCATGTTCGCTGCGCTTTCAGGAATTCTTATGGCCAACGAAGAAGCAGGCAACAGGTTTTCGGCCTTGATCCTTGCCGGGGGCAACAGTACACGGCTGGGCCAGGACAAGGCCTGGCTGCCGCTCGCCGGCCAGCCTTTGATCCAACGCCTGATTGACCGCCTCCTGCCACTGGTGGCGGAACTGGTCATCAGCACCAACCGGCCTGAAGATTTCATGGGGCTGCAGGCCTCTTTACCCTGCCCGCTGACCCTGGTTCCCGATCAACAGGTGGGGATTGGCCCGCTGGCGGGGCTCTTTGCTGGCCTCAGGGCGGCCCGCCACCCCCTGGTGTTTGCCCTGGCCGTGGACATGCCGTTCGTCAACCCCTTGTTGCTGCGCCACATGGCGACGCTGGCCGAGGGTTACGACGCAGTTGTGCCCCGGGTGCCGGTGCCCGGCAAAGAGGCCCTCCAGCCCGAGCCCCTGCACGCCCTCTATCGGCGCACCTGTCTCCCAGCCATCGAGCAACACCTGGCCGCCGGTCATCGTCAGGTCATCAGCTTCCTGCCCGATGTGCAAACACGCTATCTGATGCCGGCTGAGATCGCCCTGTTCGATCCCCACTACCTCTCCTTTTTCAACATCAACACCCCGGCCGACTGGGAGCGAGCCAGGCAGATGGCCGCTCGGGAGCGTTAGTCGCGCAGGCCTTCGGGCAACAGCACCACCATCTTGCGGCTGGCCAGGTCCACCTGCAGGACCACCTCGCGCAGGGCCGGCACCAGCACTTCGCCTCCCGGCCCAGAGACGACATACACATCGTTGGCCGGTGTAAACAAGATCTCGGTGAGTTGGCCCAAGACCTCACCGGCGGTCGTCTCCACCGTCAGGCCAATCAGGTCATGGGCATAGTTCTCGTGTTCGCCCAGGGGCATCGCTTCCTCCTCTGGGATCAGGAGGAAGGCATTGCGGAGCAGCTCGGCAGCGTTGCGGTCCCCCACTGAGGCCAGTTTAACGAGCATCATGCCCTTATGGGGTCGCGCGGCTGCGATCTCCACGGGCGTGACCCCCGAGGCGGTGCTCAGGAAGACCCGAGCCCCCGGCCGGAAGCGCGCGGGGTAATCGGTCATCACGGCCACCTTTACCTCCCCGCGCACCCCGTGCGGGCTGATGATCTGGCCAATAGCCAGGTAGCCGGCCTGCCACCCTTCCCCTGCCATGCCCGTCTCCTTCTGGAGATAGTTCAATTCGCTGGGAAAATCGGTTTACACTTTTTGCGGTCGTTAGAATTGCCGCCCAGGGCCCCCACCCCTCCCTCAGCCCCCTCCCCTCCCCCGCTCGCCTTTGGCGGCAGGAGAGGGGAGGGGAGAAAAGGGTTTCTGCGGCGGCGGCCTTTGGCCGCCGCCGCAGAAACCCACTCTTATTCCCCCCTCTCCCCTGGCCGCAGGTCAAGGGCCACCCCCGAAGGGGCTCGCTCTGAGGGGGAGAGGGGGGAATAAGGGGGGTGAGGGGCAGTGAAGGCCCGAGGGGGCAGAAAGTGTTACTTTCTTGGCCCAGATAAAAGCAGGGCGCGGGGCCGGGGCGGCTGGCAAACCTCCCCGTGACCCCGCGCCCTGGGTCAGCTCGATAGCTTTATACGATCTCCAGCACTACCCGGCGATCCTCTGCCGCCACACGCAACAGCGTGCGAATGGCGTTTGCCACCCTGCCGTCTTTGCCAATGACCCGCCCCATATCCTCGCGGGCCACGGTGAGCTCCAAGACTGTCACGTTGCGGCCACGCACTTCCCTGACGGCCACCTGATCAGGGTTCTTCACCAGCGACCGGGCAATATACTCAACGAGATCTCGCTCTTTCACCCTGTAGCCTCCGTTCATGGTAACCATTCAGCGGTGACTGGAAGTCACCCTTTTTGGACCTGCGGCCAGTGGTCGGCCTTCGCCGACCTTTCTCATGATGCATACTCGAAGAGTGTCGGCGGAGGGGCGATTTCAATCGGTCGAATAGTTACCGTCCATCTAACGCGGGGCTTAGCCCTGGCCCAGGTACCGGCTGCGGAACGAGGGTGAAAGGCTCACACGCTCGGAGAGGTCGGCGCTGAGTAGACGCCGGCAGCCCGCAGCAGCCGCTCAGCGGCGGGGCTGGGCTGCGCGCCGACACTGAGCCAATAGCGCGCCCGCTCCACATTGATGTAAAAGGTTTCCGGCTCCGTACGCGGGTTAAAGTGCCCGATATTCTCCAGAATACGACCATCGCGCGGCGCGCGCTGATCAGCCACTACAACCCGATAGGTGGGTTGCTTTTTTGCGCCCTGGCGGCGCAAGCGAATCCTTACCATTCCTCTACTCCCTGATGCTCCTTTCAACGGAACAAATCTAACAAGCCACCCCGCATCCCCCGCCCGGCATGTGCGCCCGAACCGAGCTGCTTCATCAGGCGCTGCATCTGCCGAAACTGACTGAGCAGATCGTTCACCTCTTGTACGCTGGTGCCCGACCCGCGTGCGATCCGGCGCTTGCGGCTGCCGTTGAGGATACGAGGGTTCCGCCTTTCCTCGGGGGTCATCGAATTGATAATCGCTTCGATGACCCGAAACTGCTTATCGGTTACTTCAGGGGCCAGATCCCTGGTGATCCGCCCCATGCCTGGGATCATCTCCAGCAGTTGTGTCAAGGGGCCCATCTTCTTGACCTGCTGTAACTGGTTGAGGAAGTCCTCCAGGTTGAATTCCCCCTTGATCAACTTGCGGCCCATGCGCTCGGCCTCGGCGCGGTCTATGGTTTCGCTGGCCCGCTCGATCAACGAGAGGACATCCCCCATGCCCAGGATGCGCGAGGCCAGCCGCTCGGGATGGAACGGCTCGAGCGCATCCAGCTTCTCCCCCACCCCCATGAACTTGATGGGCACGCCGGTGACCTCGCGGATCGAGATGGCCGCGCCACCCCGCGCGTCGCCGTCCACCTTGGTCAGGATCAGCCCGGTGAGGCCAATGCGCTGGTGGAAGCCCTGCGCCACGTTCACGGCCTCCTGGCCGGTCATGGCATCGGCCACCAGCAAGATCTCTTGGGGCCTGGCGATGGCCTTAATCTGCTCGAGCTCGCGCATCATCTCTTCGCTGATCTGGAGACGGCCGGCCGTGTCCAGGATCACCACGTCGTAAGCGCCCTCGCGGCCCCGCCGCAGGGCATTGCGCACGATCTCGGGTGGGGGTACCCGCGTGCCTTCGCTGTGCACCGGGATATCCAACTGCCGGCCCAACACCTCAAGCTGAGTCACCGCTGCCGGCCGATAGGTGTCGGCAGCCACCAAGAGGGCCCGCCGGTTGCTCTTGCGCAAGTTGAGGGCCAGCTTGGCGGCGGTTGTCGTTTTGCCGGAACCCTGCAGGCCGACCAGCATGACCACGTGAGGAGCAGGCCCCGACAGGTCCAGCCGGGCCGGCTCGCCCAGGGTGCGCAACAACTCCTCGTGCACGATTTTAATGACCTGCTGGGCGGGGGTCAGGCTCTTCATGACCTCCGCGCCCACCGCGCGCTCCTTCACCCGGGCCACCAGGTCCTTGACCACCTTGAAATTGACGTCAGCCTCCAACAGGGCCAGGCGCACTTCCCGCAGGGCAGCCTCCACGTCCTGTTCGCTCAGGCGACCACGCGCGGCCAGCTTATCAAAAATAGCGTTGAGCTTGTTTTGCAGGCTCTCGAACATCACACCCACCCAATCGCGCACAGGCCGGCCCAGAGGCCGGCCTCCAAGAGCACCCCACGATCACGGGCAAAGCGATTTTACGGGGGATTGCGCTTTTAGTCAAATCGGTGGTATAATCGTAGTGGTTGCAATAGGCTCGGGACTGGATCTTCTGTGAGCCGGCGGAGGCGCTACCGGAAACGGGGGCGGGCCTGCGGACCTCGATGGTGAGGCAAAGCTCTTTTCTTCAGGAGGGTTGCCATGATCTACAAAGAACCCCTCCCCGACGGGCAGAACGTACGGGTGACGTTCGAGCTCCCTTCCAGCATCTGGGCCGAGCGGGTCAACCTGGTTGGCGATTTCAACGACTGGGACACGACCAGACATGAGATGCAGCAGAGCCGCAGCGATGGGAAATGGCGCATCACCCTTGTGCTACCTGCTGGCCGCGAGTACCAGTTCCGCTATCTGATCAACGGCCGTGATTGGCACAACGACTGGCACGCCGACAAGTATGTGCCTAACCGCTTCGGCACCGATAATTCGGTGATCATCACCTGAAGGTAACTATTCAGCGGTGACTGGAAGTCACCCTTTCTGGGCCTGCGGCCAGAGGTCGGCCTCCGCCGACACCCGGCACGAAGTGCCCAGGAGGGGCGATCTCAATCGGCCTGAATAGTTACACCTGAAGAAAGGGGCCTGCTATCTGGCAGGCCCTGCCCGTCTGCGGCCACTCAGAGCCCCTTTTGGGTCCCCACCAGGGCAGCGGTTGAGTTTGCCGCCCCCGCTGCTCCCACTCTAGCTATGACCTCTCGCCGTATACCTCAGGGTTTGCACAGTGAGGCAAGCGCCGGCCTGCCAGCCCTGCCAGCAGGTTTTCACAGGCCAGCTCGGCCATCCGCCGTCGCGTGCCGCGCGTGGCCGAGCCAATATGGGGCACGATCAGGCAGTTGGGCAGGCGGTAGAGGGGATGGTCCGGCGGGAGTGGCTCGGGGTCGGTCACGTCGAGGGCGGCACCGGCGATCCGCCCTTCCTGCAAGGCGCGCAACAGAGCTGCCGTATCCACCACTGGCCCCCGGGCCGCGTTGACCAGGATGGCTGTCGGCTTCATCAGCCGTAATGCCTTTTCGCCAATCAAGCCACGCGTCTCCGGGGTCAGTGGCACGTGCAGGGAAACGAAGTCGCTTTCCCGCAGCAACTGTTCCAACGGCAAGCGGGCTGCGGCCAGGGTTTCTTCAGCCAGGGGATGTGACGCCGGGTCGGTATAGACCAGACGCATACCAAAGCCGGCAGCCCGCCTGGCCACGGCAAACCCAATCTTGCCCATGCCAACGATGCCCAGGGTAGACCCGGCCAGGTCGGCACCAAGCCAGCCGGTAGGCAGCCAGGTGGTCCAGCGGCCAGCGCGGGCATCGGCCGCGGCCTCAGGCAGACGCCGGGCGGCTGCCAGCAGCAGGGCCATCGTCAGGTCGGCGGTGGCATCGGTGAGCACGCCAGGGGTATTGCCCACCGGGATGCCACGTCGTGTACAGGCGGCCAGGTCTATGTTGTCCACTCCCACGGCCATGTTGCTGACCACCCGCAGGCGGGGTGCCCGGCTCAGCACTTCCTCGTCCACGCGTACGGTGAGCAGCGTAAACAGGCCCTCTGCTTCCCCCAAGTGTTGGGCCAGCTCGGGCGCCAGTCCCTCAGGCGCGGCAGGGCCCGAAAGCAGCCGGCAG
Organism: Anaerolineae bacterium; assembly: GCA_034434335.1. Taxonomy (GTDB): domain Bacteria; phylum Chloroflexota; class Anaerolineae; order CG2-30-64-16; family CG2-30-64-16; genus DAOTZS01. The sequence goes on from DAOTZS010000132.1 coordinate 19,129, forward strand.
TGGCCGGCCAGAGGTGCCAGCCACTCGGTCGGCAGCGCATGAGTCACCAAGACCAACGGCAGGCTTGATACAGCCATTCCTTGCCTTCTCCCTTCTGTCTCAAGAATAATGGGGGTAGTTCAAAAGTGGTTAACAGTTTCTGCCATCGGGCCTTCACTGCCCCTCACCCCCTCTTAATCCCCCTCTCCTGCCGCCAAAGGCGAGCGGGGAAGGGGGATCGAGATTAGGGGTATTCTGGGCGGCTTCGCCGCCCAGAATACCCTTTTCAAAGGATTCCCCCGCCCCCGATTGGGGCCAGGGGGTGGGGGGGTACAGCGTAATGTAACTGCGTAACTCCTGTCAAGAATAGGTCTGACAGGGACGCCACTTTAGCACAGGTGCCTTCTAGGTGCAAAGTCTGATTGACATGTGCGGTTTCTGGATGTAAAATGGGCGCCGAGAGGTCCTGTTAGCTGGCCCCTCAGTCGTTCTCCGCTGTTGACCTGAGAGGATCTCATGGTAACCAACCTGGCGCGCGCCTGGAGCCAGCGGTTCATGCAGCCGCTGGCGAGTCTCCTGGCCAGGGCCGGCCTGACGCCCAATGCCATCACGGTGCTGGGCTGCTTGTTGACAGGTGGCGTGGCCATCCTCCTTGCCACAGGCCGGCTGTGGTTGTCGGGCCTGCTCCTCATCGTCACCCTGGGGCTGGATGCTGTTGACGGCACACTGGCCCGCCTGACGGGCCAGGTGACGCGTTTCGGGGCTTTCCTGGATTCCACTCTCGATCGCTGGGCAGAAATCTTCCTCTACATTGCTCTGGGCTGGCACTTCCTGCGACTGGATCAAGATATGGGTGTCATGCTCACCATGGCCGCCATGGCCACCTCCTTGCTGGTAAGCTACACCCGGGCACGCGCCGAGGGCGCGGGGTTCACCTGCAGCGAAGGGCTGATGACGCGCCTGGAACGCCTGGTGATCCTGATCCTTGGCCTGATCGTGAATCAGATCATCTGGGCGCTGTGGATCATCGCTATCCTCTCCGGCTTCACCGCCCTACAGCGCATCTGGGTAACCTGGCAGACGGATCGGCGCACACGTTGACCTGAACAGGGTTGATCGGGGCATGTTGGGGCTGATTGGGCTGTTTTGCGCGTTATCTTTTGGCACCTTGAACGTCATACAAGGTGAAAAAGCGCGCGCGGAAGACCCCGATCAACAGGCGCTCTTGGAACGGGCCAGCCAGGCCGACCCTGCAGCCCTGGGCATGCTCTACGATCTTTATAGCCCGAAGATCTATAGCTATATCTACCATCGGGTGGGGCAGGCTGAGCTGGCCGAAGACATGACGGGCCAGGTCTTCATGCGCATGCTGGAGGCGATCCGCAGCGGCCATATCTGGCGCACTTCGTTTTCCGGTTGGCTCTATCGCATCGCCCACAATCTGATCATTGACTACTATCGGCGCCGCCAGCGCGCTTCATTTGTAGATATTGAGGAAGTTCCACCGCTCCGGGCGGTGAGAGAAGATCCGCTCCGCATGGTGGAGCAACGCCTCGACAGCGAGCGCCTGCGGGCAGCTATAGCAACGCTGACCGAGGAGCAGGCGCAGGTCATTACCCTGCGCTTCCTGGAAGAAATGAGCATCTCCGAAGTCGCCGAGATCATGGACAAGTCAGAGGGCGCGATCAAAGCGCTGCAGTACCGGGCAGTGCTGGCCTTGCGCCGTGCTATGGAATCATGATGGGATCTTCAGACGACATCCTGGCAGCCTTGCTGGACGAATGCTATGAGCGCCTGCGGGCAGGTGAGAGCCTCTCCGCCTGCTTGCAGCGCTATCCTGAGCACGCCCAGGCGCTGGCACCGCTGCTGGAGACGATCACACAGGTTTCACGGCTGCGCCCTGTGCCTGAGCGCCCGCGCGAGATGGCTGCCCAGACCCGGGCTCAGTTCCTTGCCAACGCGCGTCGGCTGAGAGCCTCTCAGCCTGTGGCCAGCCTGAGAGAGCGGCTGGCCGCGGGTTGGGCAGCCTTCCTGGCCAGTTTCTCCAGGCCCAGGGCGTTGCCGGCCGGGATGTGGGTTGCGCTGCTGGCCGTGGTCCTGGTCGGCGTGCTGGCAACCGGCGTCATCACGGCCTCGGCCAAGGCCCTGCCCGGCGACCCCCTCTATCCGGTCAAGACCGCAACTGAGCAGGCACGCATCCTCCTGGCGCGCGATCCGGCCACCCGTGCCGCCTTGCTGGAGCAGTTCGGCCAGGAGCGGCTGCGTGAAGCCAAAGCAGTGGTAGAACAGCAGCGCCCCGTGAGCAGCCTGGTCCTCGATGGGGTGATTGAGGCCATCGAGGGCAATCAATGGCGCGTGTCCGGCCTTACCCTCTTGATCACCCCAGAAACGATCATCGAGGGTTATCCCGCGGTGGGTGCACGTGTCCATGGCACGGTGCGCGCACCCGGCGACAGAACCCTGGTTGCCCTGCACGTCGAAGTGGCACAGGCAGCCCCCTCTGTCCCGTCACCGACCTTGCCACCTCCTAGCCCTACACCGTCGCCTGCGCCAACCGCCACGGCCACACCCCAGCCTGCAGTGCCATCATCCCGCATGGTGAGTGGCTGGCCCGTCCACACGGCCACCATGCCGACCGAGCCACCCACGGCCACTGCGACCGTTACCCCCACGGCCACGGCCACCGCGACGGCCACGGCCACCCCGACCGCGACAATCACCCCCACCCCCTCCCCCACCTGGGCGCGGCCTGAGGTCAAGAAGCGCCTTTTGGGCTGGGTCACCCGCATCGAGGGCAGCCGCTGGACAATCGGTGACGTCACCGTGGAGACCAATGGCGATACCCGCTTCTATGGCAACCCGGGCGTAGGCTCCTACGTGGATGCCATCTTGCTGGTGCAGCCCGACGGCTCCTACCTGGCCCTGGAAATCCGCGCGCGCGGTACGCAAGAAGCGACACCGGAACCAATTGAGTTCACTGGCCAGATCAAAGCTATCAACGGCGAGCTGTGGACCATCGGCAGCCTCGTGGTGAGAGTTACAGGCCAAACCCAGATCGAAGGGGAGCCAGAGGTGGGCTCGTGGGTGCAATGCAAGGCGGAGCGCCGGGCCGGAGGCGAGATTTGGGCCCTACGGATAAAAGTGCTAATATTAGCTGAGTATGAGTTCCAGGGCGTGATCGAGTCGGTATCGGGAAATGTGTGGCGGATCGCCGGACAATCGCTCCTGATCACCGAACGCACGCAGATCATAGGTGAAGTCGCGGTCGGCCGGGAGGCCCAGGTGAGAGCAGTCAGACACCCAGACGGCGAGCTTGAGGCGCTTTTGATATACGTTTTGCCCGAGGAGGAGACGCCTACCCCGACCTCGACCTCTACCCTTACCGCTACCAGCACGAAGACCGCGGGGGCGTCGCCGACCCCAACGTCTACACCGCCTATGGAACCCGTGGCCACTCCCACCGCCACGCCCACTGCTACCAGGGTGGAAAGCGCCACACCCAGCGTGACCACAGCGCCTACCAGCACATCAACAGCCACTCCTGGCTCGACGCCCACCGCTACCAGGGTAGACACCGCCACTCCCAGCGCGACAACAGCGCCTACTAATACACCAACAGCCACTCCGGGCCTGGGAGAACCGCAACCCACGCCGGCGACGGCAACGCCGACCATTCCTGTGGCGGAAACACCAGTTGCTGTCCCGACGGCGACAGAGCAGCCGGATGCCACCCCTACCAGATCACCGGCCATGAAGACACCTGTTCTGCCAGAGCCCACGCGGAGCCTGATCTCTGACCCGCTGCGGAGATAGGGAGAAGCACTATGGGGGTTTACCATAGCCGGAAATGGGTCTCGCAGGCAGGCCAAAGCCTTATGGTACTCGTCATTCTCCTGTTGACCATGGCGATACAAGGGGCGCCGGCCGGCCATGCTCTGGCTCCGGCTGAGGTACAAATACCTGTCCAGAACCGCTTTGAAGGTTGCCTGAAGGCCAAAGGGCTCGACAAGTGGCTGGTCGGCGATATCAGCGTGTTCGTGGATGGGCAGACGGAGCTTATTGACAAACGGGGGCCGGCCGAGGTCGGTGCCTGGCTGATCGTGTGGGCGACAGAGATGGCCGATGGCAGGTTGCACGCAGAGCTTATCTTTGTGGAACGCCCGGCCGGCCAGCCAGGATACTTCCAGCTCACCAATACCCTCAAGAAGAAGAGCCAGGATTGGTTGGTGGTCGGTGATACCGCGGTGCAGGTCAACCAAGAGACCAGGATCATTGGCAGCCCGGAGGTGGGCAACCTGGTATCAGTATCTGCCGAGCAGCGAGGCATTGATGCGTTGGCCCTCACGGTGGAAGTGATCGCCACTGATCCCGCTGCTGTGCCCATCGAGTTTGAGGGGACCATCGAAGAGATAGGGCAGCCGTTCTGGCGGATTGCCGGCCAACAGGTGAAGGTGGATGATAGGACAAAGGTTATAGGCGAGCGGGTTGTTGGCCGCCATGCTGAGGTAGTGGCCGGGACGGGAGCGGATGGCTGGCTCAGGGCCGACATCATTCGCATCCTGGATCAGCCGGCCGAGGTAACAGTAGGTGCCCTGGTCGCCGCCATTATCCCGCAGGAAGGGGGCACTCAACTTTGGGATACGATCGTCTTTGCCCCCGAGGAAGGCACGTATCCGAAGCCGGGCCTTGTCTACGTGCACAACAACACCCTGGTAGACGAAAGCCGGGCGATTGCTCAGCCGGGCCAATGGGCTGAGGTCACCGGCCTGGCCATCGGTCCAGACACCTATCAGGCCGATCTCATCCGCGTCGAGCAACCCGTGCCCGTGACGATCTCGGGCGAGGTTGAGGAGCGCCCCGCTGGCCCCTCGCAGCGGGGTTGGTGGCGCATTGGCGGGCGAACGGTCTGGGTGGCCGACGCGGCCAGGCTTATGGCCGATGCCCAGGTTGGCAAGCAGGCCACGGTCAGGGGCCTGCTGCTAGGCAATGGGGTCGTGTGGACGGGGCCCCTGCCAACGGCAGAACAGTGAGGCAAAGGAACTCTCATTGCACGGTCAGGGTCATTCCGCAAGGATGGCTGGGAAAGCGATGGACGGGTTAAAGGGTTGGCGCAACCTGTTGGTGCTGGGGCTGCTGGTCATGGCAGCGGTAACTCCGCGTGCCCAGGGGTCGTCTGCGGATACGGCTACCCAGCCCTGGAGCGCGCCCACTGCCATCGTTACCGCCCTGAACCATGCAGCCAGGCCAGCTCTGCTCTATACGACCGATGGCACGGCGCATGTCGTATGGGAATCCAACGGCTCCCTCTTCTATGCCATGCGGCCACGCAACGGTTCCTGGGGCCAGGCAGTGCAGATCGCCTTTGGGTGCAGCCCTGCCATGGTAGCCGATGCCACGGGTACCCTTCATGTCGTGTTCGCCAACCAATTCATGGGCAACTACGAGATCTACTATATCCGACGTCAGAATGGCTCCTGGACCCTGCCCGTCAACGTCTCCCATACCAGCGGCACGTCAGGCAACCCGGCGCTGGCTCTGGCGAGCGATAACAGCCTCTACGCGGCCTGGATGGACAACACCCCCGGCTACTGGACGATCTACTATGGGCGTCTGCAGGGCGACTTCTGGACCAGCGAACCCGTGCCCCATGGCCGCGGCGAGTCCCCCAGCCTTGCTGCCCGGCCTGGAGGCGGGATCTACCTGGCCTGGCAAGACCGCTTCCCAGCCAGCGGGGACGACAGCGCGGGCCGCTTCGATATCTTGTTGAGCGAACTGGCGAACGGCCAGTGGACCCTTCCCGCCAACATTTCAGATACCCCCAATGCTGAATCACAGGGAGTGCATATCACCGCTACTGCCGACGAGCCGGACCGCCGGCTGGCCCACCTGATCTGGACCGAGGCCGGGAAGAAGGTAAACTACTCTTACGGCACAGACAACTTCTGGGCGACGCCGCAGTCCATTGTGGAGACCTCGTACGGCGCTCATGGCCCGCGCATCCTGGCCGACGCCAGTGGGACACTGTTGTATGCTGCGTGGGACGAGGGAGAAAGGGTACGTGTGACGGCAGCACCGATCATGTCATCAAGGTGGCCTAAAGCAAGCCCGATTCCTACCACACCGGGCAGCTTCAGAGATGTTGTCCTCACCCTTATTCCCCTGGGCGGGGTGGCAGTGGCTTGGGTGCAGGCCTCAGGCCCGACAGAAGTTGGGATCTTCGAGAGCCGTCAGGTACCAGACTTCCTCTACCGCTACTGGTTCCCCGTTACAGGCAGATAAGCACTGCCGGCCGGCATACTCCCCTCTCCTGGCCTACCGTTTATGGCTGAAGCGATCTTGCTCGGCACTGCCAGCGCCTTGCCATCTCCAGAGCAGGAGAACACCCACCTCATCCTGCGCGGAGAACACCACCTGGTGTTGATAGACTGTGCCGGGTCGCCGTATCGCCGCTTACAGCAGGCTGGCCTGGACCCGGGCACTCTCGATGGGCTGATCGTAACCCACTTCCACCCTGACCACGTGTACGGCGTGCCCTCCCTGCTCCTCTCGCTGTGGATGATCGGCCGGCGCCAACCCCTGGACATCTACGGTTCCAGCGTCGCGCTTGAGTTGCTGCAAAGGATGCTGGCACCCTTCGGGTTCGAGGGATGGCCGGCCATGTTTGAGGTCCGGTATCACGCCTTTCCCTTGTTGATCGGGGCCCCGGTGCTGGCCAACCACGATTTCGAGATCATGGCCGCGCCGGTGCGGCACATGGTGCCCACCTGTGGGTTACGGGTGCTCAACCGCCTGTCGGGGCGGGTACTGGCCTATTCTTCGGATACGGAACCGTGTGAGGGGGTGCGTTGGCTGGCCAGGGACGCTGATACGCTGATCCACGAGGCGGCGGGGGCGCGTAAGGGGCACTCGTCAGCGGCCCAGGCTGGCGCGCTGGCACAGGAAATGGGGGTCAGACAGCTCGTCCTGGTGCACTATGATGCGCAGAGGACCGCGCCCGAGGCCCTGGAGGCTGAGGCAAAAGCCGTGTTCACTGGCCTGGTCTGCGCGGCGCGCGATCTGCAACGTTTCGCATGGTAAGGGGCGGCCGGGTGTGTCCAGGGACAGGCGTCTGTTGACCCCTGAAGACACACCCGGCTTCAGCCTCTCCTCTCCACCTTTCACGACTCGGCACGCACCCAGCGCCGGCCTTCAAACACCATCCCCGCGCGGATCAGCTCCTGCCTGATCGTCTCCGCGCTGATGTCTGGAGTGATGCCTTGCTCGATCAATTGGGCGCGCAGGCGCTGCAACGACCAGCGCGAGAAGCCCAGGCCCAGCTTTTCGGGATCGGTGGAAGCAAGGCGCACAATCGCCTGGCGCTGTGCCTCATCGAACAGCCGCGGCCGGCCCGGTGAACGCTTCGGATACAGCCCCTCAATCCCCATGCGGTTGAAGCGATGGATCCACTTGCGCACGTTGATGGGGTGCAATCCTACCGCGGCACTGATCTCGTGCACCCGGGCTCTCCCTGCCGACATCAAGACGATGCTGGCCCGCTTGGCCACCTCGGCATCGGCCTGAGAATGCCGCAGGTTCTCCAGCCGCTTCTGTTCCTCTGCAGTGAGTGGTTTGACATAGAGCGCCATCTTTTTTCCCTCCTTAGTTTTGTACTCGTCCGGTAACGCCTGAAGTGCTGGCGACCGGACTCTTACAGAAATACCATTTTTATAGACGATGGTTTCAAGGAAAAGTCGCGCTCGAAACAAAGAAAATTTAAATATTCGCAGCGCACGTGGAGCCCAGCCTTGTTTTTCAGCGGTGACTGGAAGTCACCCTTTTGGGGCCTGCGGCCAGTGGTCGGCCTTCACCGACCTCTCTCATGATGCATACATGAATGGTGTCGGCGGAGGCCGACACCCGGCACGTAGTGCCCAGAAGGGGCGATTTCAATCGGCCGCTGAAGCTTGCATCACATAGCATGCGCTGCCTCCGAAAATGATGCAAGCTAAAGCTTGCATTACAAATGATGCAAGCTGAAGCTTGCATTGCGGTGCCTCCGAAAGCGCGGAACCTTTCAGGAAGTGTTCACGTTAAACATTTGAAAGCCCGGTATGGGCTATCAGATGCTGGTCCGCCCTCGGTATAGCAGTTTGGCAA
>DAOTZS010000133.1:0-45064 GCA_034434335.1 Anaerolineae bacterium
CATCCGCGATGTCGTACGCGAAGGGGGTCTGGTGCTCTTCGTGGGTACCAAGAAACAAGCCCAAGACACCATTCGTGCCGAAGCCGAGCGCTGTGAAATGCCTTATGTTGTCTCACGCTGGCTGGGCGGCACCCTGACCAACTTTCGTACCATTCGCCAGCGCATCGAATACATGGAAGAGCTGGAACGGCGCCAGGAGCAAGGTGAGCTGGAGCGGCTGCCCAAGAAGGAAGCCCTGTTGCTGCGTCACGAGTTGGCCCGGCTGCAGAGGCGTATCGGTGGCCTGCGCACCATGACCCGTCTTCCCGATATCGTGTTCATCGTAGACGTACAGCGGGAGGCCCTGGCTGTATCGGAGGCTAATAAGCTGCAGATCCCCGTGGTGGCCATGGTTGACACCAACTGCAACCCCGAGCCAATTGACTATCCCATCCCATCCAACGACGATGCCATTCGGGCGATCAAGCTCATGGCCGGCAAAATGGCCGATGCCGTCATCGAGGGCCGGCACCTGCGGGAGATCGACGAGGCAGAGCGTGCCGCTGCCGCCCCAGAGGCAGTCGGACCTGTTGAGGAAGAGAAACCGGTGCCCTCAGCTGAGCCAGAAGAGATCCCAGAGGACCTATACCTTGGCCCCTCTACCCTGGCCAAGCTGGACAAAGGCCGTGACGAACTGGAAGAGGAAGACGAATTTGTGGACGAGTTCGGCGACGAAGAGGGCCCAGACCATGAGGCTGAGCTTGCCTTGTAAAGGAGAGAACCGTGGAAATCACTGCAGCAATGGTCAAGGAGTTACGGCAAAACACTGGAGCGGGTGTCCTGGACTGCCGCAAGGCGCTAGAAGCCGCCAATGGTGATATGGCTCGGGCGACAGAGATCTTGCGGGAGAAAGGTTTTGCTACCGCGGCCAAGAAGGCCAGCCGCGAGACACACGAAGGTCTGATCGGCCACTACGTTCATATGGGTAGCAAGGTGGCGGCCCTGGTCGAGGTCAACTGCGAGAGCGACTTTGTGGCCCGCACCGAGGAATTCCAGACCCTGGCCAAGGACCTGGCCATGCAAGTTGTGGCGGCCCGGCCAGCCTGGGTGCGTATCGAAGACGTTCCGGCGGAGATAGTGGAAAGGGAACGCGCCTCTTATTGGGCCGAACTGGGCAACTCTAATCGGCCCCGGGAAGCGCTGGAGAAGATTGTCGAAGGGAAACTGGCCAGGTTCTACGAGGAGAACTGTCTGCTGGAGCAGCCCTTCATCAAGGACGAGAGCATCAAAGTCAAAGACCTGATCACGGCCACTATTGCCAAGCTGGGCGAAAACATCGTGGTGCGCCGGTTTGCCCGTCTGGAAGTGGGTGGTTGAGTTGACCGATGAGCACGCTGCGCTATCGCCGGATCCTCCTGAAGCTTGGGGGCGAGGCTCTGGCTGAAGAAGGCGGGTTTGGGATCAGCCCTCAGCAGGCCGATGCAGTGGCCGCCAAGGTGCGCCGCTTGCGCGAGCTGGGGGCCGAGGTCGCTATTGTCATCGGGGCCGGCAATCTCTGGCGCGGCAAAGATGGCCTGGCTCACGGCATGGAGCGTGCTACGGCTGACCATATGGGCATGCTGGCCACGGTGATGAACGCCCTGGCACTGGCCGATGCCCTTATGCGAGCTGGCGTCGAGCCGCGGGTCCAGACCGCCATTGAGATGCGGGCGGTGGCTGAGCCCTACATCCGTGGCCGGGCCATCCGTCATCTGGAAAAGGGGCGCACGGTTTTGCTGGGCGCCGGCACGGGCAACCCCTATTTCACCACCGACACCGCCGCCGCGCTGCGTGCCATGGAGATCCACGCCGAGGTCTTGATCAAAGCCACTAAAGTAGATGGCGTCTACGATCGGGACCCCAAACTCTACCCTGATGCTAAGCGCTTCGATCACCTGACCTATATCGAGGCTCTGAACCTGCGCGTGGGGGTGATGGACAGCACGGCGCTGACGTTATGCATGGAAAATGACCTGCCCATCATTGTGCTGAACATGTGGCAACCCAACAGCCTGGAGATGGCGGCTCTGGGGCAGCCGGTAGGCACCCTGATCAGCGGCTGAGGAGGTGCCCGACTGTCCATCTGGGAAACCGTCCCAGGGCGCAAGGAGGTAGCATCGTGCTGAAAGATGTCATGAGCGACGCCAAAGAACGCATGACCCGCGCGGTTGAGGCTCTGCAAGGCGACTTGCGTACCATCCGCACCGGTCGGGCTTCGCCTGCCCTGGTAGAGCGACTCCCGGTGGAGTACTACGGCTCTCCCATACCTTTGAACCAGTTGGCTGGCATCTCAGCACCTGAACCGCGCATGTTGGTAATTCGCCCCTGGGACCGCAGCGCGATTGGGCCCATCGAGAAAGCGATCCTGAAATCAGACCTTGGCCTGACCCCCAGCAACGACGGCCAGATCATCAGGCTGATCATCCCTCCGCTGACAGAGGAACGGCGTCGAGAACTCACCCGCCTGGTTGCCAGACGTGTGGAAGAGGCACGCGTGGCAGTGCGCAACATCCGCCGTGATGCGATCGAGATGTTGCGTGACCTGGAAAAAGAGAAGTTGATCTCAGAAGATGACCTCTACAAGGGTCGCGACGAAGTGCAGGAATTGACAGACGATTTCATCAAGCAGATAGACGAGATCGGCAAGGCCAAAGAGGCTGAGATCATGGAGCAATAAGGAGGGTTGAGAAGCGTCGGCAACCTGTCGGCTCCAGCGGGCCATATCGGCATGAGTGCCCTTGTCTCATATTTCAGCTAAAGAGGATGCCATGGCGAGCGATTTGCCGCTCAGAGAACGTTATCCTCAGGTCACGCGTGTACCCTATCACGTGGGCATCATCATGGATGGCAATGGGCGCTGGGCCCAAGCCCGCGGCCTGCCGCGCCTGGCCGGGCACAGGGCCGGCACGGAGAATATCCGGCGCGTCCTGCGGGCCGCCACTGAGTTCGGCATCAAAGTGCTGACGATCTATGCCTTCTCCACCGAAAACTGGGCCCGTCCGCCCGACGAGGTTGCCGGCCTGATGAACTTGCTGGACCAGGTCATCCAACGCGAGACCAAAGAGTTGCATGCGCACGGAGTGTGTATCCGCCACAGCGGCCGGCTGGAAGGGATCGCACCCAGTTTGCAGCGTCAGATCCGGGCCGCGGTAGATCTCACCTGCAAGAACGAGCGCATCATTTTGAATGTGGCCTTCAACTACGGCGGCCGCGCGGAGATCGTGGATGCCGTACGGCAGATCATCCGGGACGGCTACGCGCCTGAAGCCGTGACCGAAGAACTGATCTCGCGCTATCTTTACACGGGCGACCTGCCCGACCCTGACCTGATCATCCGGACCGGTGGGGAGTATCGCCTGAGTAACTTCCTGATCTGGCAGGCCGCCTATGCCGAGTACTATTCGACCCCTACTTTTTGGCCCGATTTCGACGAGGCCGAATTGGCAGCCGCGCTGGCGGAGTACAGTCAGCGCGAGCGTCGTTTCGGCAGAGTCCCCGCGCCTACCAGCAAAGGTTAGCAGTTGCCCGACGCAACCTCGCAGAGTTGCTTCTCAGCCAGCGTACGGAGAGCTGTTGTGCTGCGTGCCCGCCTGCTCAGCGCAGTTGTTCTGATACCGGTTATCTTCTGGCTCGTCTACCTGGGGGGCATCCCCTGGCTGATCACCGTCCTCCTGGTGGGCATCCAGGCGTGGCGTGAGATGGTACAGCTCCTGCAGCGCGATCATTTTACCCTGGACCGCAACCTGGGGCTGTTTTTCGTAATCGGAGCCGTAGCCGAGGCATACGTCTATGCCGCCGGGCTGGTACCCGTAGATCTGCTCCGGCCCCTGCTGGCCGGGCTCATCATCTTCTCCCTGGTCTGGGCCCTCTACAACAAAGGGGCCCATCCCACTGCTGATTGGGGGGTGACCGTCGCCAGCGCGCTCTACCTGGGTTTCCTGCTCAGCCATTTTGTGCTCTTGCGCCAGCGGCCTGAGGGGTTTCGTTGGGTTCTGTTGGCCCTTTCTATTTCATGGGTGACCGATTCGGTGGCCTATTTCGTGGGCAGTACCTGGGGCAAGCGGCCGCTGTGGCCACGTATCAGCCCGAAGAAGACCTGGGAAGGGCTGATGGCCGGTTCCCTGGCAGCACTTGTGTTCACCCCTATAGTCAGCAGTTGGTGGCTGGGGCTGAGCCCCTGGCAGGGGTTGCTCTTGGGTGCGCTGGCAGCAGTTGCGGACCCCTTTGGAGATTTCGCCGTCTCGTTGTTCAAACGGCTGGCGCGCACTAAGGATAGCAGCCAGTTGATCCCTGGCCATGGCGGCATCCTCGACCGCCTTGATAGCCTGCTTTTTGTCTTTCCCCTGGTGACTTACTTTGCCTGGATTGTCAGCGGCTTACGATAGGACGCTTCATCGCTCGCGTCTGATCCGCCTTATACAGCGATAGGCAAATGGTCGAGAAGGGTATGGCAACGAGTTGCCAGATGGGCAACCATCGGCCTTAGACAAACAAGAGGCCCGTCTCTTGATCTCAGACGGGCCTCTTGCGTGTCCCTGGCCACTGGCCAGCATTATTCGCCATGGTAGACAAGAGTAATGCCCAGTTCCCGACAACGCTCTCGCACCTCGTCACCGATGCTCATGGCGATCATAATGCCCTCTACTTCGACGCCAGGATTGAGCGAGCGAACAAGGGTGACCTTATCAGCCAGGCGGTCGACATCCTCCCACTCGCAGTAGCTCTTGACCTCGAAAACCGATATCTTCCCGTCCTGAGCCAGGATGTCGATCTCAAAATGCCGCTGGCCTGGCAATCCCACTACACCCTTTTCGTCCACGATCCTCTGGCGTAACCGAATCTGTTCAGGCTTGATGTCGGAACGGCGCAGCGCTACTCGTAGCGCACCGGCCACTACCTCTTCTAGCTTGCGCCCCGAACGCCGTTGCAGCCCTCCAACGGTAAGCTCTACCCAATCGTGCTCGTCCGCTATCATCTGGCGAAGGGCAGCAAACTGCTGATCAATCCCCTCGAAGCGTCGGTCAATCCCCTCGAAGCGTCGGTCAATCCCCTCGAAGCGCCTGTCTATCTCTTCGAAGCGTCGGTCAATCTGCTCAAAGCGCTTGTCAATTTGCTCGAAGCGCCTGTCTATCTCTTCGAAGCGTCGGTCAATCTGCTCGAAGCGCTCCTGGGTCTCCTGGCGGAAATGGCGCACTTCGCCGCGCAACTCCCGCAGTTCGCTGAGAACGGCCGCGAACTCCTCCTTGCTGACAAACGCCTTCAGAAAGGCTCGAAAGGCGCGCGGCTCCAGTTCCGGATTGCGCTCTAGCATATCCGGCAATTGCACCTCGAGGATATACAGGACTTCTTCATCCTTCAGTTTCAGCATCTCCTTTGCCTCCACCTCTATCGGCCTCGGTTTTAGTATAGCATAATCACCCGCTTCAGGCAACAGTTGGGCAACCTCGTGATTTGACGCCCGCTGCCGTTGCTGGCATAATCCACCGCGCATAAGCGCGCCATATTCTCACCGTAGAAAGGAAGTTGAAGGAAGATGTATTCACACCATGGCAGGCTATGGTCGCAGATTGGACTCGGTATAGGCAGTGCTCTCTTGCTCGTTGTAATTGCTGGCTGTACCTCTACCCCTATGCCCACGCAGCCCTCTCAACCGACCGCTGCTACCCCCATCAAGGTGCTGGCAGTCGAATCGTTTCTGGCTGACATCGCGCAAAATGTAGCCGGCCAGCGCCTGACAGTGGAGGCTCTGATACCTGTTGGGGTAGACCCCCACAGTTTCGAACTGACACCCGCCGATGTCCGTAAGATTACCGACAGCCAGGTGCTCATCATCAATGGCGCCGGCCTTGAGGCATTTCTCGATAAACTATTGCAGAGTGCTGCCAGAGATCGGGTCGTCATTGAGGCTGCCGCCGGGTTACAACCACGTACTCCCCAACCCGGTGAACATGTTGGGGAGGAGCACGAAGGACATGAGGGAGACCCACATTTCTGGCTGGACCCTGTTAGCGTGATCAAATATGTCGAGAACATCCGTGACGGCTTGAGCCGGGCCGACCCGGGTGGCGCTCAGCTTTATACAGCGCAGGCCGACGCCTATATTGCTCAGCTTCAGGAGTTGGACAGGTGGATCACCACCCAGGTCCAGCGCGTGCCAGAGGACCGGCGCCTTCTGGTGACCGACCACGAGAGCTTCGGCTACTTCGCCGACCGTTATGGCTTCAAGGTGGTGGGGGCCATCATCCCCAGCACCAGCTCAGCCGCATCGCCGTCGGCCCAAGAGTTCGCCCGCCTGGCAGACGCGATTAAAGAGCTTGGGGTCTCGGCGATCTTTCTGGAGACAGGCGCAAACCCTCAACTGGCCCAACAACTGGCCAGGGAGACCGGCATCCGGGTTGTGAGCGGGCTCTATACGCACTCTTTGAGCGAGCCGCATGGCCCGGCGCCCACTTACCTGGAGATGATGCGCTATAACACGCGCCTGATTGTGGAGGCCTTAAGCCAGGGCCAGTGAACACAGCCCCCTGAGGATAGGGCGGAGGAAGTCTCTTTGTCCGGCTGGCTTCTTGCCTAGGGCAGGAAGCCAAATGGATTGCGCTGGATGCCGTTTTGGCGGATTTCGAAATGAAGGTGGGGGCCGGTTGAACGGCCGGTAGAGCCCACCAATCCGATTACCGCGCCCTGGCCGACTGAGTCGCCAGGGGTTACAAAGTAGCGGCTCAGGTGGGCGTAAAGGGTTTGGAAGCCGTTGCCGTGGTCAATGACCACGTAGTTGCCATACCCGACATCGCTCCAGCCGGCCACCACCACATAACCCGAATCGCTGGCCTTGACCGGTGTCCCGGTCGGGGCCGCGATGTCCACTGCCCGGTGTAGCGGCTTATATCCCTGCGTGATGGAGCCCGTTGTGGGCCAGACGAAACGACCGGTGCCGCGCCTGGCATCGGCGGGGATAGGCCCGGTGTAGACCTTGACCTGCCTGAGCACCAGCGGTTTGGTGCCCCCTGGGACGATCAGCTTCTGGCCGGGCACCAGGGTGGGCTTGCGGGGGTCGAGGTGATTCCACTCGAAGTTCACGATCGCGTCCGGTTTGGCCTTGTATTTCTGGGCAATACTCTCCACTGTCTCCCCGGCTGCCACAGTGTGCAGCACCCCGTCAACTGGCAGGATAGTTAGCTGCTGTCCCAGGCGCAACAGGTCTGGGTTGAGCTCCATGTTGTTAGCCCACATTAGCGTCTCGGCGCTGATGCCATACTTGGCGGCAATGGCGTAGAGGGTGTCCCCGGCCTCCACGGTATGGGTAATGATGTCCGTGCGTGGCCGGTCGGGGATGATAGTAAACGGAATGGCAGCGCGTACCAGGGCGCCTGGGGGTTGAACACGGCTTTCTGGCATCGTCACCGTTACGGTGGTCTCTTCGGCCGGGGCCTCAGAGCTGGCAACTTCGACGATGTCCCACTCTGGCAGTTGTACCCGGGCCAGCCATAACACCGCCAGGGCCAGGGAGATCAACACCAGGTGTGATGCCATGCGCACCAGCGAGGTTGTTCCCTCTGGTCCACGCTGGGCCAACAAAGAAAGGATGCTCTGCCAGAAGCGATAGCCTGGCCCCCATTGCTCGGGGGGGATTTCCTGGAGGCTATGAGTTGTGGACTCTACGCCCATCAGGGCAATGGCTCCTCACAGCGCAACGGGGCCCCAGTACTGCTGCGTGCCGGCGCTTAGATGTTTTGGGACAGGGTCTCCAGGAAGATCTTGTTGTTGCGCGTCTTGCGCAGCCGTTCCAATACCGGCTCCAGAGGCTCTTCCCCGGCCTGGCGCAACATATCAATCATGCGGCGCAACGTCCACACGCGCTGCAGGGTATCGGGGCTTAGCAGCAATTCTTCGCGGCGAGTGCCGGAGCGTACGATGTCGAAGGCCGGGAAGATACGGCGTTCGGCCAGCCGGCGATCGAGGTGCAGCTCCATGTTGCCCGTGCCTTTGAATTCCTCATAGATCACATCGTCCATGCGGCTGCCAGTATCTATCAGACAGGTGGCAATGATGGTCAGGCTGCCCCCTACTTCGATCTTGCGGGCGGCGCCAAAGAAGTGTTTGGGCGGGTAGAGGGCAGCGGGATCAATGCCACCGGAGAGGGTACGGCCAGAAGCAGGCACGGTGAGGTTGTAGGCGCGGGTCAGACGGGTGATCGAATCCAGAAGGATCACCACATCGCGCTTGGCCTCAACCAGGCGCTTAGCCCGTTCCAGGCCCATCTCGGCCACCCGCACATGCGATTGCACCGGCTCATCAAAGGTCGAACTGAGCACCTCAGCTTCTACCGCGCGGTCCATGTCGGTCACCTCTTCGGGGCGCTCACCGATGAGCAGGACCATCAGGTAGACATCGGGATGGTTCTCCGTGATGCCGTTGGCGATCTGCTTGAGCACGGTGGTCTTGCCGGCCTTAGGCGGCGACACGATCAGCCCGCGCTGGCCGCGGCCGATGGGGGCCAGCATGTCAATCAGCCGGGTAGCCAGGATCGAAGGATGCGTCTCCAGCACAAGCTGCTCATACGGGAAGATAGGGGTAAGGTTCTCGAACTTGGGCCGCTTCTTGGCTTCCTCCGGATCCATCCCGTTAACAGCCTCCACCTTCAGAAGCCCATAGTACTTCTCTGACTCCTTGGGTGGGCGCACCTGGCCGATCACCACATCGCCGGTGCGCAGGCCAAAGCGCCGGATCTGGCTCTGCGAGATGTAGACATCATCAGGGCTGGGCGACATATCTTTGTTGGCGCGCAGGAAGCCAATCCCATCCTGAATGATCTCCAGGGTACCCCCTCCGAAGATCAACCCCTGTGCTTCGGTCTCAGCGCGCAGCAAACGCATAATAAGATCGTACTTTTTCATCCGGGTATAACCCGTAAGGCCCATTTGACGAGCCATGTCTTGAAGCTCGGCAAGGGTTTTGGTTTCGAGTTCAGCTATTTCCATAAGGTAACTCCGTTTGGCATTATGCCGTCACAGGCAGGATTATCGCGAGATGGGGACAGCGCGGCAGTATTACCTTGTTGCTCACAAGACACAAGGTATTAGGGCAACTTGCCAGGCAAATGTATGGTCATGGTTACGGGGATGGACTACATCAGGGCAGAGAGGCATGTTAATGCACTTTCTGCTCCACCCATGTATCTGACCGGAGTGTCTTCAAGGGTATCAAACGCAGCCCACCTGCGGCGTCCGAGCAATCGGGCAGGATGACGAATCAGAACGATGGGCATAGAAGGGCTTTTTCAGCACCTCTAACGCGTCTTGCCTCCTGGCGCAATCATCGGCTGAGCATCTGTCGGTTTTTGATGATCTGGCCAGAGCCTGGGGAAAGCCTCTTCCGCGCCATGATAGCCCTTCGCGCGGCTCCTGCCCCTTACAGCCAGCGATCCGCCGCTGTCGCTGGCTCAGCGGCCAGATAGAGGAGAAAGCAACGACCTCTTATGCGCCTTCTTGGGTTCGTCTCCTGGCAAGGCCCAGACGAGAAACTCAGCCCGATGAGGTTACAGGAAGCAGAAGGCGGAGACAGGCAGATGGACCTTTCTACGCATAACGAGTATAGCACAAGGCCAGGTACACGTCAAATACGACCGGGCACGTAACCCAGATACAGAGGTCCTCTGTCAACCGTGATTTGAGGAGTAAGCGCCGGGCTTTAGCTGATAGGTAACCGTTACCTCTAGACGTTATGGGCGCCAGCCAGCGAGCGGGCTACCCGACGGCCCCTGGCTGTAAGGGAGAAAAGCTGGCCTGAGGACGGCGCGCTGGCAAGCCCGGCACAGAGCCCGGCCAGGCTGCACCCACTGCACGCCGGGACACAGTCGCTTTGAACCCGCAACAGGTATCCGTGCTGTGTCAAATCGTCAGCCATGGCCCTCACCAGCTCCTCGCTGACTTGCAGCCGGCTGGCCAGTTCGGTCGTAGGGTGAAGCCTGCCGTCATTCAGGATTGCCAATAACTGGGCTGTCAGGGTCTCATCTGCGGCCATGGCCAGGCTCCCTAAAGGCAGCGTCCCTGCTGCTCGTTCACCAGCCGGCCAGGGTGCCGAGCTGGTAAACCATGCTGCCCGCCGCCAGTGACAGCACCAGCAACAGGCCGATGCTCGCGAGCGCCCAGCGCCAGGAGCCGGTCTCCTGCTTGATAGTGACAGTAGTGGCCAGGCAAGGCACGAACAACATCACCACCACCAGAAAAGCCATACGAGCCGCAGGTGTCAACAGCTCCGACACCTGCTCGGCCAGTCCGGTAACCCCTTCGCCCGTGCCATAGAGGATGCCGAGGGTCGCGATGGTGTTCTCTTTGGCGAAAAAGCTGGTCAGCAGCGCCACGATGATGCGCCAGTCACCCAACCCCATCAGCCGGCCTGCTGGCTCGAGCCAGCGGCCCACGATGGCCAGGACGCTCTGATCCACCCCGCGGCCTGGCAGGGTCGAAAGCGCCCATACTGCCACGGAAGCGATCAGGATCAGCGAGCCGGCCTTCCTGACAAAAGCCAGGGTATTGTTCCACACATAAAGACCTACTGTCCGGGTGTTGGGCATGTGATATAACGGCAATTCCATGATAAAAGCTGTATGTTCTCCCTTGAAGGCCAGGTTATGGATGGCCGAGCCGACACCGGCCAATACCAGCAAGTTGGCGGCCACCAGAAGCCACGACACCACTGTAGCCTGGGCGCCGAAAAAGGCTGGAGCCAGGAAGGCGATAACAGCCATGCGCGCCGTACACGGCACGAGAGGGGCCAATAGCACGGTGAGCAGCCGGCCGCGGCGCTCCTCAATAATGCGGGTGCCCAGGACCGCCGGCACATTGCAGCCGAACCCCAGGAAAAGGGGCAGAAACGACTTGCCATGCAGCCCCATCAGGTGCATGAAGCGGTCCATCACGTAGGCGCCGCGGGCCAGGTAGCCAATATCTTCCAGCACGGCCAGCATGGCAAAGAAGACCAGCAGGATGGGCAGGAAAGCCAGCACGGTGCCCACGCCGTGGATCAACCCATCGGACACCAGGCCATACAGCCAGGCCGGCGCGCCGGCCAGGGCCCTCCCGGCCCAGGCGTCCAGGGCACCCAACACCTCGGAAGAGAGCCAGTCGGCCAGGGGGGTGGCCAGAGTATAGGTCAACCAGAATACAACCCCGAAAATCCCCAACAACAGGACCAGCCCCCAGAACGGATGGGTGGCAATGCGGTCGAGGCGGTCGGTGCTGGTAATAATGCCCACCTTGGGCTGGGTGACCGCGGCCCGCACCATACGGCTGATCCACTCGTAGCGGCCGCCGGCGATGTCCAGGTAGGCGTCCTCATGTTGCATCAGGATCTCATGCACGCGGGCCCAGGCCTCAGCGGGAAGCGCCTTTTCCATCAGAGCTGTGATCTCGCTATCCCCCTCCAGCAGCTTGAGGGCCACCCATTCTGCCGGGTAGTTGGCCGGCACATGGCCGGCGATCAGCTCCAGCATCTCGGCCAGCACCGGCTCATGCTCGGGCCGGATGACCGGCCG
Source organism: Anaerolineae bacterium (assembly GCA_034434335.1). Classification (GTDB taxonomy): domain Bacteria; phylum Chloroflexota; class Anaerolineae; order CG2-30-64-16; family CG2-30-64-16; genus DAOTZS01. Next base: position 11,552 of record DAOTZS010000133.1, read on the forward strand.
GCTGGGGTGCCAGGCGTGGGGAGCGGACGCCAGCTCAAGCGCCGCCTCTACCAGCTCGCGCACCCCCTGATTGCGGGATGCCACCAGCGGCACGACCGGCAGCCCTAAGGCCGCCTCTAACACGTGCGGCTCCACCCGGATCCCCTGCTGGGCTGCCACATCCCCCATATTCAGACCGATAACCAGGGGCAGGTTGAGAGCCAGCAGTTCAGCGACCAGGTACAGGCTCCGTTCCAGGGCAGCCGCGTTGACGATGGCTACCACGACATCCGGCCTTTCGTGGATCAGGTAGTCGCGGGCAATACGCTCCTCTTCTGAATTCGCCGTCAGGCTGTAAGTGCCCGGCAGGTCCACCAGGTTGATGATAATCCCGTCGTGGCGATACGTGCCAACCTTCTGCTCAATCGTCTTGCCCGGCCAGTTGCCCACATGCTGATTGAGCCCCGTGAGCATGTTGAAAACCGTGCTCTTGCCCACATTGGGCTGGCCGGCCAGCGCTATGGTAAGCTGGCCAGGTTTTTGAATGGTGGTGCTCCCGGCGCTGTCGTGGCAATTGCTCATCAGTCTTTCTCCCGTTGCCCCATGCAGAGCGGGCATAAGGCCTATTGGGCGCCGTCCAGGGGACGCACCAGCACCTTATCGGCCTCAGCCCGCCCCAGCGCGACCCGCACCCCCCGTACGGAGACAATCATCGGCCCATGGCCGTAGTTTTGGAGCACGGTAATCGGCGCTCCTACGGTGAACCCCAGGTTCGCCACACGGCTGCGAAAGCCACGCCCTCCCTGCAGGGAATGGACGATGGCGTGGCCGCCGGCCGGTACAGAGCTCAAGGTCTGTGGTGCTTCTGGCATGTGGACTCTGCTCATGGCTCCCTCCGTTGTAACTATTCAGGCGGTGACTGGAAGTCACCCTTTTGGGCCTGCGGCCAGTGGTCGGCCTTCGCCGACCTCTCTGGTGATGCACAAATAAAGGGTGACGGCCTCCGCCGACACCCCTCGGGCCGAGCCCTTCGGGGCGAGGCCTGGCACAAAGTGCCCAGGGAGGGCGATTTCAATCGGCCTGAATAGTTACCCTCCCCTGTGCCTTCCGGTCACCACGGCAACTCTCGCACCACCCATAGAAGGTGAGCGAGGCGCGCTCGATGACGACCTGGTGCTGTTGACAGAATTGTAATCTGATCCTCTCCACCTCCGGCGATTCGAACTCGATCACCTGGCCGCAACCGACACAGACGAAATGGAAATGCTCACCTCGCGGCGAGGGTTCAAAGCGCTCGCTGCGGTCGCCCGGGCCGGCTCTCAACTGTCGCGGCCGTACCAATCCCGCATCTGCCAACCAGCTCAGAGTGCGGTAGACTGTGGAAGGATTGATGGTCGGCACCCGTTGGCGTGCTGCATTGTAGACTTGTTCCGCGGTAGGATGCCCACCCAGCGCATCCAATGTCTCCAGGATCAGCCGGCGCTGGGCTGTCATCCGCCCGCCGTTGGCCCGTAACGCCGCGGTGGCCCGAGATAACAGGCTGCCCATATGCCCCCTTTCAATGGCTTATTGCAAGTGACTTGCAGTAAGCATACGCCGACGAAGCCGCGCTGTCTATGATGGAGATCACATGGGTTGGCCGAGAAGCGCGGGAAGGGGGTATCCTTCTTGGTCTGGCCAGGAGTCATCGGAGGAAGGCAGTCTGTGGAGAAGGGGGATTATAGGGGGGCCCAAGGGGTGGTTCGGAGGAGACTCCTCGACCCTACCCACCATTCCGGCCGCGCATCCCTGGCCATCGGTAGTACAATTCATTCTCGATCCCGATGCGTGCCAGCATCCGGCCGACAGTGCCATTGATGATGTCGTCCAGGGTGCGTGGCCGGCCATAGAAGGCCGGTACCGGTGGGAAGATGATGCATCCGATGCGCGCAGCCCGGGCCATGAGCTTCAGATGGCCCAGATGCAAGGGGGTTTCGCGCACCGCCAGCAACACCGGCCGGCCCTCTTTGAGTTGCACATCCGCGGCCCGGGCCAGCAGGTCATCGGCGAAGGAGTGGGCGATGGCCGAGAGGGTCTTGATGCTGCAGGGGGCCACGATCATGCCGGCAGCCGGAAAGGAGCCGCTGGCAATTGCCGCCCCGATGTCGGCCGGCCGATAGGCCACATCGGCCAGGGCCTCGACCTCGTCGGGGGACCAGTCGGTTTCCTGGGTGATTGTCATGCGCGCGGCGCGGGTCAACACCAGGTGGGTCTCAACGTGAGGCAGCTCGCGCAACACCTGCAACAGGCGAATGCCGTAGACCTGCCCCGATGCCCCCGACATGCCGACAATAATGCGCTTCAGTGGGGCGCTCTCCATACTCTTTCCAGATGGCAGGTGACCGGCACCTGCCGGGTGCCGGTCACCTGAAGTTGAGAAACTCTGCTTTGGGCAGCCCTCATCCCCCCTTGACCTCGGGCGAGCGATAGTCCCAGTCGTGGCGGTCGAGCTCGGTGAGCAATTGGACCACTGTGTCCACCAACACCTCTTTCATCTTCAGGCCCTTTTCCCGCGAGCCTTTGGTGGGGTCACCGGAGGCGCCGGTGTTGGTCAGCTCGCTGAAGCGCCACTTGACATCCACATAGGGGGGCAGATTGGGCACCACGCCGGCCGCCTTCGCCGGGTCGCATAGTTCCGGGAACAGGGCCAGGGAGATGGACATCTCCCCTTCGCCACCATGGCCCAGCCCGTTCCACACTTCAAAGAAACCTGGCGGCACCAGTTCGCCCACCAGCCGCCACCAGGCATCGAGGGAGACAATCTTGAAGTCGGGGTGAGCCACCTTGGCTGTGCGGGCTGCAATCTCGATCGGCGCGATGTTGCCGTCGTGGCCGTTCATGATAAACACCTTACGGATCCCTTCCCGATAGACCGACTCCAGGATGTCTCGGAGCAGAGCGGTCTCGGTCTCGAATTGCAGCGACACAGTGAAGGGGAATTCTTTGTAGTGCTCGCTGACAACGTAGTTGACCGGCGGCAGCACGGCTGTCTTGGGGACACGCTGGGCGATTTCCAGTGCGATCAGGTAAGCGGTCAGCGCGTCGGTGCCGAACGGCAGGTGGGGCCCATGGCTCTCCAGCGAACCCAGCGGCAGGATGACCTTCTCGAAGGGCGCGGCCTGGTAGTCGGCCGCGGTGAGGTGCTGGATTTCGAGCGGGTTTTTGTTCATCAATGAAGCTCCTTTGGTGCAGTTTGATAGGTGGCCGGCACCTCACGGTGCCGGCCACCTGTGAGGCGATCAAGGCGCTGGCACCTTCTGGGGCACCACTTCGGCAGCCAGGGTGAACTTACCATCCTTGACCAGGATAACGGTCACCCCTTTCTGCGGGATGCGGCTGCCCGGCTGGAAGGTAATGGTGCCAGTCACGCCTGGCAGGTCCTTCGTCTGAGACAGGGCCTCACGGATCGCCTTGGGGTCATCGGAGCCGGCGCGCCGGATGGCATCGGCCAGCAGCTTAACTGTGTCGTAGCCCAGGCCGGCAAAGGCGTTCTCAGGCGGGGTGTTGTACTCGGCCTGGTAGGCGGCGATGAACTTCTTAACCGCCTCGGTGCCCAGCTCCGGATCCATTAGCGAGTGGGTGGTGAAGTAGGTGTTATCCGCCCCCTTGCCAGCAATTTGCACCAACAGTGGCGTGTCATAGCCATCACCACCTACGATTGGTTTGTCAAGGCCCGCGTCGCGGAACTGCTTGACAATTGTGCCGACGTCATCCGGGCCGGAGGAGATGAAGAGGATGTCAGGGATGGTCGCCAGCCCCTTGAGCTTGGTGATCTGGGCCGAGAAGTCCTTATCCCCAGTCTGGTAGGTGTCTTCCAGGACGATCTCGCCGCCCAGCTCGGTGAAGCGCTCCTTGAAATACTTGCCCAGGAGCAGGGTATACTCCATGCCTTTGTCGATCAGCAAGTAGGCGGTCTTGGCCTGCAGGGTGTTGTAGGCGTACTCAGCGCCGGCAGCTGCCTGTACGTTGTCGCCAAAGCAGGCCATGAACAGGTAATCAGGCACCTGCTCCGGCAGCTTGGGCGAGGTGGCGCCGGAGGTGACGAAGACGATGCCGGCTTTGGCGGCGATGGGCGCGGCAGCCAGGGTCATGTCAGTATCGCTGAAGCCCATCATTGCCACAACCTTATCGGACTCGACCAACTGGGTGGCGGCATTACCGATGGTAGCGGCGTCGGTCTTGCCGTCATACAAGACCAGTTCGAGCTGGCGGCCCAAGACCCCGCCCGCGGCGTTGATCTCTTTAGCTGCCAGCTTGGCGCCATTGGCCGATGGCGCATCGAGGGAGGCCTGGGCGCCGGTCAGGTTGTAGATAACACCGATCTTGATCGGTGCTGCAGGGGCAGCAGTAGGCTGGGCTGGCGCAGGGGCCGGCGTTACGGGCATAACACAGGCACTCGCCAGCAGCATCACAACGACCAACATGGAGCCAAGATAGGTTTTCATGGTATGTCCCTCCTTCTGGTAAAGTGATGAAGTAACCGATAACGCATGGCAGAGGACAAGACGACCACAGTAAAGTTGTTGCTAATTCTCCCTCTAACTCACCTCCCTTCGCCGTTTGATAAACAGCCGGCCGAGGTTCAGCTCGCGGTCCCCCAGCAGGCCCTTGGGCCAGAAGATGATCACCAGCACAAAGATCACAGCCATCAGGATCTGGCTGGCACCATACACGGGCGGGATATGAATCAGGCCCAGGTTCATCCCGCGCTCGGCATTGCGCAAGGCTTCTGAGAGCAGAGTGATGATCGCTGTGCCAATTATAGAGCCGCTCACGGAGCCCATGCCACCAACAACCAGCATGGTGATCACGCTGAAGGTCTGGGCGAAGTAGAACGCCTTAGGAGAGAAGGAGGTGATGAAGTGAGCCCACAACGATCCGGCCACGGCGGTAAAGAAAGCACTGATACAGAACGCCAGCAGGCGGGCGCGCGTCACATTGATGCCGAGAGCTTGCGCGGCGATTTCGTTGTCGCGAGCGGCGATCATCTGCCGGCCATAGGCAGAGCGAGCCAGCCGGCTCACCACGTATACCGTCAGGGCCACCCAGCCCCAGACCCACCATAGGGTTGTATAAGGGGGGACACCGGAAAAGGTGCGCGCGCCGCGCGTCATGCGGTCCCAGTTGATCAGAATCACCTGGACAATCACCAGGAAACCCATCGTAGCTACGGAAACATAGGGTCCGCTGAGCCGCATAAGCGAGAGGCCAACCAGGAAGGCAATGAGTAACGCCACCACCCCCCCAATCAACGTGGCCGGCAAGAAGGGCAACTCCACCCTGGCCAGCCAGGATGGCAGATCGGGCAGGTTGACCTGCTTCAGCGAGATAGGCAACGTCAGGATAGCTGCTGTGTAGGCACCGATAGCCATAAACCCGATATGGCCCAACGAGAACACCCCGGTAAACCCGTTGGAAAGGTTCAGACTTACCACCAGGATAATACTGATGCCCAGGCCAATGACGACACGCTGGATATAGGCGCTGGCCACCAATTCGGTTGCCACCAGACCCCCGATTACCAGGGCTATGAGGACCAGGGCTGAGCCCCAGCTTGCGAGGCGGGAAGCCTGCCCGGCCTGTTCTTTTGCTGCCATTCGCCCCTCTACTTCTGTTTTCATAGCGTCCGTGTCGCCTCCGCTCAAACCTTTTCCCTTTCCGTTGTGCCCAAGATACCGTTCGGCCGGAACAGGAGCAAGATGATCAGCGCCACAAAGACGAATGCGTCGCGAAATGGGGTCAGCGCAGGGGGCAGCAACCCCTGCAGCAGGATTTCCAGGGTGCCCAGCACATAGCCACCCAGTACCGCGCCCGGCAGGCTACCCAGGCCGCCGATCACGGAAGCCACGAACGCTTTAAGCACCGGATAAAACCCCATCAGGGGGTCCACCTTACCCACGCGCGCGCTCCACAGCAGCCCCACCACCCCGGCTAACATAGAGCCGATGGCAAAGGCATAGGCAATCACGCGATTGACATTTACCCCCATCAGCCGGGCCGCCAACAAATCCTGTGCGGCTGCCCGCATCGCGATACCGGCCATAGTGCGGGTGACGAAAAGGGTCAAGAGTACCAGCAGAATGCCGGCCACAACGATGGCGATCAGGTCCAGGCTGGCGATGCGCAGCACCCCGAACTCCAGGGCCCGGGTGAGGAAAGGAGGGGCTGGAAATGGCCGCGAAGAGGGGCTGAAGAGCAAGATCGCCGCATTTTCCAGAAAGATGGTCACGGCAAAGGAGGTCAGCAGCATAGATACGTCCGGCGCGCCGCGGATGGGCCGGTAGGCCACGCGCTCCATGATCAGCCCGGCCAGAGTGCTGGCAGCGATGCCGGCCAGGGCTGCCGCCCCAAATGGCAGGCCGGCTACCAACAGGAGCAGCGCCGTATAGCTGCCCACCATAATGAGGTCGCCATGGGCAAAGTTGATCAGGCGCAGGATGCCAAACACCATGGCCAGCCCGATCGCCATCAGAGCGTACAGGCTGCCAATACTGACGGCGTTGATGAGTTGCTGAAGGAGATAATAAAAGGTCGTCATCGGTGTTCTTTCAGGAACCGGTTGTCCCACCGAGATAAAAGCGTTCGACCTCGGGATTGGCGCTGAGTTCAGCGACCGTGCCGCTGAGCACCACCCGACCGGTTTCCAGGAGATAGGCTCGATCGGCCACCTGCAATGCCTGGCGCGCGTTCTGCTCGACAAGCAGGATCGTTACCCCTTGGGCATGCAACTGCTGGATCACATCAAAGATTGCCTGCACCACTAGCGGAGCCAGCCCCAAGGAGGGTTCGTCCAACATCAGCAGGCGTGGCCGGGCCATTAGTGCCCGGCCAATGGCAAGCATCTGCTGCTCTCCGCCGCTCAACGTGGCGCCACTCTGATGGAGCCGCTGTTTGAGGATGGGGAAAAGGGTAAAGACCCATTCCAGATCCCGTTGCACGCCCTGTGGATCGCGGCGACGCACCGCGCCCATGCGCAAGTTCTCCCACACCGTTAGCCCGCCAAAGATGCGCCTTCCTTCCGGGCATTGAATGGCCCCCAGGCGCACGATCTCGTCAGCGCTTATCTTCGTCAGATCGCGGCCTTCATAGGTGATCTGGCCCCGCCGCGGCCGCAAGATCCCCGAGATGGTCATCAGGGTAGTGGACTTGCCGGCACCATTGGCGCCCAACAGGGCAACCAATTCCCCTGGTTGCACTTCAAGGGTAATCCCCTTCAGGGCATGCACCTGGCCATAATAGACATGGACATCCTCAAGCTTCAGCATAGTGCAATGCTCTCGGAACGCTGGTCTCCGCTTTTCCCAAATAAGCCTCGATCACCCGCGGATCGTTGCGCACCTGATCGGGGGTGCCTTCCGCGATAATCTGGCCATAGCTGAGCACCTGGATGCGCTCGCACAGTTGCATTACTACCGGCATATTGTGCTCGACGATAATGATCGTCAGGTCGTACTGGTCACGGATGTGGCGGATCAGCTGAAGCACTGCCATGCTTTCGTAGGGATTCATACCCGCTACCGGTTCGTCCAGCAGCAACAGCTTGGGGCGCAGTGCCAGGGCTCGCACGATCTCCAGGCGACGCTGATCGCCATAGGGGAGCGAAGCAGCCGGCATGTGGGCCCGATCGGCCAGGTCAAACAGAGCCAGTTGCTCCAGGGAGCGGGCTGTCAGCCGGCGCTCGCGCGAGGTAAAGGAAGGCCAGGACAGCAGGGTAGAGAAGAGATTGGCGCGATCATGGAGCTGCTGTGCCACTTTCACGTTATCTAATACCGTCATGCTCGGAAACAAGCGTACATTCTGAAAGGTGCGACCGATCCCCAAGCGGGCTATCTGATCAGGGGTGGCATGGGTGATATCGCGTCCCAGAAAGCGGATCGTGCCGCGGGTGGGCCGCAGATAGCCGGTCAGCAAGTTGAAAACTGTGGTCTTGCCAGCACCATTAGGGCCGATAATGCCCAGGATCTCACCCTTCTGCAGGCGCAGGTGATAATTATCCACAGCTAGCAGGCCTTTGAACGCCTTGGCAAGGTTGGTTACTTCCAGCAGGCAGGTATCTTCAGTGCGTGTGGTATTATTGGCCATAATACGTTCCTGGTCGATCAAGAAGGCCCCGCAGGCGACATCGGCATCGGGATGAACGATCTGAAACGGATGGTCTGCCTGGCATCCGGCTCAGATCGGGGCGGTGAAACGGCCGGAGTATAGCATAACTGGCCGGCCACGTCAATGCCCCAGGTTTGGCGTTTGGCTGTGGCCCCGGCATCCAGGGAGCTTATAGGCTTCCAGTTGGGGATGGGCTTTGGGAGATAGGCCGCTAATACTCATAGCAGCTCCCACCGATGAACTCGCGCAGCAGTGAGTCGGGCGGGATGCTGGACTCGTCCTCCACGGCTGTGACCTCTGAAAGCATGTTGTAGACGCGCTCGGCCCGCTCAAAGGCATCGGTGCGCAGCGGGTCGCCACGATATTTCTCGACCCACTGGGCGAAGTGTGTGTACAGCCGGGCTTTCATGACAGGCAGTTCGTATGGCAGGCCGCTATTGATAATGTAATCGCTGCTGTTGGCATAGGGGATGATGTTGCGCAGCTCGCTGGCGCGCACATAGTGCCAGTGCTCGAGGGTGCGTTGAGGGTCGTAGGCCCGGTGGCGGGCATCTCGTACCATGCGCCGCATCAGCCGCAAGTCGGTCCAGCGCACGAAGTTGCCGGCCGCGTCCTTCATCTGAAGCAGAGGCTCGATGTAGATCTTGAACTTCTGCTCTTCGTCAATACCCGCCGTCATCTCTGGGAAGAGACCGTGCAGGCTGTCAATCAGGATCAGTTGACCCGGTTGGAGCTGGAGGGGAGTATGGTCGTTGTGGCGCCTGCCGGTCTTGAAGTCGTAGAAGGGGATCAGGACCTGTTCGCCGGCGATAAGGCGGCACAGATGCTCGTTGATCAGCCGCAGGTCCAGTGCCTGAGGGGTTTCGAAGTCGTAATCCCCGTATTCGTCCCTGGGGTGGAGTTCCAGGTCGAAGAAGTAGTTGTCCACGCTCAAGGGGACCAGGCTGAGACCCATTTTGGACAGCAGGTGGGTCAGTTTGATGGTAGTGGTGGTCTTGCCCGAGGAAGAGGGGCCGGCGATGATGACGATTTTCAGCCCATCCTTGCGTTCGCGGATCATTTCCGAGGCGGTGGTGATGTCCTCATTGTAAGCCCGATCGGCCTCATGCACGATGTCGGCAAACTCGCCCCGGGCTATGCGCTGGTTGAGCCCCGCAATGGTATGCAGGCCATGGTCTACCGCCCAGTTGAGCGATTCCCACACCTTGCGCCAGGGGATGGGGTCATCCCGCCGCGCGGAGAGCTCGGCGCGCTCACGGCGTCGGCGCGCGCGTTCCTCCCGATAGAGGATATAGGCCTTGGCGGTACGGGCGTGGCCGTTCTCGATCAGTACCTTTTCGACCAGGTCCTGGATTTCTTCAACGGTAGGGATATGATCGGCCGGCGTGGTAGCTTCCAACAGCGCGACTACCTGATCGGCCAGGCGTTCGGCAATAGAGCGATCGCGGCCGCCCACGGCCACCGCGGCCCGGTAGATGGCATTGGTAATACGGTCCTTGTTAAACGGGACCACAGCTCCGGTGCGTTTGACGACATGGGTGATCTTTGCCATACTCCCCCTTGCGGCCGGCCTGCATCTGGCTCTGTGCTACGAAAGGCACTGACGAAGTATATGGAACATGCTGGCGCCTGTCAAACGCCCCAGAGCCGGACGCATGGGGAGCAGGGCCCAACGGCTAAAGTCTAGACGCGGGTGGGCGACGGCAGTGCCGTCGCCCACCCCGGCAGTGCCCTTGCCTGCCCACCCTCTTCTGGGGCTCGCAATGACCAGCAACACCCTATAGGAGGACTACCAACCCACTGCGAGGAAAAATACCCACCCTTGTGAGGGGAGCCAGGGGTGCGGGTCAATCCGCACAGTGTAGAAACCCCCTTAACTCGACACTAGTGCCGTGTTAAGCTAGATTCTGGCATTTTGCAGTCAGTGCGTTACCCCTCTCACCCCCTTTCCCCCGCTCTCCCCTCCCAGGGGAGAGCGGGGGAAATCCCAAGTGTGGGGGTTTCTGGGGCGGCGAAGCCGCCCCAGAAACCCCCTTAATACCGATCTCCCCGCCCCCTGATAGGGGGCGGGGCCGGGGGTGGGGGTCAATCCGGAAAGTGTAGAATCCAGCTTTACAAAGCACTAGACATGAGCCTCCTTACATTTCAAGTGGCAGGCTCATCCATGATATACTGTACCCGGTTATAGTCATCATGCATGGGCCTAAACTTCCGTCCCTGATCCGATCATTGGCCGATTTTTGCGCAGCTAGAGCACACGGCGCTGCTGCTTTCCACAGGGCAACTCGCGACCCTGAGCAACCAGCCTTTGTGCCTTCTGCTCAAGCTGGGTTGTCGCGCAATAGCTATCACCAGGCTCCACTGCAACAGATCCTTTTTCGCCCCATCTCCCCGGAGCAGGTCAACCAGCGCAATGTGTTGATTGATGCCATAGGGGTGGGGATCACGGCCGGGGTGGGCAGTTTCCTGGCTGTTTTCCTGGTGCGGCTGGGGGCATCCAACTTCCTGGTTGGGCTGTTGACGGCCATGCCCTCTCTGACAGGGATGGTACTGGCCATCCCGGTGGGTGAATTCCTGGCCCGCCGGCGCAACATTGTGCCCTGGTTTGCCGGTGCTCGGTTCCTGGTGCTCTCCTGCTACGTGCTCACAGGCCTGGTGCCGTTCCTGGTCCATGACCACCGGCCCGAGGCGATCATCCTGATCTGGGCGGCTGCCACCCTGCCGCAAACGGTGGTTTCGGTGGCGTTCACGGTAGTCATGGGGCGGGTAGGCGGCCCGGGCGGGCGCCTGACCCTGATCAGTTGGCGCTGGTCCACCTTGGGACTGACCAATGCTCTGACGGTGGCGTTGGTAGGCCAGGTGTTGAAGCTATATGAGTTCCCGCTGAATTACCAGGTGGTGTTCATTGGTTCGGCCATCGGGGCGGTGATCAGCCTGGTTTTCTCCAGCAGCATCAGGCTGCCGCCGTCTCAAGAACCTCTCTCTCAGGAGTCTTTGTGGCAGGGGTTGCGTCAGCACGGCAGGTCCCTGCGTGCCAACCGCCCATTTGTGCGCTTTGCCATCAGCCAGCTTGTGTACCGTTGGGGGCTGGCCCTGGCGGCACCGCTTTTCCCCATCTACTGGGTACGCAATGTTGGCGCCTCGGATACGGCGATCAGTGCCATCAATGGTGTGCAGACGATCATCACCATGGTGGCCTATTTTCTTTGGACACGCGCATCGCAGCAACGAGGAGTGCGGTGGGTATTGCTGGTCACCACCATGGGACTGAGTTTCTACCCCTTGCTGACCGCGCTCACCCACCGGGTGGAATTGCTGGTGATATGGGCTGGCATGGCAGGGTTGTTTGCGGCAGGGGTCGACCTGGTGTTTTTCGATGTCGCATTGCGTACCTGCCCGGCAGAGCAGCAGCCGGCTTATATCGGCATCTATCAGACCACCGTCTATATCGCTACTTTTCTGGGTCCCCTTGTTGGCTCAACCCTGGCCGACACCTTCGGCATCGTGCCCGCGCTGATAGTGGGGTCAGCGCTGCGCCTGGCCGGCTTTGGGTTGATGGCCGGCCTGGGCGTGGGCCAGGCGCACTGAGAGGGCAGGGTGGTCACCCCGTGGGTGCGCTCTTTTCCAGCACAAACACCCCTGTGGTGGAAAGCAGGTTGGTGAACTTGATGATATGCACACGCCGGCCGTTGGTGAGGTAGGCCTGGCGGGCAATGTGGATGCCGGTCTGGCGACAGAACTGGGCAAAGTCGGTGATGGTGAAAGCCTGCCAGCGCGGCTTCTCGTACCAGGGCTGGGGGAGGTCAGGTGCTCTGGGGATGCGGCCGGTGAAGAGGAGCTCCAGCCGACAGCGCCAGTAGCCCCAGTTGGGAAAGCTCACAATGGCGCGTTCTCCCACCCGCAGCATTTCGCGCAGGATCATGGCCGGGTCGTCGAGGAAGGGCAGAGTCTGGCTCAATACGACGTAGTCGAAGCTGCGGTCAGGATAGTCCCCCAGCCCCTCCTGAAGATCTCCCTGCCGCACGCTGAGCCCGCGGCGCACGCAGGCCAGCACGCCTGTCTCGCTTAACTCGATCCCCCTTCCTTTGACCCCTTTCTGGTGCACCAGATAGTCCAGCAGTGCGCCATCGCCGCAGCCCAGGTCCAGCACCCGACAGCCATCCGGGATGAAACTGGCGATGATTTGCAGGTCGGGGCGCAGCTCGGTCATTCTGCCCCGTGGGCTCTGATGAGCGGGTTTCTGTCGTCGGATCAGCAAAGCCTCTCTCCAAACTGCCCAGAGCTTCAGTTCTGGGCTAAGATAGCAAAGCCCTACGGGCTAATTCCGATCCCGACGGGGCCTTGCTCTCTCAGCGCGGGGGTTCAGCCCCATCCCTCTGCATGCGCCTTGGCAGCAGCCTTCAGGCGATGCCCTCCTCGGCGGCCAGGCGATCCATGAAGCTGCTGATCAGCTTCGTCATCGTCTCCACCTCGAGCAGGAACGCGTCGTGCCCCCACGTGCTTTCGATGTCGAGATAGGTCACGTCAGCGCCCACGGCGGTGAGGGCCGAGACCAGCTCTTTGCTATGATAAGAGGGGTAGAGCCAATCGCTGGTGAAACTGACTACCAGGAACTTGATATGGGCTGAGTTGGCAAACGCCGCTGCCAGGCCGTTGGGCACGCTCAGGTCGAAGTAGTCCATGGCCTTGGTGATGTAGAGATAGCTATTGGCATCGAAGCGCTGGGTGAAGGCCTGGCCCTTATACTTCAGATAGCTCTCCACCTGGAATTCGGTGGCGAAGTCGTAGCCATAGCGTTCCCGGTCCTGGAGGCGGCGGCCGAATTTCTGGTGCATGGACTGATCGCTGAGGTAGGTGATATGGCCGATCATGCGTGCCACGGCCAAGCCGGCATCGGGGCGCCGGCCGTTTTCATAGTAATCGCCGCCCTGCCAGTTGGGGTCGGCATAGATCGCCTGACGGCCCACCTCGCTGAAGGCGATCAGCATGGGGCTGGTGCGGGCAGTGGTGGCCAGCGGGATGGCCGCTTTCACCCGCTGGGGATGGTGGGCTGCCCACTCGAGGGCCTGCATCCCTCCCATCGAGCCGCCGGCCACACAGAGCAACTTTTCAATGCCCAGGTGATCTATCAGGGCAACCTGGGCGCGCACCATATCGCCGATGGTCACCACTGGAAAACGCAGCCCATACGGTTTGCCGGTAGCTGGGTTGATGCTGCTCGGCCCGCTGGAACCGTAACAGCTCCCCAGCACATTGCTGCAGATCACGAAGAAGCGGTCAGTGTCAAATGCCTTGCCTGGCCCGATGCAGTCGTCCCACCAGCCAAGCTTGCCGTTAGCATCATAGCCGGCCGCGTGCGCGCCGCCGCTCAGCGCATGAAGGATCAGCACCGCGTTGGAACGCTCGCGGTTCAACCGGCCGTAGGTCTCATAGGCCAGGGTAACCGGGCTCAACGTTGCGCCGCTCTCCAGCACAAAAGGCTGATCTTGGGCGAAGGTATAATATTGCGTCTGCACGATGCCCAGTCCATGCTCTGCCATAGTCCTCCCCCCAATCAGGGCTTTCACTGTGATTAGACGCAACTCACAATATATGCTTTCTGTCTCCCTGGGCCTTCACTGCCCCTCACCCCCTCTACCCCTCGGGACGTGGCCCTTGGCCTGCGGCCATGGGAGAAGGAAGAATAAACAAGAGAGGTTTTTGTGACGGCGGCCAAGGGCCACCGTCACAAAAACCCTTTTCTCCTCCTCTCCTCTCCTGCCGCCAAAGGCGAGCGGGAGAGGAGAGGGGGCAGAGGGAGAGGTAAGGGCCTTGAGCGGCAGCTTTAGGGCCCCACCCCAACCCCCGTCACCCTCGCGTCGCTGCGGCCAGGGCCTGGTCCAGGTCCCACAGGATATCTTCAATATCCTCAATGCCGATGCTCAGGCGAATGAAATCGGGGGTTACCCCAGCGATGCGCAACTCCTCCTCGCTAAGCTGACTGTGTGTGGTGCTGGCGGGGTGGATGGCCAGGCTCTTGGCGTCGCCCACATTGGCCAGGTGGCTGAACAGGCGCAGGCTTTCAATGAACTTACGGCCGGCTGCCACTCCGCCCTTGATGCCGAAACCCAGGACAGCGCCTGCCCCTTTGGGCAGGTATTTCTTAGCGCGCGCGTGATCTGGGTGGCTCGGCAGGCCGGGATAGGTCACCCAACTCACAGCCGGATGGGCCTCCAAGAACTCGGCCACCCGCTGCGCGTTGGCCACGTGCCGCTCCATGCGCAGGCTGAGGGTTTCGATCCCCTGCAGGGTCAGCCAGCTATTGAAGGGGGCCTGGCAGGCCCCCACATCGCGCAGGATCTGCACCCGCGCCTTGATGATAAAGGCGGCTGGCCCCAGGTCGGCATAGACCAGGCCGTGATAGGAGGGGTCGGGTGTGGTGAAGTTGGGGAAACGGCCGCTGGTCCAGTCGAAGTTGCCGCCGTCCACAATGATCCCACCAATGGTGGTACCGTGGCCGCCCAGGAACTTGGTGGTGCTATGGACGACGATATTTGCCCCCCACTCGAAAGGCCGACAGAGGTAGGGGGTGGCAAAGGTGTTGTCAATCATCAGTGGGATGCGCGCCTCGCGCGCGATAGCCGCCACCTCCTCGAAAGGGAAGACGCTGATGTCAGGGTTCCCCAAGGTCTCGCCATAGAGGATCTTCGTGTTGGGCCGGATCGCGCGGCGGAAGGATGTGGGGTCACTGGGATCCACGAAGGTAACCTCGATGCCGAGGCGGGGAAAGGTGTAATTGAATTGGTTGAAGGTGCCTCCGTAAAGCCGGCTGCTGCTGACGATATGGTCACCTGCCCCGCACAGGGTCAGGATCGCCATCGTCTGAGCTGCGTGTCCACTGCTGGCTGCCAGCGCGCCCACCCCGCCTTCCAGGCTGGCCATGCGCTGCTCGAGGACATCGCTGGTAGGATTCATGATGCGGGTGTAGATGTTGCCGGCCTCTTTCAGGGCGAAGAGGTTGGCGGCGTGCTCTGTATCCCGGAACTGGTAGCTGGTGGTCTGGTAGATCGGCACGGCCCGGCTGCCAGTGGTAGGATCAGGCCGCTGGCCGGCATGGAGCTGTCGAGTGGTGAAACCGAAAACGCGTTCGCTGGACATGATGGCCTGGGTTCTCCTTCCCGGAATTGGTCACTGGAAAATTAACGCCCTCTCCACGTCTGGGTGAGAGGGCGTCTGCGTTTGGGCTGGCAGAGTATTCGTCTGCGAAGACGACAAAATAAAAAAATCCCCAATCTGGCGACTCCGCCCGGATTATCTGGCATCTGAGCCCAGATAACCCGCGACTGGGGATGAGCAGCTCTGACTCACCTCCCTCTCATCTTCCAGATCAAGTCTGCCGGAATTGGCACCCTAACGTAGCACAGGCCTCATTGCCATGTCTTACCGGGTTGCCGAGGCTTCATTGGGCCGGTCCCTCTGCCTCTCTGGATAAGAGTTGCGGCGCTATTCAGTTGTGGGGCCCACTATACCAGCGTGGCAGGGATTTGTCAAATCGTTTTCATCGTTTTTGTGGAGCTGCTCAGACAGGCAGAGGCCGTCGGAAACGAGTTCGTGCCATCGGTTGAAGCCGATGGCGGCGAGCTGGCAGCCTGAGCCAACGGCTGTGAGTGTTGGCCCATGGGCGTGCCCTGTGTTAGAATGGGATAATCGCCAGCACTGCGGCCAGTTCCATATGGGGATCTATCGCCTGGCACGTCCATCGCATTAGTCATTTACAGCCGCCATGCTGCAACCAACGGCGATACGGAGGCCGCAGTACAAAAAGTGGAGGAATTTGCCGATGCGTCTGATCTGTCTGGCCTGTGAGGTATTGGCGCGGCCGCTTTATCTGTGTGCGGCCCGCTCGCCCCATATCGTTGATATCGAGTTGTTGCGCCGCGGCCTGCACGACAAGCCGGCTGACCTGCGAGCGCGGCTGCAAGCGCGGATAGACGCCCTCTCGGCCGGGCCCTATCCCTATGATGCCATTGTCATGGGCTATGGGTTGTGCGGGCAGGCCACCGCCGGCCTTACAGCACGAGCCATTCCTGTGGTGATCCCACGCGCCCACGATTGCATTACCCTGTTTCTGGGCAGCCGCCAGCGTTATCGCGAGCAATTTGAGCGCTGTCCGGGCACCTACTGGTACGCGCAGGACTATATCGAACGGGATGACGGTCAGGCCGGCACCCTGGCGCTTGGCTCGGGCCCGAGCAGCGACCTGCAGAAGACTTACGAAGAATATGTGCAGAAGTACGGCCAGGACAACGCTGATTACCTGATGGAGGTCTTGGGGGCGTGGCAGAAGTACTATCAGCGCGCGGTCTACATCGAGATGGGTGTGGCCGATGGTCGCGCTGTGGAGGAAAAGGCCCGCTCCGACGCTGCTCGCCGCGGGTGGGCCTTCGAAAAGATGGCAGGTGATCTGATACTGATCCGCCGGCTGCTGGAAGGGGATTGGGATACAGATTTCCTGGTATTGCAGCCCGGAGCCCGGCTGGAGATGAGCTATGATGAGGGGATAATCACGTCTCAGATGGTATCATAGAGGGGTTGGAATAGTGTTTAGGGAGAGCGGAGAGCTTTGAACATGGAGCATAATAGTGATCCGTCTGCATCGCGCAGGGGTGTTTACCAGTGGTCGCTTCCAGAGCAATCCAGTGGCGCCAGCGCGGCCCAGGTCTACCCTGCCACCCCGCGCACGACAGCGCAGGTGCGCTTTGCCGATGGCCGTGTGTATGAGGGCCCGGTCTGGACACCGCTGATGGCCTATGTGGAGGCCGCCGGCCGGGATAAGCCGTGGCGCTTCCCCATCGTTGCGGCGCTGATCAACCACGAGTTACGCGAGCTAACCTACCACATTGACCGGGATGTGGATGTCGTCCCTTTGGGCATGGACGACCGCGATGGCAGTCGCATCTACCGGCGCTCGTTGACCTTCTTGCTGGTGGTGGCTGTGCATGAGCTTTTTCCAGAGGCCCGGCTCCACGTTGATCACTCGGTGACCTTCGGCGGGTACTACTGTGAAGTAGAGGGCCGGCCACCGTTTAGCCCGCAAGAGCTGGCCCAAATCGAGGCTCACATGCGGGAGATCGTGGCCGCCGACGTGCCGATCAGCAAGCAACGGGTACCGCTGGCCGACGCTATTGCCCTCTTTGAGGAGCGCGGTGAATACGATAAGGTGCGTCTGCTCCAGCATCGCAGTAAAGAGTACCTGGTGTTGTACGAGTTGCGTGGGTTCAGCAGCTACTTCCACGGCTATATGGTGCCCTCTACAGGCTACCTGCGCTATTTCGCGCTCCACCACTACCCGCCGGGCTTTATCCTGCGCTTTCCCCCTCGCTATAGCCTGGAACTGGAGCCGGTGGTAGAGTATCCCAAGCTGATCCACGTCTTCCGCGAGTATGGCCAGACCCTCCGTCTTCTGGGCATCGAAGATGTAGGATCTCTGAACGAGGCCATCCGGGCCGGCCGCACTAACGAGATCATCCTGGTGGCCGAGGCGTTGCACGAGCAGCGCATCGCTCAGATTGCCACCCAGATCACCGAAAGGCGCCATGAGGTGGGACTGGTGCTGATCGCTGGCCCCTCCTCTTCGGGCAAGACCACCTTCTCCAAACGTCTGGCTGTCCAGCTCCTGGCCAACGGCATCCGGCCTGTGGCCATTGAAATGGATAACTACTTTATTGACAGGGAGCTCACCCCGCGCGATGCCGACGGCAACTACAACTTCGAAGTCTTGGAGGCTTTGGACCTGAAGCTCTTCAACCAGCAACTGCTGCAACTCATGGCCGGCAAGGAGGTGCAACTCCCCCGTTTCAACTTTATCAGTGGCAGGCGCGAGCCAGGCGCCACCATCCAGTTGGGCCCCGATCACATCCTGCTCGTGGAAGGGATTCACGGCCTTAACCCCCGCCTGGTGCCTGATATCCCGCCAGAGCGCATCTACCGCATCTACCTCTCGGCCCTGACGCAGCTCAACATAGACCGTTACAACCGTATCTCCACCACCGATACCCGCCTGATCCGCCGCATCGTGCGCGATGCGCGCACCCGTGGCTACCAGGCTGCCGAGACCATTGAACGCTGGGAGAGCGTCCATCGGGGTGAGCGCGAGCTGATCTTTCCGTACCAGGAGAATGCGGATGTGATGTTCAACTCGGCACTGGTGTATGAGCTTTCGGCGCTCAAGACGCTGGCCGAGCCGTTGCTGCTGCAGGTCGAGCCCGGCAAGCCCGGCTATGTGGAGGCCAAACGGCTCCTGGCTTTCCTCCAGTGGTTCGAGCCAATACCCATTGACCCCATCCCCGACAATTCGATCCTGCGCGAGTTTGTGGGGGGCAGCAACCTGGAACACTTCGAGCCCTGGCTCAGGCATCAGGCATCGGGCGAGGAGGAAAGGAGTCGGCGTTGAGGCACATTGAGGGCGTGGACAGCACTGCTGTATAAGCCCGGTGGGGGGCTTATTTGGCCAGTTGGCGTAATACTGGTATACTTATTGATTGGTTCATTATTCTCGCTACAGGATGGCAGGAGATTGGTTCGTGATCCAACGTAAGACCCAGACCCCTGAGTATTGGCAGGAGTTCCGCCTGACTCAGGATGATATGGTGTTCATCCACGACCTGTTATTGGAGGCAGAACACCCTCTAGCAACTCAAGAACTGGCCGTAGCCCTCGTAGGCGAACGGTGCCGACGCGAAGAGGCCGAGTTGCGAGCCGAGCTGGCACAGGGCAAGCTCTATCAGCCCAGAAACCGTTATGCCGTCGGCGACAAACTGATCTTCCCCGCCCTGGACTTCCGCCTGGGCCAGGTGGTGAGCATCCGCCCGGGGCGCAATCCCGAATACGACCCCTTTGATGTAATTACGGTAGACTTCGGCCCCGGCCAGCATCAGCGCAGCTTCGCAGCCGGGCTGGAAGCCCCTCATAAACTCAATGCCGAGGTTACCGACCTGCTGGGACCTTACGATGTGGCGTCACCAGAAAAGCTGCTCCAAACGGTGGCCAGCCACGTGCCTGAAGTCTTGCGGGCCCAGTTGGCCCAGTGGGACGAGGTTGTCTCCTTCGAGGACCGCTGGATGCTGCGCGGCATGCTGGCCGATATCCATATCGGCCACCTCAATATCGCCGAGGCCCTGATTGAGATGCGCGGCGCGCCGGTGGACACGGGGGCTTTGCTCAAGGAGCTTGACCTGCCTGCGGAGATCAACCCCGATATCTTGACGTTTTCTATACATGCCGCCCTGGCCAGAGATGACCGCTTTGACCAGGTGGGCCCTGATCGCACTCATCGCTGGTTCCTGCGCCGCCTGGAACCTCCAGAGGCCCTGGAGATACCGGTGGCCTTGCGCTATCAACCCATCTCCTACGAGCGCGATGCATTGCCGGTGGAGCTGCTCCAGCTCGAGTGGGAGCTTGACGATGAGTGGACAGAGGCCATGCAAGGGGAGGTCGACACGCTGCGGGCGACCATTCCCTCCGTCACCCTCACCCTGACCTACCCTCACAGGGTTTCTGGCACCTTGCCCCTTAATCATCGGGCGCGAGCTTTCTTCCCCACAGGTTCTGGGGAGCGCACCATGGTGCAGTTGGTGGACGGACGCTGGGGTCAGCAGTTCTTGGGGTGGGTTGTCCGAGAAGGCCGCTATGTGGCGGGCTTGCGCTCCTGGTTCGACCAGCACAAGCTGCCGGCCGGTGCCTATATCACCCTGACGCGCCAGGAAGGGTCGAATGCGATCGTGGTAGATTTTCGCCCTCGCCGGATGCGCCGGGAATGGGCACGCTGGGGCCAGGTGGTTGGCTCCCGGCTCGACATCCAGTTGCGCAAGCAAGAGGTGGCCTGCGAATACGATGAGCAGATGATCATCAGCACCGATCAACTGAATGAAATCTTTCAGTTGCGGAGCGCGCCACCCTACGCCGAGATGCCATTGGCCGACCTGGTCTACGAGCTTTTTGTGGACCTGGCGGGCCTGAGCCAGGGGGGCCAGGTTCATGCCAAAACGATATACAGCACCGTTAACGTCCTGCGCCGCTGCCCTCCGGGGCCGATCTTCGCTGTCCTGGCGACGGATCCTCGCTTCCAGAGCGTAGGGCAAGGATTCTATCGGCTGGCCGAATGACCGCACACCAGATGTTTACCCAAGTACTTATCAGACGTGGGAATTGGACTATGCCTGTCTGGAAACGACCGACTCTGGACACGAAGTTCCACATAGATTATGACTGGTGGGAAGAGAACGGCAAAGATATCCGGGTAACCATTCGCAGCCAGTTATGTCCGGACTGCCAGGCCCGCTTTCCTGATCATCGGAATACCGAGGCCGTGGATTGGGTGGACCCGGATACGGCTGAAGTTGTGCGTGGGGATGCACTGCTCCAGTGCCTGCGCAGTGAATGTTCGCAAAAGCCTGGGTTCATCTCCCAGAATAACCCGTTAGTTACCAATATCTTTCGGCTTTTTCTCCTGAACGGCAATCAGCCCCTGAGCCCCCGCGAGTTGCACAACCAGATCACCTGGGCAGACCCCCAAACCATCCTGCGCACTCTGAGCGGTGGCCAGGTCTACCTGGGGATTCGCCCTGTAGTGGAGAGGGATTGACGACGCTGTGCGGCACGAGCCTGGAGGCACTCTGGTGGTGCTCCCAGGGGTACGGGAACCGCAGATAGCTCCCCGATCTGTGGTGGTGCTACGATGAGCGAATCCACCGCGGAGATCCTGGCCATTGGCAGCGAGATCCTGGCCGGGGATGTGCTGGATACTAACTCTCACTGGCTCTGCCGGCAGTTGACCGCGCGCGGGCTGCGCGTGGTGCGCATTACGGCCCTACCGGATGATCCTGACGTGATCAGTGAGGCTCTGCGGGCCGCACTGCGCCGGGGCCCTTCCCTGATCATCACGTGTGGCGGCCTGGGGCCCACAGCGGACGATCTCACCCTGGCTGCCGTGGCGGCCGCCCTGGGCCGGCCGCTGAGCAAGGACCCTGCCGCGTGGGAGATGGTGCGGGGTTTCTACGCCCGTCTGTACGCCCGGGGAAAGGTTGCCACACCCGAGATGACAGCCGCGCGGGGCAAGATGGCCATCCTGCCCGAAGGCAGTGTGCCGCTGGCCAATGTGGTCGGTGCCGCCCCTGGTGTCCTGTTGGAGGAAGGGGGAACCACTATTGCCTGCCTCCCTGGCGTGCCGGCCGAGATGAAATGGATCTTCGAGCACTCCCTCTGGCCGCGGGTGGCGGCCCGGCTGGCAGCCCAGGTTTACGTAGAACGGATTATCCCTACGGACTGCCACGACGAATCGGTCATGGCACCCGCGGTGGACCTGGTCGCCAGCCGCCACCCGGCTGTTTACGTCAAGTCTAGGGCCCAGGTGTATGGCGGGGAGGCCACCGATTTCGTCACCCTGGCCGCGCGCGCTGCGAGTGCGGCCCAGGCCGCAGCTCTGCTGGACGCAGCCGAAGCCGATCTGCGCCAGGTCCTGGCCGGGGTAGGCGTCCACACTGAACCTGCCCAGGAATCTATAGCCTGAGACTTCCTACCTGCGCCGATACCACCACCATGCCCCCGCGCCGGCCAGGCCGGCTGCTGCTGCCGCGCCCAGCCCGATCGCCAGGCCGCGTCCTGCCGCGGAGGGAGGCTGGCCGGCGGCGGCAGCGGTTACAGCCTCCGCGGGGGCCGCGCTCGTGGGGGTTAGCGCGGCTTCGGCCGGCCGCGTTGCCGTCGGGGCCGCGGCGGCGGTCTCCCGGGCCGCGGCCGTGGCAAGCTCCTCGGGCACGGTGGCCACGGCCGTGGGGGTAAATATGGCTTCGGCCAGGGGCACTGGCGTTGGAGTGGGGGCCTCAGTTTCTCCGGCTGCTGTAGCCGTGGGGGTGAGGACCAGCTCCGCCAGCGGTGTTGCCTTTAGAGCCACTGCGGCGGTAGCCGTCTGCCTGACCGCTGCAAGGGTAGCAAGTTCCTCAGGCAAAGTGGCTGCGGCCGTGGGGGCGGGCAAGGCCTCGGCCGGGCCGGCCGCGGTCGGAGCTACTACAGCTGCCGCCTCACCGGCGGGCGTGGCCGTGGCAGCGCTGACGGCCGCTGCCGCGGGTGTGGGAGTTGCCCGCCTGGCGACAGCGGGGGTGGCGCTTATTACCGGCAGAGGTGTCGCAGGGCCCATAGCAGCCGGGGCCCCGGTCGGGCTGGCCTTGGGCAGGGGGCGAGTTAGCGCTCCTGGGGTGGGGATGACAATGCGTGGTTGCGGTTCGGGTGTCAGCCCCGGGCCGACGGTCGGCGTCGCCCCGATCGCTGCCGGCATAGCGACTGGCCGCGGCGCGGGGATCCACAGCCAGCGTCCCGCGTAGAGCCAACGTTTGGCGTGGAGCTGAAGCGGGTTGGCGCGCCACAGGTCGGCCACCGATACCCCTGTGTCCCGGGCCACGCTGTACCAGCTATCCCCTTCCTTCACCTGGTACCAGTAACCCTCAGGGCAGATCTGATCCAGCTGGGGTGGCATGGATGGCCGCCAGGGGATGAATAGCCGGTCACCCACCCACAGCCAGTCATGGGGGTGAACGATGGCAGGGTTCAGGGCCTTCAGTTCGGCCACCGGGATGCCGGTGTACCAACTGATGCTGGACCAGCTATCCCCTGGCTGGACTATGTAGTAATAGCCACCCTCAGCCGGGACAACACCCTCCTCGGCCAGGGCCCAGCCCGAAAGCCACAACCAGCCCACTATAAGCCCCAATCCCGCCAACAGACGCAGATAGCGAAAAAGAGATATACGCATGGGCTCCTCCCAGATCAAAGCCGTAGATACCCTGGTCAGCCGTCCTTCATAGCTGGCCGAATTCTTCTACTGCCTCGCAAAAGGCTATCAGGTTCTCCAGAGGTGTAAAGTCCACATCGTAGGCCGGGCAGAGCAGCAATCCTGCCGGCCCCAATGTCTCGATGCGCAGCCGTACCTCAGCGCGGATCTGATCAGGTGTGCCGCGGTCCCACAGCCAGGCATCCCCGACCGTGCCCCACAAGGCCAGCCGTTCGCCAAAGGCCCGTTTGATGGCCAGCGCGTCCATGCAGTCGGGCTGGAGGGGGTTGATCACATCCACTCCGATCTCCACTAAGTCGGGCACAATGGCGGTGAAATCCCCATCGCTATGATAGAAGACGATCAACTGGGGGTTAACGCCGCGCGCCAGGCGGATGATATCGGCCAGGCGGGGTTTGAAGAATTCCCGCCAGGTCCGGGGGGCCATGATCAGGCCGGTTGGCATGGCCACGTCATCGTCGAGCAGCAAGATATCTACCCCGGCCTGGGCCAGGATTAGCGCGCTATGGATGGCGAGCGCTGTAAGTTGGTCGAGCAGGTAATGGGCCAGTGGTTTGTTGAGCACCAGGTCGGCCAGGAAGTTCTGGAAGCCGCGCAGCCGATAAGCGCTCTCGAACAGTTCGCCGCCCAGGTGGGGAGGGGAGCCGGCCACAGCCCAACCTTGCGCGTGCCAGCTTTGCACCTGCTCCGCCAGCCCCGCATAGCGAGAGGGGTCGGTGAGGTCAGGAAAAACATAGCGGGCAATCTCGTCAGCACTTCGCGCGTGGCTGAGAGGCCCTTCTGCTCCGCTTTCGGGGTGGTAGTGCCACTCGTGGTAGGTCTGGAGTTGGGCCATGTCTCCCAGGTAGAGGTCCGCGGGCAACCCACGCAGGTAGGCCAGGAAATCCTCTTGTTCGGGCGGTGCGGTGAAGCTGACAAAGCGCACGTCGAGGCGGAAGTATTCGGCTGTGTCAGCCGGCGCCACGGCGGGGATCGTCTCCTCCCAGAAGGCCAGGGCCTTGGGGATGCGATCAGGTTTCTGGCATTTCAGGGCGGCGCGGACGCGTTGGCGTGCGTTCATGGGTGATTCCTTGCCTGGCGGGCTTCAATTGCCTGGCAGTCCGGTGGATGTGTTCTTCCCCTTGCGCCGTTCCAGGGCGATCGTCGCGTAGCGCGCGTACTCTGTTGCCGGCCAGGTGTCGAGAACGGTGTTGAACTCCAACGTGGCCTGGGCGTCCAGCCCTTTGCGTTGGTAAGCCACTGCCAGGTTGTAGTGGCAGGCGGCCTCGTGTTTCACCCCCAGGTATCCTTCCCTGGCCCCTGCCAGGACCTGCTGGAAGAGCGCGATCGCCTGGTCGAGCCGGCCGCGATGCACCTCCAGCACCCCCTGGTTCAGGTGGACAATGAGGCGGCTGGCCTCATCAGGCCAGAGGCGCAACGCCAGCCGGTAGACTGCCTCTGCCTGGGCATGGTGACCGCGCCGGGCCAGCAGGTTGCCCAGGTCTACCAGCAAGCGGCCGCGCATGGTCAGGAGGTAGAGCAGGACCAGGAAAAGGGCTGGGTTGAGCGCCCAGCCGGTCAGCGCGGCCAGGCCGGCTACCAGGGCAGAACAGACCGCGCCCTCGATTACCAGGCGGGTCGGCGAGCCTTCGCGGCGCATCAGCGACAGGCCGCCGAACACCAGGACATAGAGCAAGCCGAGCAATAAGAGCAAGGCTGGCGGCGACATAACTTCCTCCGGTACGGACCAGGCAAATGCACAGGCCGCACACCATGGCCCAGTATACCGTCAGCCGGTTCCCTGGTCAACTTGTCCGAAGGGGGTGTTGCGCCCTTACCCTGTGGGCAACTTTGCGCGTTTGACTTACTGTGTAGCCTGGTGCTAGAATCGTAACGTAAGTTGTATCGGCGATGGTGGGCAGGCATTTCTTGTCCTGTCCATCTTGACAGCACCCTGTCGAAGGCCGGGCGGGCCTGCCAGCGCACCTTGTAAGCTTCTTGAAGCAACACCGTAATTATTCAGGCCGATTGAAATCGCCCTCCCTGGGCACCTCGTGCCAGGCCTCGCCCCGAAGGGCTCGGCCCGAGGGGTGTCGGCGGAGGCCGACACCCCTCATGTGTGCATCACCAGAGAGCAGCGAAGGCCGACCTCTGGCCGCAGGCCCCAAGAGGGTGACGCCTCGGGCGAGCCCTCGGCGTGGCCCTTCCAGTCACCGCCTGAATAGTTACGCAAACCCTTTGAAGGGAAGGTGCCACGCTATCTTGAAAGGAGGTGGTGTGGGGGAAGCGGATGGGCTGATCGTGTACAACACTTTCTGATTTCGTCTGTCCACCGTTGTTCTCATTATTCATAAGGAGACGAGAAGATGAACGCGATCTTTGTGTTGGTGCTGGCCGCCATCGGTATCGTCGTTGGCTATGGCGTCTATGCCAAAGGTATTGACCGACGCATTATCCAGCCTGATCCCTCCAAAGCCACGCCTGCCAGGATGTATATGGACGGTGTGGACTTCATCCCCGCCAACCGTAATGTCCTCTTCGGCTACCAGTTCAAGTCCATCGCCGCCCTGGGTCCCATCCTGGGGCCGATCATCGCCGTCCAGTGGGGTTGGCTCCCGGCGCTGCTGTGGATCATCCTGGGCACCTTCTTCATCGGCTGGGTCCAGGACTACTCCAGCATCATCATGGGAGTCCGGGAGGAGGGGCAGACCTTCGGCGCCCTCAGTTACCGCCTCATCTCCCCCCGGGCTCGCAACATCCTGCTGGCCTTCATCTACGTCTACCTCCTGATGATCATGGGTGCCTTCGGCATCCAGGTAGGTTTTAATCTGCTCACCAACCCGGCCGTGCCCCTGGGGGTGATCATCGTCATCCTGGCAGGTCTGCTGGCCGGCCAGATGACCTACAAGTGGAAGCAGGACATCATCCTGACCACGGTGGTCACGGTGGTCGTGGCACTGATCGGCGTATGGGTGGGGACGCTGCCAGGGGTGAAGAATCTCTTCAATGCCATCTACGGCATCCAGATGGTAGAAGGAAAGCCGGTCTCGCCTACCCTCTTCCTCCAGGTAACCCAGGCGCGCTTCATCGGCAGTTTGTTGGTGGTCATCTTCTGCTACCTGGGTGCCGTGCTGCCCATCTGGCGGTGGGCTCAGCCCATCAACTATGTCGCCTTCTGGATCGTCCTCCTGGGGATCCTGGGCGGCATCATTGGGCTCTTGATCGGACATCCTGGGATGGGAGACTTCCCGGCTGCCACAACATTCGTGACTGCCTCCGGACCCCTCTGGCCGATGTTGTTCGTGACCATCGCCTGTGGGGCCATCTCCGGCTGGCATAGCCTGGTCTCCTCGTCGGGTACAGCGCGTCAGTTGGAGAAGGAGACGGATGCCCTCTATGTGGGCGGCGGGGCCATGTTCCTGGAGATGGTCTTTGCCACCATTGCTTTCCTCACAGCCACCGTTGCCTTTGGCAGCTTCAAGGGGTATCAGGATGCCGGCGGTCCAGGGGCGGCGGCGGCCGTCTTCTCCAAGGGCCTCTCGGTCTTCCTGAACAACTGGGGGTTGGACAGCGCCTTGGGCCAGGGCTTCGGCGTGGCTTACGGCTCGGTGTTCCTCACCCTGATGGCGATGACCATCATGCACCTGGTGGTGCGCTTCATGCGGGTGGCCAGCGCCGAGGCGTTGGGCGACCGCTTCCCTGTCCTGCGCAACATCCACGTGGGCACCATCATCGCCCTGGTCCTCACTCTCTTCCTGATCTGGATTGTGCCCTTCCTGCAGATCTGGGGCGTCTTTGGCGCGGCTAACCAGTTGATGGCCTCCCTGGCCCTGCTCCTCATCACCCTGTGGCTGATGTCAAAGGCCAAGAACTACCAGTGGACCTTCTGGCCCTTCGTCTTCATGTTCGTCACCACCGTGTTCGCGCTGCTCTGGTCGGCCTATGCGGCCTTCTTCCTCAATCTGCCCAAGCAGACGGGCTGGCAAGGTATCGTTGCCCAGGTGACCATCGGGGTGCTGGCCCTGCTGTTGGTGGTGCTGGCCGTGGTCCTGGTGGTGGATGGCATCGGGTCTATCCAGCGCTATCGGGCGGAGATGGCCAAGGCGGCGAGCCGGTAAAACTGGTCCGCTGACAGAGTCGGCGACCGGCAGGGCGGGCTCCCCACTCGCCCTGCCGGTCCTGTGGGACAATCCTTGTGATTGCCCATTAGCATCAAGATAACGGTCAAAGCGCATGGGGCGACCACCGGTAGGGGCAGGGCTTGT
Organism: Anaerolineae bacterium; assembly: GCA_034434335.1. GTDB lineage: Bacteria > Chloroflexota > Anaerolineae > CG2-30-64-16 > CG2-30-64-16 > DAOTZS01. The sequence continues at coordinate 38,738 of DAOTZS010000133.1, forward strand.
CCCTGCCCCCCAGGGGGCGATTGGAAATCGCACCGGGTAGCCGAAGGCAATGCCTTCGGCTACCCGGGTACGGGCGCGGCAGGGGAGGGTGCCCCCACCCGGCCTGCGGCCGCCCTCCCCCCATCCTCCCAGCCCTTGCGAGCGGAAGCTGGGAGGACAGGGGAGGGGAGCTATGGCCGCTAACTTGATGCCAATAGGGCAATCCTCGTGATTGCCCCGTCACGTCATTTGACAGGAGTTACGCACTTTGAGGCGTATCGCCCCATCCCTCTACCCTCTTGCCCGCAAGGCGGGGAAGAGGGATCGAGATTATAAGGGGTATTCCTGGGCGGCTTCGCCGCCCAGGAATACCCCTTTCAAAGGATTCCCCCGCCCCCGATCGGGCGCGGGGGCCAGGAGGTGGGGGCACAGCGTAGTGCAACTGCATAACTCCTGTCATTTGACACTCCTCAGGGGATGTGCTACACTGGCGGTAACCTATGGGGAGGCGTTTTTGATGTACGGACAGACATCCCGGAGCCATCATCATTCGAGAGGGGGCAGGCGCACGGCATAGCCGACGTCTCATCAGCGCTTGCCCCAAGGACTGGTTGCATCTGCACCAGTCCTTTTTTGTTAACCTAAAGCGAGGATGGGGCAATTTGCCGGAAAAAAACCGGTTCATACTTTTTGCGGTCGCTAGAACTGCCGCCCAGGGCCCTCACCCCTCCCTCTGTCCCTCCCCTCCCCCGCTCGCCTTTGGCGGCAGGGGAGGGGAGGAGAGAAAAGGGTTTTTGCGGCGGCGGCCTTCGGCCGCCGCCGCAAAAACCCCCTCTTATTCCCCCCTCTCCCCTGGCCGCAGGCCAAGGGGAGAGGGGGGAATAAGAGGGGGTGAGGGGCAGTGACGGCCCGAGGGAGCAGAAAGTGTTAACCAATTTTGAACCATCCCCTTGAAACTGGAGCAATATGGCACCTCAGTCCTTCTCCACCGACCGGCCGCTGCCCGAAGGTGTGCGCGATCTCCTCTTTGCTGACGCGGCCGCCTTCCGCCAGCTAGAGGCCACCCTGCGCCAGACCTGGGCCGCCTGGGGCTATCGTGAGATCATCCTGCCCACCTTTGAATACGCGGACACCCTGGCGACCGATGTGGGGGCGGAGATCGAAGCCGAGATGTACCGCTTTTTCGATCGCCATGGCCGTGCCCTGGCCCTGCGCCCCGACATGACCATCCCCACCGCCCGGGTCGTGGGCACCCGGCTGTATGATCAACCCCTGCCACTGCGCATTGCTTATGTGGGCAGCGTTTTCCGTTATGAGCCGCCCCGGGCCGGCCGACAGCACGAATTCACCCAGGTGGGGGTTGAGCTCATCGGCGCGGCCGGCCCTGCTGCCGATGCCGAGGCAGTGGCCCTGGCTGTGGCAGCCCTCAACGCGGCCGGGCTGCCCCAATTTCGCATCACCCTCGGCCATGTGGGCTTCTTTCGTGGCCTGTTGGAGGCTCTGGCCTTGCCCGAAAAGTGGGCTCGCCGCGTACGCCAGGCCGTCAACCTCAAGGCCGAAGCGGAGCTGGAGCTCTTGATGGCCGAGGCAGGTCAGGTGCCGGTGCCGGCCCGGACAGCCCTGCTGGCCCTGCCCCGCCTGGCCGGCGATGTCACCGTGCTGGCCGAAGCCGAGGCGTACTGCCTCAACGCCGCCATGGCGGCCGCCCTGGCCGACCTGCGTGGCCTGGCCGAACTGCTCAGTGCCTACGGGGTGGCCGACGCGGTGAGCTACGACCTGGCCGAAGTGCGGGACCTGGGCTACTACACGGGAATCACCTTCGAGGGGTTTGCGCCGGGCCTGGGGTTCAACATCATCTCCGGCGGCCGCTACGATGAACTGATCGCCCACTTCGGCCCCTCTCTGCCAGCCGTGGGCTGGGCGCTGACCCTCGACCGCCTGCTGGTAGCGCGTGAGTTGCAGGGGATCAGCACGGCCGAGCCCAGGCCCGATGTGCTGCTCTCGGCCCACGGGTGCCCGGCCTGCCTGGCCTGGGCAGCTCAGGCCAGGGCGCGCGGGATAGTGGTGGAAGTGGACCCGCTGGGGCTGGAAGCGGAGCAACTCTGGCAGGCAGCTCAGGCGCGCGGCATCCCGCGCCTGGTGCTGCATCATACCCCACAGACCTTAATTGTGCGTGATAGCGAGGGCCAGCGGTTGCTGGCCACCGATGACTGGCAGGAGGTAGCACGATGGCGCAACCGTTGACCATCGCCTTGCCCAAAGGGCGCCTGACCGACGAAGCAGTGGCGTTTCTGAACCGGGCTGGATATCCTGTGCCGACCAACGGCTCAGAGGCTGGCTTTGGCCGCAAACTGGTCCTCTCCACCCCCGACGAACGTTTCCGGTTCATCCTGGCCAAGCCAGCCGATGTGCCGGTCTTCGTCGAATACGGCGCGGCCGACCTGGGCATCGCCGGCCTGGATGTGGTGCGCGAGGCGGAGCGCGACGTCTACGAGCCGTTGCGATTGCCTTTCGGCTACTGCCGGTTGGTGGTAGCTGGCAAGGCCGATCGGCCTGAAAGGCCGCTACGGCTGGAACGCAGCCCGCGTGTCGCCACCAAGTTCCCCCGCCTGACCGAAGCCTTCTTCCGCAAGCGTGGCCTGGCGCCTGAGATTATCGTCATGGCCGGCTCGGTGGAGCTGGCTCCGCTGGTGGGCCTGGCCGATCTGGTGGTGGACCTGGTACAGACCGGTGCCACCCTGCGGGAGAACGGCCTGGTTGAGCTGCGGGTGGTGCTGGAGAGCCAGGCTGTGCTGATCGCCAACCGGGCCAGCTATCGGCTGCGCGCTCAGGAGGTGCGGCAGGTGATAGACGCTCTGGCCAATGTCGCGGGGGCGTAGCGCCGCCGGGCTTCTTGAAATAGGCATTCTGGGCAGCAAAGCCGGCCAACAACCCCTTTGGCGGCAGGAGAAACGAACTTTGAGAGAGTAACCAGGCCCCCTGCTAAGGCGAATACCCCGGAATGAGGAAGTGATAGAAACCATCATGTGTTCGATCAAGATCTACACCGCAACAGAAGCTTGCTCTACGATCTTGCGCCGCGTGCCCTGGGAGGATCAAGGGCTGCCGGCGCGCATCCTGGACGGCATCGAGCGCATCTTCGGTGAACGGCTGACGCCGGCCGCGGCGGTGGCGCGCATCCTGGAAGATGTGCGGTGCCGGGGGGATGCTGCCTTGTGGGAGTGGTCGGCGCGGCTGGACGGGGTGAGAGGTCAGCCGTCCACAGCTCCAGGCGGCCAGGGGCTAGAAGTGCCCTCCGCCGCCTGGCGCCTGGCCTATGAGCACCTGCCCGAAGCGCAACGCGGCGCTCTCGACCTGGCAGCGGAGCGGATCGCTGCCTTCCATCGCCGCCAGCCTAACAGCTCATGGGTTGATGTCGGCCCGGATGGCACCCTGGGCCAGCTCATCCGCCCTCTCGAGCGGGTTGGGATCTACGTGCCGGGTGGCACGGCACCGCTCCCCTCCTCCCTGCTGATGGCCGCCATCCCGGCGCGCGTGGCCGGGGTGGAGCAGATCATTGTTTGCACGCCGCCGGGACGGGATGGTACGGTGCCCGCCCTCACCCTGGCGGCAGCCTGGCGCGCGGGGGCCGACCGCCTGTTTGCCCTGGGCGGCGCGCAGGCCGTCGCAGCCATGGCTTATGGTACCGAGACGGTCCCTGCCGTGGATAAAATCGTCGGTGCGGGCGGACTCTTCGTCACCCTGGCCAAACGCCAGGTATTTGGCCGGGTCGGCATTGACGGTTTCTATGGGCCCACCGAGACCCTCCTCATCGCCGACGAGACGGCCAACCCGGCCTGGGTGGCAGCCGACCTCCTGGCCCAGGCCGAACATGATGTCCTGGCCTCCCCCATCCTGCTCACCCCTTCCCGCGACCTGGCCGAAAAAGTGAGGGCCCAACTGGCTGGCCAACTGGAGGGGCTGAGCCGGGCCGAGATCGCGGCAGCCTCCCTGGCCCAGCGCGGGGGCATCGTGCTCACCGCCGACCTGGATGAGGCGGTCGAGCTGGCCAACGTCTACGCCGCGGAGCATCTCTGCCTGCTGGTTGCCGATCCCTGGGCCTTGATCGGGAAGATCCATAATGCCGGCGGCATCTTCGTAGGAGAACACTCTTGCGAAGTATTGGGGGACTATATCGCCGGGCCGAGCCACGTCATGCCCACCGAAGGGAGCGCGCGCTATGCCAGCCCGCTCAGCGTGGCCGATTTTGTCAAGCGCATCAGCCTGGTCGCGCTAACTCCCGCCGCCGGCGCGCGGCTGGCCGGGCCGGCCACCGTGCTGGCCGAGGGGGAGGGGCTGACCGCCCACGCCGCGGCTGCACGGCTGCGGATGGGCAAGGCATCGTCTCACGGCTGACAGCTATTTACAGCGAGGTCTGCAATGTCCCGTTCGTAGTAAGCCACGCAGCGCAGCGGAGTGGCGTCAGACGGCACTCCACTTCGTTGCGTGCCTGACTACGAACATATCATACGAGGAGTTACGCAGTTGCACTACGCTGTGCCCCCACCCCCAATTAGCCCCCACCCTCTGGGGGCGGGAGAATCCTTTGAAAAGGGTATTCTGGGCGGCTTCGCCGTCCAGAATACCCTATAATCTCGATCCCCTTTCCGCGTCTTGCGGGGAAGGGGGTAATAGCGCCAATAGCTGATCGGGATGGTCCAGCACCAGGTCGGCACCCAGAGCACGGTAGAGCTGCTGCAGGCCAGGCTCCGCGGCGATAGCGATGGCCAACCAGCGCCGGCCTGCGTTGGCCCGCCGCGCGGCCAGCACATCGTCGGCGGTGTCACCCACGTAGGCAGCCACCAGACGCCTGTGGGGATCGAGCTGGTCGGCAGCCCGTTCGAGCAAATAGGGATGAGGTTTGAGCAGGGAGGGGCCGCCCGGGGTTCGGGCATGGAGCGCGTCATCCATGGTGGTGGCCACGGCGAAGAAACGCTCCAGGCCCAGGTGGCGCAGAGGGTAAGTCAATTCGAAACGGGTACGGCCGGTGGCAATGCCCAGGTGGGCGTGACGGCTGAGCGCGGCCAGGGTGGCCAGGGAGATGAGCAAACGCTCGCGCTCGACCATGCCAGGGCCCAGATAATAGCGGGCAGGATAGCCGTAGCCGAGCGCGAAGAGTTCCTGGCCCAGATAGATCTCCGAGAAGATGCGCTGCACCAGGTCGGTGGTGGCAGCATCCCCGGTGTGCCACACCAGATGCGCGTTGTGCCCGCCCGTGACCTGGCGCAGGCCGGCCAGCCCACCTCCTGCCGCGCGTACCTGAGGGATCAGCGCCTGCCAGTCGGGCAGGTGGGGGGCCAAGCCGGCCAGGGGGCTGGCCGCGCAACGTAAGGCCGCGACCAGAGCTTCCTGGCTGGGCCAATCCCGTTCGGGCAGGGGATGGGCGGCTGGCAGGCTGGCCACCAGGGCCTCCAGCAGCCCGGCTGTCAGATCCCAGTCGTCGTTGAACCCACCCATGAGCTTAAACTGGTCGTAGACGTCCCCCGTCATGGCCGGTGGCGTGAGGCCCAGCAGTTGCAGGTAATATGCCCCTGCCAGGGGTGCCGTGGCGCGATATGATTCGTGGACGTCTACCAGAGTGCCGTCCACGTCGAAGACAATGATTTGGGGCCGAGGAAACAGGTGATGGTTCATTCTGGCGGGGCATTTTCGTCGAGAGAGGGGGAGTTGTCAAGCGGACGAAAGATGAAGAGAGGGGCAGAGTTTTTGGCATTCGACTCTCGCTGGTCATTTTCCAGGAGGCAAAATGCGTTCGGCAACGATTGAGCGAGCTACAGCCGAGACTGAGGTGCACCTGACCCTGGTGTTGGACGGCCGCGGCAAAGCAGATGTCAGCAGCGGCCTCCCCTTTCTGGACCACATGTTGACACTCTTTGCCTACCACGGCCTGTTCGACCTGACGATCCAGGCGCGGGGCGACCTGCATGTGGATGCGCATCACACGGCCGAAGACGTGGCGATCTGCCTGGGCCAGGCGCTCGATCGGGCGCTGGGCGACCGGGCGGGGATCGTGCGCACCGCGCACAGCTACGTGCCAATGGACGAAGCGCTCGCTTTCGTTGCGGTGGACCTGGGCGGCCGGCCCTATGCGGTGATTGAGGCGACCTGGCACGCGGCCGGCCTGGGCGGCATGGATCCTGACCTGGTGCGCCACTTTCTGGAGACGGTCGCGATTCATGGCCGGCTCAACCTGCACGCGCGCGTGCTCTATGGCCGCAACGATCATCACCAGGCCGAGGCGCTCTTCAAGGCGCTGGGCCGAGCGCTGGATGCGGCCACGTTGCTCGACCCGCGGCGGCAGGGCGCGCC
>DAOTZS010000134.1:0-10728 GCA_034434335.1 Anaerolineae bacterium
GTCACCGTGGTCTCCTGGTATCCGATCACTCCTGCCTCCAGCCTGGCCGACGCGTTGTCGAAGTACCTGCCCAAACTGCGCTCTGACCCCCAGGAGTGTGAGGCCACCTTTGCCATCATCCAGGCCGAGGATGAGATGGCTGCCCTGGGGATGGTTGTAGGGGCCGGATGGGCCGGCGCGCGGGCAATGACGGCTACCAGCGGTCCGGGCCTGGACCTGATGGCCGAATTCGCTGGCCTGGCCTATTTCGCTGAAATCCCGGCCGTGATCTGGGATGTACAGCGCATCGGCCCCAGCACTGGCCTCCCCACCCGCACCAGCCAGGGCGACATCCTGGCGGCCTACTACCTGAGCCATGGGGATACCCGCCATGTTCTGCTCTTCCCGTCCGACCCTAAAGAGTGTTTCGAGTTCGGCTGGCGGGCCTTTGACCTGGCCGAACGGCTTCAGACCCTGGTCATCGTGCTCAGCGACCTGGACCTGGGGATGAACCTCTGGATCAGCGATCCTTTTGAGTACCCTGATCAGCCAATGGATCGGGGCAAGGTGTTGACGGCCGAGCAGGTCAAGGCACTGGGGGGTTCCTGGGGCCGCTACAAAGATGTGGACGGCGACGGCATCTGCTATCGCACCCTCCCTGGCACTCCCACCCCCCTGGCCGCCTACTTCACGCGTGGCACGGGCCACAACGAGTATGCCGACTACAGTGAGCGGCCTGAGGACTGGGAGCGCAATCTGCAGCGCCTGGCGCGCAAGTTCGAGACTGCGCGCCGGCTGGTGCCCGGCCCGGTGATATACGAGAGGGACGGGGCCGAGATCGGCCTGATCAGCCTGGGGTCCAATGACCGCGCCGTGGCCGAGGCGCGTGCTCTGCTGGCCGCGGCTGGCGTCGAAACCAGCTACCTTCGGTTGCGCGCTCTGCCGATCAACGATGCCGTGCGCGATTTCATGCACCGCTATAGCCGGGTCTTTGTGATCGAAAACAACCGCGACGGCCAGTTGCATAAGATCCTCCTGGCGGAAGAGCCGCTCTGCGGCGGTGCCCTGATCTCGGTCGCCCGCTGCAACGGCCTTCCTCTGTCGGCGCAGTGGATTTACGAGAGCATTATGCGGGAGGTGTGAGCGGGGCCTGGCAATGCCGCCTCCCTCACCAGAAGGAGGAGCGTCAGATGATAAGCACAGTTGTAGAAACCCCCACCAGGGGCCCCAGGCTTAACAGCCTGGGCCTGGATAAGAATGCATACAAAGGCAAACCCTCCACCCTCTGCAAAGGGTGTGGTCACGATAGCATCGCCCAGCGCATTATGAACGTGGCCTGGGAGCTGGGGCTGGATCAAACGCGCATCGTCAAGATCAGCGGGATTGGCTGCAGCAGCAAATCGCCAGCCTACTTCTTGGGTTGGAGCCACGGCTTCAACGGCCTGCACGGCCGCATGCCGGCGGTGGCCACCGGCGTGGCCGCCGCCAACAATGAGCTGATCATCTTCGGTATCAGCGGCGACGGCGACACGGCCTCCATTGGCACGGGGCAGTTCAAACACGCGGTGCGGCGCAATGTGCCCATGGTGTACATTGTGGAGAACAACGGGGTCTATGGCCTGACCAAGGGCCAGTTCAGCGCTACCGCCGACTTGGGCCAGCGCCTGAAGTACGCCGGCATCAACAACCTGCCCCCCCTTGACATCTGCCTGGAAGCCCTGGCGGCCAACGCCACCTTTGTAGCGCGCAGCTTCGCCGGTGACCCCCGCCAGGTGGAAAGCCTGCTCAAGGCCGCGCTGAGCCATCGGGGGATCGCCGTGCTCGACATCATCAGCCCGTGCGTTACATTCAACAACCACGACGACTCCACCAAGAGCTACGGTTGGGGCAAGAGCCAGGAAGCGCCACTCAACGAATTGAATTTCATCCCTCCCTACGAAGAGATCACGATTGGCAAGTACGAGGGGGAGCTGGAAGTGGCCATGCATGATGGGTCTAAGGTCGTCCTGAAAAAGCTCTCTCCTGACTATGACCCCACCGACAAACAGTTGGCGCTCAAGACCCTGGAAGAGGCGCGAGCCCAGCAAAAGTTCATCACGGGGCTGATCTACGTCAACGAACAGGAGCGCCCCGACTTCCATGAACTGCTGCACCTCTGCTCCACGCCGCTGGTGCACCTGCCCGAGGAGAAGCTACGGCCCAGCCGTGAGGCGCTGGCCGAAGTGCTGGCCAGCCTGTAAAAACAAAGTGACGGTCACTTGTACAAGTGACCGTCACTTGCTTATTATAGCCCTCTCAGCTTAGCGCACCCAACCGCGCATCGCTACCGCCTCGGCCACACGCTGCACTGCCACCAGATAGGCCGCCAGACGGTTATGGATGCGCCGGGCCTGCGCCATCTCATGCACGGCATGGAAGGCGGTGGTCATCTTCATGTCTAGCCGCTCATAGACCTCTTCTTGCTTCCAGTAGAAGTTGTAGGCGTTTTGCACCTGCTCGAAATAGCTTACCGTCACCCCGCCCGCGTTGCACAGGAAATCTGGGATCACGTAGATCCCGTTCTCAAACAGGATCTGGTCGGCCTCGGGGGTAGTGGGACCGTTGGCCAGCTCGGCCACAATGTGGGCCTTGATGCGGCTCGCATTCTCTGCCGTGATCTGGTTTTCCAGCGCGGCCGGGAAGAGCACCGTCACCGGCAGCTCCAGGAGTTCATTGTTGGTGATGTTGTCGGCTTCCGGGAAGTTCACCACACTGCCCGTATCCCGCTTCCATGCCGCTACCTTCTCGAAATCCAATCCCTTTTCATTGTAAATGCCACCTTTGGAATCGCTCACCGCGATTATCTTGAGCCCCAAGAGATCGTGGCCCAATTGATGGGCAAACTGACCAGCATTGCCATAACCCTGGATGGCGGCCGTGGCCCCTGCTAACGACAGCCCCAGCACCTTGCCGGCTTCGCGCACCGTGTAAATGCCCCCGCGCGCGGTCGCATCCCCGCGGCCCAGCGAGCCAAACAGCGGCACCGGCTTGCCTGTAATGACCCCCGGCAGATGGCGGCCCGTGATCACCTCGTATTCGTCCATCATCCAGGCCATGATCTGGGGGGTGGTGTAGACGTCGGGCGCGGGCACGTCTTTATCGGGGCCAATGAAATGGGCGACCCGCCGCATGTAACCGCGGCTTAGCCGTTCCAGTTCCCCCGCCGACATGCTCTTGGGATCGCAGATCACGCCTCCCTTGCCCCCTCCCAGGGGGATATCTACCACCGCTGTCTTCCAGGTCATCCAGGCAGCCAGGGCCCGCACGGTGTCTATCGTTTCTTCGGGATGAAAACGGATGCCACCCTTGGCCGGCCCACGCGCGTCGTTGTACTGAACCCGGAAAGCCTGAAAGGTCTCGAAGTGGCCATCGTCCATCTGGACCGGGATTGTAAAGTGAAACTCCCTCATTGGCACGCGCAGGAAAGCGTGCATGGCCGGCGACAGCCCCAGCAGGACAGCCGCCTCATCAAGCTGACGTTGTGCGATCTCGAAAGGATTCTGTTGAGCTAACATGGAACACTCCTTTGTGTTGAGATAACCCATATCTTGGGCAATTATGCGGGATGGTTCTCACTGCCCCTCACCCCCCTTAATCCCCCCTCTCCCCCTCGGGGCCGAGCCCTCGGGGCGTGGCCCTTGGCCTGCGGCCAGGGGAGAGGGGGGATTAAGACGAGGGGTTTTGCGGCGGCCGAAGGCCGCCGCAAAACCCTTTTTTCTCCCCCTCCCCTCTCCTGCCGCCAAAGGCGAGCGGGAGAGGGGTGAGGGCCCTGGGCGGCAATTCTAGCGACCGCAAAAAGTGTAAACTGACTTTCCCGGCGAATTGAACTATCCCAAAGTTCCAGGAGTTACGCAGTTGCACTACGCTGTGCCCCCATCACCTGGCCCCCGCCCCCAGTCGGGGGCGGGGGAATCCTTTGAAAGGGGTATTCTGGGCGACGAAGCCGCCCAGAATACCCTCATAATCTCGATCCCCCTTCCCCGCCTTGCAGGGAAGGGGGTAGGGGGATGGGGGGATACGCCTCAAAGTGCGTAACTCCTGTCAGTTCAGGGAGCAACCAGAAACCGAATCCCTGACCAGGCGAAATAGAGCCCAAACACGGCCAGGAAGGCTCCACACACCAACAGGATGATCCGATAACCGCGCTCCCCGATCAACTGACGGCCTGAAGCGATCACAAAGCTCAGGCTGCCCAGCCACAGGAGGTCGGTCAGCCAATGGGTGAAGACCAGCCCGGCCACCGACAACAGTCCTAACTGCAGGGCTGCCACGCGGGCCACGTAGACCGCGCCCAGAGTGGCCCACCAGAGCACCCAGTAAGGGTTGGCCACCGTGATCAAGGCACCACCAGGCACATGCCCCCACCGGACGACCCCTGGCGCCGGCCCATCTCTGGCCTCAGCCAGGGTTAGCCGGCCGCGGCCTGCCCCCATCAGCAGCCCGTAACCCATCCAGAGCAACACCCCGGCCCCCACCACCCCGATGATGCCACTAACCAGAGGCTGCTGCAGCCATACCCCAAGCCCATAAGCGAGGGCAAACACCAACACCCCCTCGACTAACCCATGGCCTGCCGCCAGACGCACCCCTGCCCAGCGGCCGGCACGGGCCCCCTCCCCGATCGCCAGGGCGGTCAGGGGCCCGGGCGACAGCGCGCCCGAAAGGCTAATGAGCATAAATGTGCCGTAAAGAAGCAGCAGTTGCGTCAGGCTCATCCTTCCATCTGCTCCGGCGCACGATGCGCAGCCAAGTGCTCCGAGACCATGAGGGGAAATGGCAGGCCAACTGGCGGCCAGGTATCCGCGTGGGCCGGGTAATCCGCGGCCATTATGATGCCCTCAGCCCTCCGTAAGACCAGGGTGTGTTCCACAGCACCATGGGCGTGCCCTGGCGCCGTACCCCTGCTCCTGTGACCTCCCCTAAAACCAGGTGGTGGTCCCCGGGTGTAGGTGGCTCAGCGGCCAGCCGGCATTCCAGCCAGGCCAGGGCATCGGTGAGCAGGGGGCAATGGGCCGGGCTGGCCCGGAAGGGGTAGCCCGAGAGGGTCGCGGCTTCGGCTGGTCCTGTCCAATGTTGGAAGAAGCGTTGGGCCAACTCCTCCTGTCCGCTGGCCAGGATGTTGAGCGCGAAGCGATGAGCCTGGCGTACGGCCTGGGCCAGGCGTGAGTTGCGGCGCAGCGCCACCATCACCAGGGGCGGCTCAAAAGAGACCTGGCTGACCCACGAGACGGCTGCCGCGTGCAACATATTGTCCGCGCAGGCAGTCAGAATATAGAGTCCATTCGACAGCAGGCGCAGTGCATCAGTGCGGACGTCGGTAGGTGCGTTCGTGTTCATCGAGAAGACCTCCTTTGGCGGGCAACAGAACACACGAACCGGTTCCCTCGCGCCCCGACCAGCTCTAGCCTCCATAGTGCCATGGTGTATCGCGCAGGGCCAACGCGTTCAGGCAAGCATCTCGCAGCCCGCTTCCCACAATCTGCGCAATGTAAAGCTGATGATCCCCTTGCTCCCCAGCCTCCTCCACCACCTCGCACTCCAACCAGGCGGGCGCGTCGTCGAGGATTGGCACCCCTCGCTCGCTCAGCCTGAAACGATACCCGGCGATCTGATCGGGGCCAGAGTGAGTCACTCTAAAGAAGGCTTTGGCAAAGTCTAGCTGCCCGGCTCCGATCAAATGCAGGGCGAAACGCCGGCTCTCTCGCACCGCCTCACAGATGGCAGTGCCCTTGCGCATCGCCACCGCTACCAGCCGCGGCCGGAAGGAGACCTGGCTGACCCAACTGATGGTTGCTGCCCGCGGCCCATCAGCGCCGACCGCGGTCGCCACGTATAGCCCATAAGTCAGCCGGCGCAGCACCTCTTGAGTAATATCGGTTTCGCTCATGGGACCTCCTACCACAACCCTTGATCGCCAACGCCTTCCAGCCCAGCCACAATCGCCTCTCGCCATTCGGGCATCACATCCGCCGCGGCCCGCAACAGCCCGAAGCAGCCACACAGCATCTGGTCGCCGTGGGGCACGGCGCAATGGAGTGGCAGGGGCACACCCTTGATCAGGGCCTGGCGGGGGCCGGTTACGGCCACGAACTCCAGCGGCAACGCGACATCGTCCAGGATCAGGGCGCCATGTCCCTGGTCGGCGAACACTGCCTGATGGCTGATCGTGCCCTGGGCCAGCCGCTGCAACCATGAACCCAGGCTCGCCGGAGTCAACAGGCCTGTATGGTGCTCAAACAGACGCGCTGGCTGTCTGGCCCGCAATTGGCACGCCAGGGTATGGAAGTTCCCCACGTTGACGATCATCCCGTCCGGGTGGTCGCGCACAGCCAGGTCGTCCAGGGCCCCCAGGATAGCTGCCGGCGCGGTGTCCATCACCACGACCGGCAACCCGGCCTGAGCCTGGGCGGTCTCGGCCAGCGCGCGCAGGCGGGTCATGATCGCTGGCACGTCTGGGCCGCGAAAGGCAAAGGTGCTCAGCCGGCGCTCACTGCGCAGGCGCTGGCTCAGGTACTCCATGCGGAACTGACGGTCACTGACGCCGGGCGGAGCCGCGCCATGGTCGAAAACGGCCAGGGCCAGGCCAGCAGGCCTCAAGGCCATGCCGAAGGCGGCGAAAGCCCGTTCGATGGCCCTGAAGTCAAAATCGCGCAGCTCGATCCTCACAAACGCATCGTCGACCGCAAGCTTCTCGCCCTCCTCCTCGGAGACGATCTCTACGCCCAGCTCCCTCTGCACCCACTCCAGGTCATCGTTGAAGGTGCGGGCTGCGTCGGGGGTAGCCAAGACGCGCAGGCCGGCGCGCCGGTGAGCTTCCACCGCCCAGGTACACGGTCCACCCCCCATGACTACCCCCTGCAGCAACAGGGGCCGGCGCGCCGCGGTGGCGCGTCGGATCTGCTCTCCCACCAGCACAGTTGGCGCGGGCATGACCAGCTTCAGGCAGTTCTCGGGCGCCCGCTCGCTATCGAAGAGCAGGATGTCTTGGGTACCGGTGCCGATGTCTACAACCAGGATTTGCATGGTCTTGGAGCGTATCGAGATATCGAAAGCCGCCGCAAAACTCAGGCCGGTTATGCCCTTTCGATGAGCCGCGCCTGCCCGTCTGCGTGATACGATGAGCGCACAAGGGGCCCCGATTCCACCCACTTGAAGCCGCGCGCGTACCCTTCATCGGCCAACTGTTTGAACTCCTCCGGCGTATAGAAACGGGCCACGGGCAGATGGGCCTTAGTGGGCTGCAGGTATTGGCCAATGGTCAGGATGTCCACCTGGACCCCACGCAGGTCGTCCATGACGGCCAGGACTTCGTCCCACGTTTCGCCCAGGCCCACCATCAGGCCGGACTTGGTCAGGACAGTGGGGGCCAGCTCCCTGGCCATGCGGAGGACATCCAGGCTGCGCTCGTACCTGGCCTGGGGCCGCACCCAACGCGAGAGGCGAGGCACCGTCTCGATGTTATGGTTAAGGATATCAGGCTGTGCTTCCATCACCATGGCCAGCGCCTGGCGGCTGCCCTTGAAGTCTGGGATGAGTACCTCGATGGTACAGCCTGGCTGCAGGCGGCGGATCTCGCGGATCGTGTTGGCGAAGATGTGGGCTCCGCCATCTGGCTGATCATCCCGGTCTACGCTGGTCAGCACCACGTGGCGCAACTGCATTTCCTGGACCGACTCGGCCACTCGCCGCGGCTCGTCCTCGTCCAGGGGCAGTGGCCGGCCGGTCTTGACATTGCAGAAGCGGCACGAACGGGTGCAGATGTCGCCCAGCAGGAGGAAGGTTGCGGTGCCCCGCCCCCAGCACTCGCCCAGGTTGGGGCACATGGCCTCCTCGCAGACGGTATGCAAGGCCTGCCCGCGCATCAGAGCCTTGATGCGCCAGTACTGCTCGTTTTGCGTAAGCTTCACGCGCAGCCAGTCTGGCTTCCTGCCGGGTGTCGGTTGCTCCTCGGGCAAACGCGCTCGCCGCGGCATCGCGCCAGACCCCTGTCTGTTCATAGGATCAGACATAAGCTATCGTTATTGACCCCTGGCGTAACTACCTACCGGTGCTGACTAAAGTCGCCCGCCGTAGGCCTTCGCTGACCAGGAGCGTCGGCGTAGGCCGACGCCCGGCACAGTGTGCCCAAGTGGGCTGATTTCCAATCAGCGCACAGCAGCCGGGTAGGTAATTACCCTCTGGCTGCCCTAAATGTGTATGGCCTCTCCTTGCACGGCGTGCGCGGCCTCCATGATTGCCTCGGCCAGCGTGGGGTGGGCGTGGACGGTGCGGGCGATCTCCTCCGCGGTCAGCTCCCAGGTGCGCGCCAGGGCCAGCTCGGGCAACAGTTCGGTAACATCGGGGCCCACCAGATGGGCACCCAAGATCTCGCCGTAGCGCGCCTCGGCGATGATCTTGACGAACCCCTCCCGCTCCCCCAGGCCCAGCGCCTTGCCGTTGGCCATAAAGGGAAACTTGCCGATCTTGACCTGATATCCTTTCTCCTTGACCTGGGCCTCGGTGTAGCCCAGGCTGGCCACCTGAGGCCGGCAATAGGTGGCGCGCGGCATGAACGCGTAATCGGCTTCCCGCAGCGGCCGCGTCTCGTGGCCGGCGATGTGTTCAGCCGCCACCTTGCCTTGGGCGCTGGCCACGTGGGCCAGGAGCAGCTTGCCCGTCACATCGCCGATGGCATAGATGCCCGGGACGTTGGTACGCATGTACTCGTCAATAACGATGAACCCGCGCCGGTCGGTCTGCACCCCCGCCGCCTCCAGGCCAATGCCGTCGCTGTTGGGGGCCACTCCCACAGCCATGAGCACCATGTCGGCCGTGAGGGTGTGTTGCTGGCCACTGGCCTGATCCACGGCGCGCACTGTCACGCCGTCGGGGGTTGGCTCCACGGCCTCGGTACGGGTGTTGGCCAGGGTGACGATCCCCTGGCGCTTGAACGCCTTGGCGACCTCGGCCGCCACCTCTTCGTCCTCCAGCGGGAGGACGTGCGGCAGCATCTCAATCACCGTTACCTCGGCCCCATAGGAGCGGAAAATGTAGGCGAACTCCATCCCAATCGCGCCGGCCCCGACGATGATCATCCGCCTGGGCACGGCCGTCAACGCCAGGGCCTCCCGATAGGTGATGACCTTCTGGCCGTCAATCTGTACCCCGGGCAGGGAACGGGCATGGTGGCCGGTGGCAATGATGATGTGCCTGGCGTTCAGCCGGCCATCGTACTTCTGACCCCCGACGGCTGGTGCTTCGGCCACCGCGCTGACCTCTACCTCCTTCGCCGAGCGCAGCCGGCCAACCCCCTGGTATACATCAATCTTGTTCTTGCGCATCAGAAACTGCACGCCCTTCACCAGCCGGTCGCTGACCTGTCGGCTGCGCCTCTGGGCGGCAGCGTAGTCCAGGGTCAGATTGTCGAACTGGAAGCCATACTCCTTGCCCTGGCCCAGCAGGTTAACCACTTCCGCGTTGCGCAGCAAAGCCTTGGTGGGTATACAGCCCACATTCAGGCACACCCCGCCCAGGAACTCGCGCTCTACCAGCGCCACTTTCAAGCCCAGTTGGGCCGCGCGGATGGCAGCCACATAACCGCCCGGCCCGCCACCGATGACCACGACATCATATAGATTGTTTTCTGCCATGGGATGTCTCCAGTTGCCACAAGAGGCTCTGCCGATTACAGGCCCGGACCTCCGCTCGGGTCCGGCCCTATCAACACATCAGCCACGATCTCCGCCACATCCCGGATCACCAGGTCCTCCGCCCCCTTGGCGCCTTTGGCGTCTTCCAGCATGATCATGCAGAAGGGACAGGCGACGGCCACCTGGCGTGCTCCTGTTTCCAACACCTGCTCCAGCCGTCGGTAGTTGACGCGGTTCTCGCCCTGATCCTCCATCCAGACGCGGGCGCCACCGCCGCCGCAACACATGGCCCGGTCCCTGGTCAGCGCCATTTCAACCAGGCGCAGCCCGGTGGCGCTCACCACCTGGCGCGGGGCCTCGTACTCATCGTTGTAGCGGCCCAGATAACAGGGGTCATGAAAGGTGATTTTCTCCCCGCCATTCTTCCTGATCCAGATATTCTCCTCGGCCAGCAGGGCCTCGATGTACTGGGTATGGTGCATCACCTGGTAGTGGCCGCCGAACTGGGGGTACTCGTTGAGCAGAGTGTTGTAGCAGTGGGGGCACTGGGTCAGGATGACTTTGAACTTGTACTGGTTCAGGGTGGCGATGTTGGCCTGGGCCAGGGTCTGGAACAGGTATTCATTGCCGGCGCGGCGAGCCACATCACCCGTGCACTGCTCCTCTTCGCCCAGGATGGCGAAGTTCACCCCTGCCGCGTGCAGAATGCGGGCGATGGCGCGCGTCACCTTCTGGTTGCGCGGGTCGTAGGCTCCGGCACACCCCACCCACCACAGCACATCGGCCTCCCCTACCTCAGCCATCAAGGGCACGGAGAAATCGAGGCCCTGGGTCCAGGCGGTCCGTTTGCGCCGGGGCTGTTTCCAGGGGTTGCCGGCGCGCTCGATATTGGTCAACGTCGCGGCCAGGCTGGAGGGCAGTGCGCCCTCCATCAGCGCCAGGTAGCGGCGCATGTCTACGATGTCGTCTACCTGCTCGATGAGCACCGGGCATTCGTACATGCACGCATAGCAGGTCGTGCAGGCCCAGATGGTCTCGGGGTGTATCACCTGGCCCACCAGCGAGGCCGCATCGGGGCCGG
>DAOTZS010000135.1:0-8265 GCA_034434335.1 Anaerolineae bacterium
ATACGGTTTGATAGGACACCCCAGCTGCAGCAGCGACATCGCGGATGGTAATATTGCCCATGGCTAACCCGCCCCTGTGACCGTTACCGTGATCGGTCACAGTCTATCATAGAAAGGGATACCTGTCAAGCCTGGAACCCGTACGGGGTTCCTTGTGGAGACTGTTGGCTGGCGGCCAGAGCTACCTTATGTGAGGGGTACAAAACTGGTAACTGTTGCTTCGTTAGGCTGGATTCTACACTTTCCGGATTGCCCCCCACCCCCGGCCCCCTCACAAGTGTAGGTTTTTGCCAGAAGGCCCGGACGTAAACGTCCGGGCTGAAAGAGCGAAGTCCTGCGGGCTGAGTATCCAGCCCCGAAGGCCTCGGTCCCGAGGGGGGCTTTGCCCTCTTAGCCCGGCGATTTATCACCGGGCAGCCTGCTCTGGAGCCCCCAAACTTGCTTGGGGCCGTCTCACCTGGGCACGAGAATTGTCCCCAACTTGTTGGGGACTCCCCACCCTGCAAAAACCTACCCTTGTAAGCCCCTGGCCCCGCTCCCTATCAGGGGGCGGGGAGATCGGCATTAAAGGGGGTTTCTGGGGCGGCGAAGCCGTCCCAGAAACCCCTACACTTGGGCTTTCCCCCGCTCTCCCCTCGCAGGGGAGAGCGGGGGAAAGGGGGTGAGAGGGGTCATGCACTGGCTGCAAAATGCCAGAATCTAGCTTAACACGGCACTATTCAGCGGTGACTGGAAGTCACCCTTTGGGGGCCTGCGGCCAGAGGTCGGCCTTCGCCGACCTCTCTGGTGATGCACACATGGAGGGTGTCGGCGGAGGGGCGATCCGCTGGGTCGCCCCAACTGGCACGGAGTGCCCAGGGAGGGCAATCTCAATCGGCCTGAATAGTTGCCACGGCCCGATCTTTGCCGGCCATCGCAGCCGACGAACAGAGGATGGTTTGAGGAGTAAAGACAGATGCTGGCCGCGAAGGTACACAAAGGCCAGGTGAAGTGCAACGTCAAATGATGAGTACCAGGATCAAAACGGCTGCCTCGGCAGCGATGGTGCGGCCGAACAATAACCACGAGGCACGTTGGCCTGCTTTGAGGCGATGATACTCTCCGGTGCCAATGGCAAAGGCCAGCCAGACAACGCTCAGGGGCAACACAGTCCAGTTGCGGATGGCGAGACCCGTTCCGTAATCGTGTCCAAAGCGGGCATAGAGTCGCACGAACATATCCCGTACGATGAGGATTTCCCACAATCCCACGGCAATGGTAACGAGCCACAGGATGAAGGTGAGAAAGCCTACAGGAAGCCGCGACAATCGCATATCCTTATCCTGGTCCTCTCAAACCCCCTTCAATGTCAGTTCATCAGCGCGATGGCAGGCCACCCAGTGATCGGGTTTTAGCTCGCGGAACTCCGGCGTCTGCTTGGAACAGATGTCTCCCGCGTACTGGCAACGGGGGTGGAAATAGCATCCCGGTGGCGGATTGGAGGGGTCGGCCACATCGCCCTGCATCAGGATGCGCTCCGACTTGTACAGCGGATCAGGCTTGGGCACGGCGGATAACAATGCCTCGGTGTAGGGGTGCAAGGGGTTCAGATACAGCTCCTCGGCGTCGGCCATCTCCACCACTTTACCCACATACATCACTGCCACGCGATCAGAGATGTGTTGTACTACGCTCAGGTCGTGGGCCACGAAGACATAAGCCAGGTTGAAATCCGCCTGCAGGTCCTGCAGCAGGTTCAGCGTCTGCGCCTGAATCGAGACATCCAGGGCCGAGACAGGCTCGTCGCAGAAGACCAGGCGCGGCCTCAGGGCCAGGGCGCGCGCGATGCCGATACGCTGTCGCTGGCCACCTGAGAACTCGTGAGGGTAGCGGCGCATATGTTCCGGCCGCAGCCCCACGCGCTCTAGAAGCTGGATCACCGTTTCCTCGGTCTCTGGCCCTGTGCCCTTGCCATGGATCACCAAAGGCTCGGCAACAATATCGAACACGCTCATCCTGGGGTTCAGAGAGCCAACGGGGTCCTGGAAGATCATGGCAATCTCCTGCCGGACCAGCTTCATTTGCTCCCGGTCCAGCTCCAGCAGATTGACCATCTTAGGCCGGCCATCGGCCGAGAACCTGTTCGTCTTGAAGTGTACCTCTCCGGCAGTTGGCTCGTACAGGCGGATGATGGTGCGCGCGGCTGTGGTCTTGCCGCAGCCGCTTTCGCCCACCAGCCCTAACGTTTCCCCCTCGCGGACGAAAAAGCTGACGTCGTCCACGGCTTTGACGTAGCCTACCGTCCGCCGCAGGATGCCACGCTGGATCGGAAAGTACTTCTTAAGCCCTTTTACGTCGAGCAGGATATCACCGCGCGCTTTGTTGGCCATGCTGCATCATACCTCTTCATACAGCAGACAACGAACCCAATGCCCCTCCCCCACCTGGGTCCAAGAGGGCATAAGATGGTCGCACTTTCCCGGCATGTAATCTGGACAGCGGGGATGGAAGACGCAGCCCGGCGGCAAGTGGAACGGATCGGGCACCATCCCTGTGATGGAAGCCAGCCGCTCCCGGCTCTTCCTGCCTACGCGAGGGATAGACTTGAGCAGAGCCTGGGTGTATGGATGTCGGGGCTGGTAGAAGATCTCGACAGTGCTGGCCTGTTCCACCTCTTTGCCCATGTACATCACGCACACCTCATCGGCCATCTCGGCGATGACGCCCAGGTTATGCGTGATAAACATGATGGCCATCTCGGTCGTCTCCTGCAACTCGCGCATAATATCCAGGATCTGCGCCTCGATGGACACATCCAGCGCCGTCGTCGGCTCATCGGCGATCAACATGGCCGGCTCGCAGGAGAGCGCAATGGCGATCATCACCCGTTGCCGTTGCCCACCGCTCAACTGGTGTGGATAGCTGTCTACCCGTTGCTGTGGCTTGGGGATCCCTACCCTCCGCAGCATCTCGATAGCGATCTCACGCGCCTCCTGCTTTGAGACCCCGCGATGGGCCTGGATGGTTTCGACCATCTGATCACCGATCTTGCGCACAGGTATGAGGCGGTGCAAAGTAACCGCCTCACCGATGTGACTGCCAGCGGTGTAAACCGGTGTCAGAGAGCTCATGGGCTCCTGGAAGATCATGGCGATCTCGCCACCGCGAATCTTGCGGATCTCCTCTCCGTCGGGGTCCAACTGTATGATGTTCACCGGCTCGGTGGTCTGACCAGCGCCGTCGTTCCGCACTCGGCGATAGTAGATGATCTCGCCCCCGGTGATCTTGCCCGGTTTGGGAACCATGTGCAGGATCGCCTTGGCGGTTACCGACTTGCCACATCCGCTCTCGCCGATCACCCCCAACGTTCGCCCCCGATAGACGGTGAAGGAAACCCCATCCACCGCGTGGACAATGCCATCCCGCACGGCGAATTCCACTTTAAGGTCCTTGACTTCCACTAACGGCTCAGACATGGCACATCCCTCTTACCGACCTCCGTAGGGGTCCAGCGCATCACGCAGCCCATCGCCCAACATATTGAAGGAGAGCACAGCCAGGATGACAAACGGAACGGGCAAGAGAAGCCATGGCGCAAACCGAATTGACCGCACGCTGGTGACCTCTTGCAGCAGCACGCCCCAACTGGTAAGCGGGGGACGCAAGCCCAGGCCAAGCCAGCTCAAGGCGGTTTCCGAAAGGATCATGCCGGGGATCATCAGCGTGGCGATAACGATACAGTGGCTCAGGGTGCCTGGGAGCAAGTGACGGAACATCAGGCGGCGGTCGCTGGCCCCAAAACTGCGCGCCGCCAGCACATATTCCCGCTCGCGCAAAGACAGGATGATCCCCCGCACCTGGCGTGCCAACCCTCCCCAGCGGATGAAAACCAGGATCAGGGTGAGCATGAAGTACACCCAAATAGGTGACCAGGTCACAGGGATGGCCGCGGCCAGGGCCATGAAGAGGGGGATGTCGGGGAAGGCGCCCACGAACTCCGTCATCCGCTGGACTACGATATCAGTGATCCCACCGTAATAGCCAGAGATTACCCCCATCACCGTCCCAAAGATAAAGGTCAGGATCTGGCCCAATAGCCCGATCAGCAGGGAGAGACGGCCGCCGTAGATGATCCGGGAGAAGAGGTCGCGGCCCAGGCGGTCTGTGCCGAAGAGGAAGGCGTGAGCTTCAGGATCGGCTGGGTCCGTGCCAAAGAGATGAATATCGGTGGGGATCAATCCGAACAGCTTGTACGGCTGGCCTTTGACGAAAAAGTAAAGGGGATAGATCCTCGTTTCATCCACTACGAAGAAGCGCTTGCGCAACTTCGCATCAATTTCTGAGCGCAGGCCGTATACAGCCGGCCGCAGGCTGAAATTCCCTGCCTTATCCTTGAACACAATGGGCTGGGGGCGGGCCTCCAGGTAATTGGATTGGTACTGCAGGGTATAGGGGGCAAAGAACTCGGCAAACAGGCCACAAATGGTATAGAAAAGGATGATCAGGACCCCACCGACAATAGCCAGCCTGTTCTTCTTGAACTTCCACCACACCAGGCTCCAATAGCTTTGGCTGATCTGCTTTCTTTCGGGTGCCCTGATGGTTGTGGGAGCTGCTTGTTCAGCCATGATGCACCTTCCCCTTACTCCAGGCGGATGCGTGGGTCAAGCGCCGCCAGCGTCAGGTCGGCCAGCAGGTTGCCGATCATCGTCACCCCTACGATGAACACCAATACGGTGCCGGCCAGGTACATATCCTGCCTTTGCAGGGCCCGCACATACAACGGGCCGATGGTGGGCAGGTTGAGTACCGTACCTACCAGCGCGTCACCGGCGACAATGCCGGGCAGCGCCTCGGTGCCCAGGATGACGATCAAGGGGTTGATAGCGACCCGCACCGCGTGCTTCCAGACCACTGTGCGCTCCTTCAGGCCGCGGGCCCGAGCCGCTTCCACAAAAGGCTGGCCCAGCGTTTCCAACAGGTTCCCCCGCATGATGCGGATCAGGCCTGCCGTGCCGGTCACGGCGCTGATCAGGGCCGGGATCCACAGGTGTTTGAGCAGATCAATGACGCGCGCGAAACTCCACGGAGCTTCCTGAAACTCTCGTGAGAAGAGCCCTCCTACTTCCTGGTTCAGGAAAACCATGGCAAAGAAGAGCACCAGAAGGGCCAGGAGAAACCCCGGCATCCCCAGACCGATAAAGCTGATCGTGGTGATGATCTGATCGCCAACCGAGTACTGATGGGTGGCCGAGTAGACACCGATGGGGATAGCGAGGATCCAGACCAATGTGATCGTGGACAGAGCCAGGATCACCGACATACCGGCCCGCTGGCCGATCACCTCGGTCACCGGCCGCTCAAACTCAAACGACTCGCCGAAGTCACCCTGGATGAAGTGGGTAACCCAAATCCAATAACGTTCCAATAATGGCTTGTCCAGGCCATAGCGTGCCCGATACTCAGCAATACGCATCTCGGCGCTGCGATCACCGCGGGCCTGAAGCTCCTGCAGCTTTTGGGTCAGGAAGTCGCCCGGTGGCAATTCTATAATGAGAAAGCTGGCGAAGGAGGCCAGGATCACCATGATCAGGATATACCCTAGCCGTCGCATGATGTACGAGAGCATTTCTACCCCCTGATATAAACATGAGTGACCAACGGCGGTATACTACCGCCATCCATTCCAAGTCCAAGGAGGTCACTCATGTTCCGCTATTCTATCACCTCTGGCTCGCTAATCGTAGCACTGGATATCGGCAAGAACGTCCACTGGTTTGGCTGCTATCACTACGAAGGCTGGCTGGTAGAGCTGATCCCACCCCGCAAGGTGCGCAGCGACACCGGCGGCTTTGCGCACTTCACCGCCACCGTGGATCCCCTGTTGGCCTCCGGCCGCTTTCCCGCAGCCGTGATCGGCAACGAGCATACCGGCGTCTACCACGAGCCCTGGGCCTGGCTGATCCAGGAGCACTATCGGTCCTACCTGCAGCCCGGTGCGGCTTGCCCCGTCGCCTATCGCTGGCTCAACCCGTTGTTGACCAAGAAGCGCCAGGAAGAGATCTCCGTCCGCCAGCACACCAGCGATCGCACCGCCGTCGCCGCCATCGCCGCCTGCCTGGCCGATGGCCTGGGCCACCCAGCCCACTTGCTCTCCGATAGCACCGCCCAACTGCGCGAACTGGTGCGCAGCTACGAACAAATCGACGCCCAACTGCACCATCTGGAGCGACAAATCCTGGCCCAGGTCGATCGCCTCTGGCCCGGCGCCATCGCCGACGTCAAGCAGTTCCAGAAAGCCCATCCCGACCTGGAGCCGCCCACGCCCATCGTCGAGACCCACGCGCTCGACCGCGACCGCCTGGCGGCTCTGCTGCTCTACTGTCCCAATCCCCATGAGGCGCTGGCACTGGGCGCCCCCGGCCTGATCCGCCTGTTCCATGACCACGGCTATCGCGCCGGCCCCAAGACCGCCGAGGCGATCCTCACCGCGCTGCGCCGTAGTCCTTTGCCGCCCAAGTCGGTAGCGGCCTTCTATGCCGCGCGCTTGCAGGCCGACTACCAAAGCTATCTCGCCCTGGCGCAGCGCAGTCAGAATCTGCAGGCCCAAATCGCAGAGCTGGTGCCCAATACCCCGGCCTGCTTTGTGGACTCCGTCCCCGGCATCAGCCCCTTGCTGGCGGCCCGCTACCTGGCCCCCATCGGTGATGCCAGCTACTTCGCCACCGCCAGCCAAATCTGGGCCCTGGCCGGCTACGATCTGATCACCACCGAATCGGGAGATACCAAGCAGGTGGGCCACATTACCAAGCGCGGCAGCCCGGCCCTGCGCGATGCGCTCTATCAGATCGGCTTCCACACCGCCCGCCAATGTCCGCCCATCGGTGAGACCTACCTCGCCGCCCGCGAACGCGGCCTGGACGAGAAGGCCGCCGTCATCCACGCCGCCCATAAGGCCAATCGCTTGTGCTTCACCTTACTGCGTGAACAACGCACCTACCAACCTGCATCGCCCGAGGAGGAAACCCGCTTCCGCCAGCACTGGCAACGCTTCCAGCTGCAACTCACCCGGCGTCGCCAGCGGCAGCAAGCCAACCAACGCTTGGCAGCCTGAGCCGCTCGTCGCCGTCAACCAAATATCAGCCGGCCGCCGGGCTGCCTCGCCCGGCCCGCCCACCACCCCGCCGCCGGTGTGCCGTCACCCCCCTTGACGGGTCCGCTTCTGTCTGCCAGAGGCCGACCGCGTCGCACCCCTAGCGTGGCTGACGCCGGCCGCCGCTTTGGCCCGACGGTCCGTGGTTAGACGTTGGGATCGTCCGTGCCGCAATGACGTCCATCAGGATGGACACCGGGCCAATGGCTGTCGCGGCGCTCTGGGTGGGTGCTCTGGACCGGCCGACCCGCCGCCACCCGCGCGGCCGGCGTGATCACATTGCCCAGCCCCAACCAAGCCCTTACCCCGCTCGGTCGCTGCCCCGCGCCCATTACCCCCCAACTTGACAAGTTGAGAAGACGCTCGACGATGTCCTCAGGCCCCAGGGCGAGTGGCCCATCGGGTCGGGCCTGGTAGATGGCTGCCCGCAACAGACGGAAATAGCGGTCCACGGTATGGCGATTCACCTGGACCTCATCAGCGGTTTCCACCGCCGCCGCTTGGTTGACAAAGGCTTCCACGATCAGCCACAGGCTACGGATGTCCAGACGGCAACCATCAAACAGGGTGCCGGTCAAGTCGGTGAAGGTGCCGCCTTCACCCGGATCGCCCGCCCCGTGGCAGACCTGGCAGCAGTAGCGGTACATACCGCCCCGATAGTGCCAGTCAATCACTTCCAGGTAGGATGGGTCGGTCTCGCCGCAATGGGGGCAACGCAACCCGTTGGCCCAGCGCACCCGCCGCAGCCGTTCCCAGAGCTCGGCCTCTGGCACGCAGTCGATCCAGCCCCGGCCCTGCCGCAGCTCGGCCAGGGGGTCTTCCTTAGCCTCCACCTCGGGTGGGTTGGACGGTCGAGTCGGGAGTGCTGGCGCAGTTGGCGGCGTAGCTTCCTCAACCGGCGCAGAGGCGGGAGGGCAAACCGTGGCCGACCGACCGGCTGACGCCGCCTCAGGCGGCGTCCAGCCTAACAAGGTCCGCAGCACCTTCTCCTGACGCCGCCGACGTTGGCGCCGGCTCAGCGGCGGCTGGCGCCGTAGCCACCGACGACGGCGGGCCAGCCATCGCTTGCGATTAGCCGCCGGGTTGTAGTGCTGGCGGGTACGGTAGGGAGGCAACAAGGCCGGATGCCAGCC
>DAOTZS010000136.1:0-8548 GCA_034434335.1 Anaerolineae bacterium
CGCATCGGACTACAGAACAAGCGGGTGAGCTCCAGGCCTGGCCGACCCTGGTCGTAGCCATGAGCACTCCCCTCGCTGTAGCTATGGGCCAGGTGGCGGGCGAGCAGTTCAGCCTGCCGCCACCCCACTTCTGTCAATGGCGGATCACACAGCCGATGGCGTGGGTCGGCCAGGGCGTTGTTTACCGATTGAGCATGACGGATGATGTAAAGGTCCATTTTCAGCCATCGTGCAAAATAAGGGGCCATGGCCGACGACACCAGCCATGGCCCCCATCTGGCCAGATGTCATTCACCCCTTGATCGCGCCCACCAGCAGCCCGCGGGCGATGTAGCGCTCCAGGGCAATAGCAATGGCAATCACCGGAATGATCATAATCAGGATCAGCACCGACATGTAACCACTGTGGCCCGCGGGTGGCGTTCTGGGCCGCAACGGTCAGCGGGAGGGTCTGGGAACGGGCTCCGGAGAGGAAGAGGGCCAGCAGGTACTCGTTCCAGGCAAAGACCAGGATAAACAGGAAGGTAGCCACCAGCCCAGGCACAGACAGGGGCAAGACAATGGACCAGAAGGTGCGGTAGCGCGAGGCACCATCGATCGCCGCGCACTCCTCCAGTTCCAGGGGAATGCTCAGGAAGTAATCGCGCATCAGCCAGATCACAATGGGCAGGTTGGTGGCCACATAAGTGATAATCAGTGCCACTCGCGTGTCCAACAGGTTCAGTTGCTGGAACAACACGTAAATGGGGATCACCACCGCTACCGGCGGCAACATGCGCTGGGAGATCAGCCAGAAGGCAATATCGTTATTCTGCAGTGACCGTTGGAAGCGCTTGCCGACGGTCTGCAGCATAATCAGGAAGAGGCTCAAGAACACGACCAGGGCAATCTGCCAGGGCACGCCTTGGATGACAAGGAAGACACCCAATGCCAGAGATGCAATGAACAGTCCAATGGCGCCCAGCTTGGGCTGGAAGCGAAAACGCGTCAGCGCGTAGGCTGCCGCTGATCCCAAGATCAGGGCAATCACTGCGCTGCTCAGGGCCACTACTACGGTGTTGGCATAATTACGCCGCGTGTCGTTGCTCAAGTCCCCCACCAGGATGTACTCCCAGGCATGGAGAGAAGGCTTGAAGTCCACCCATGGCACGTAGAAGGGGCCCATGTTGACGTCAATGGGGAGTTTGAACGAGGTCACCAACAGCCAGTACAAGGGAAACAGGCAAACCAATGCCCAGATGCCCAACAGGGCATAGGAGATAACCATCTGAAAGGGCGATAATCTCAACAACGACCTGGGTCGAAAGAATGCCAGAAGCTGGCCTGCCATGCCGCCAGAGCGCTGCACGCGCACCGTCAACCTCCCTCAACAAGCCGTCTGCGGATTAGATTCACGTAAGCGATGCCGAAGAACGTGACCACGACCAGCAAGGTATAGGCAATAGCTGCCGAGGTACCCAGGTCCAGGCTACGCCAGGTCACAAAGGCATGCAGGGTTAGCGATTCGGTGGCCGTACCAGGGCCGCCGTTGGTCAACACGTTGGGCAGGTCTATGATTTTGAAAGCCTCGATCATGCGGATCAAGATAACCGTCAGGCTGACCGGCAAGATTTGGGGAAGGGTAATGTTCCAGAAGATCTGCCAGCGGTTGGCGCCATCTACCAGGGCTGCCTCCTGCTGCTCAATGGATTGGCCCTCCAAAGCGGCCAGCAGCACGATAAACATAAATGGAGTCCACTGCCAGATGTCGCCGATCATGACCGCAATGCGCGCGCCCCAGGGATCGTTGACCCAGGAGTAGAGACCCAGGCCCAACGCCTGCCAGATGGGCCGGAAGGGGCCTTTGTCTGTGTCGGTCAACATACGAAACGTATAAGCCACCCCTACCGGCGTGATCATCATTGGCAGGAGGAAGACCACCCGGAAGAAGCGCCGACCGGGCAGCGGTTGCGTGACCAGCATGGCCAGGCCCAGGCCCAATAAATACTGGCAGAAGAGGCCCACGAAAACGTAAATCCAGGTCACCACCATAGTGCCCGGACGGCCGTTGGGTGCCAGGACATGGATGATCAGCCACAGGAAGAGGATCAGGACACTGTCCACTACGATGCGGAAGATCAGGCCGCGCGCGGAAAAGGCGGGGCCACGCATGTAACGCACCAGCGCCCACAAAAGCAGCGCAATGACCAGGGCAAACACAACCCAGCCGGCAGTGGAGGGCTCAGTCAGTTTGCCCAGAAAGTGGGTTCGCTCACTGCCCACCAGGAGCTTGCGATAGTTAGCCAGGCCGGCGAACCTGATCTCAAAACCACCCTTGACAAACTTGAAGTGCGCCAGCGAGAGGTAGAGGGAGATGATCAAGGGAAAAATGGAGAGGAACAAGACCACCAATACGGCCGGCCAGATAAAGACACTGCCCGCCAGGCGATCCAGGCGCGCGTTTAACCTTTGCATAATGCCTGGCATGGCCGCCTTGGCCCGGATTACCGCTTCTTTTTGGACCAACGCTTCGTCAGATTGCCTTCCTAAAGCCATGTTAGGTTCTCAAATCGTAACCGTTCGGGGCCCTCACCTCATCCCCTGCCTCTCTCCTGTCCCGCTCGCCTTTGGCAGCGGGACAGGAGAGAGGGGTGAACAGAGCGGGTTTTGCGGCGACGACCAAAGGTCGTCGCCGCAAAACCCTATTCCTTTTTTCTCTCCTCTCTCCCCGGCTGCAGGCCGAGGGGAGAAGGAGGATGGGAGGGTGAGGGGCCCAAACCTTAGCGCTTAACACCCAGGGTGCCCAGATAGGCCTCGCGCTGCGAGTCGCGGCCGATCTCGTCGGTGATCTCCTGCCAGCCATCGTAGATCTGCTGCATGGCCTCGTCGCGAGAGATCTCGCCCGACAGGAACTGGCTGAGCGCGGTGTCCAGCACTACCTGTTGGTAACGCTGGTTCTGCGGGATGCGCAGGTCCAGCACCATGTTGGGGCTGTTGAGGCTGTCCTCAATGGCACCCAGATAGTTGCTGGCCATCTCGGGGCTCATACCGGCCTTCACCCACAGTTCGCGGTTCAGGAACTGGGAGATACGATAGGGGTTAAAGCCGGTGATGCCGATGGTGACATCTACGTTGGCCTGGGCCGGCTGGCTCATGTAGGAGAAGAAGGCGTAGGCCGCGTCCTTGACCTTGGGATCGGCCGCCGCATTAATGCCGCCCGACCAGCCACCGTAGGCCGCAAAGGGCGCATGGTTCACGCCGTCAATGGCGTACGGGCAGGTCTCCGCGTCACAGGGTACCAGCTTATCGGTCTCCCAGTCCAACACTTCGGTGGAGCCGGGCAGGATCATGGAGCCGGTCTTGTCCTGGACCACGGAGGTCTTCGGGTCAATGGCCAGGGTGCCGATGTCGCCCCAGTCGAGAGAGAGCGCGCAGCGGCCCGAGGTAAAGAGGCTGCGTGTGTCACCCACATCCAGATTCAGTTCGTCGGGCGGTCCGTACTTGGTGGTCTCATTGTAAATGTCCAGAGCCCGGGCAAAGGCCTCGTTCTTCACCAGGGGCTCCATCGTGTCGGGCTTGAAGAAGACACCCTGTGAGGTGCCCTTGCTCTGAATGAAGCTGGCAGCGATGGAGTGGATGAACCAGTAGGCCTGAGCGCCGCGCTTCTTGGAGATGCAGGAGCCGAAGTCTGGGTCGCCGTCGCCGTTCAGGTCCTTGCCATGGAAGTACTTGGCCACCTCCAGATATTCATCCCAGGTCTTGGGCGGATCGAACCCTGCCTCTTTTAGCAGGTCGGAGCGATAGTAACCCATGTGGAAGTCGCCGTCCAGAGGGATGGTGTAGATGCGGCCCTGGAAAGTGGCGCTGAAGTCGCGGAAGAAGGGGGCGATGTCTTCCCACTGGATGGCAGGATCGTTGGCCACCCGATCTGTGAGGTCTTCAACGTAGCCGGGCACGATGAAGTCCACCATCCACTGCGGCGCGAAGACCCAGGCATCGAAGGAGTTGGTGCCAGTCGCCGCGTCAGTGAGGATCTTCTGATAGAGATCGCTGAACGGCACAATGATGACGTTGATTTTGGCACCGGTGAGAGCTGTGAACTCGGGCCCGCGGCGCTGCAGCGGCTCGGCGATCTGGGGGCCGGTGAATGTCAGGACGTTGACGGTGACCCCCTCAAACGGCTTGGCAGGAGGTGTGGGGGTGACCACCTTCTCCACCGGCTTCTCGACCACCTTCTCCACTGGCTTCTCAACCACCACGGTCTCCTTGACGATCTTCTCGACCTCGACCGTCTGCGGGACAGGCACTGCGCAGGCAGCCAGGGCCATGACGACAACCAGAAGCAAACCAACGAACATAGTGAATTTGGGTTTCATGGCAGCATCCTCCTTGTCGTGCATGAAACGGGCTAAAGCAAAATGTGAGACCAGAGCCCACGCGCTCTACACTGGCCACCGAGGATTAGCGTACACCGTGGCGTGGTCGAAACAGCAAACAGAGGTAACTTGACAAGCTTCCCGCCCGATCACCTCCTTTCTTCCTCCTGGCATCGCCCAGGCCACGCAAGACCCACGCAGGAGCAGGTTTCAGGGGCCTCTCTCGACCCTCACCTTATTGGCACCCATCCACCAGCACCAGGTGGCCCTCAGATTGCCCTTCCCACTAATGAAGCGGAAGTTGCCAGGTAAACGACGAGCGAAGTCGCAGCCGCGAACGTCGGGAGAGCTACGGACACCAAAACTTATCTTACACGCATTACATTGTGATGTCAAGCGATGAGCGGAACCCTTTAGGGCCCTCTCAAAGGCGGGGGGCAGAGCGCCAATCAATCTGAGGGCAGGTGGGACGGAGGCCCCATAGTAGCGCAGGGCGTCACTCATGTTTGACCGGCTTTGCGCGCAATCTGGTAGGGCGCAGCGCCGCTGCGCCCGTACTTGGGCCGAGACAATGACCCAGGGGCCGCCTCCCCGCCGCCCCCATCAATGCCAAGCTCCTATCAACGCCAAGCTGCCTAATCTGACAAATCATGTGTGCACCCCAGGGTTCGGCCCGTCGTATCGGCTGAAGAGCGCTTCGCCTTTGTTCTTTGAGTCAGTTTGACCAGCGGCCAATGGGGGGTTACAATTGTGTTGAATGCAAGGGCGGAGCCAAGATGTCCGGCTCGTTCTTCTACGGATGGCTTGATACGTTAAGGCGATGGCGGAAATGAGGCCAGTTTGTCCTACGGAAGAGAACACGTTCAGAGCCCCTCATAATGCCAGTAACCAAACGGATATTAGGGCCTTGGTGGATTGTGAGCCATTGGTCTTGTTAGAGTTGTCAGTTAATGGGACACTACTACGCTTGAGCCCGGCCTGGGCAGTGGTGGCAGGTGCCCTGACCGCAGGTATGCCGGTGGCGGGAGGTATTGTCCGCCTGATCGCTGCGGTTTTGCTGGCTGATTGCGCTTGGGGCCTGCTGTGGCGTCTGCAGTCTCAGGGGCAGCATGGCGCAGCGGATAAGAGGCAGGGCAAAGCTTTGAGGCTATTGCCCTACATGCAACCATATGCTCCTATGGTAAGAGCGCTGAGGGCACTCTGGGGCGCGGACTTTGTGGATGATGACTGGCGTGTTCGTGTCGGTGCGCTTGGGTTGGCAGTTGCCCTGAGCATGATTATAGGGCTCTGGGCCATGTTTCTTACTCTGGTTGCCTTGGTGTTTTTGTTGGGAATACGGGTGCTGGGAGGGCCTCTGAAGAGTAGGGGTTTGGTGGGTTCCATTTTAGTTATTGGGCTGCCGTGGCTTTTAGGCGGTGGGTTGTCTGTTTCTACAGCTGCACCTTTCCCCAAAGTGCAGGTGTATAGCCTGGCCTTGGCACTGGGCTTTACCCTGTTGCACTGGGGAATACAGCGTTATCGTTTTAGTCAGGGCAGGTGTGTAACCAGTATTGTAGCCGGAGAGCTTCTGGTGATCAGCGCGCTGATCATCTGGTCGCAGCCGGGCGTACTGGCTGCTGTGGTAGGGTTGTGGTTACCTCCCAACTACTGGGTGATGAAACTTCGTCGTTCGACAAGCAACGAATTTGCATTACACAAAAGCGCGTTCTGGTGGTGGGCAGCTCTGGCAACTGTTGCTACTGCCTCGCTTTGGGGTGGGTAGGACGGGTGCCTCAGGCTATCTCTGTGTCAGGCCGCATGTGGCCAGAACCAAGACTAACGAGGAGCACAACCATGACGAAGAAAGGCGACTTTATCAGCCTGGCAGATTTCTCAGCGCAGCAATTGTGGGAATGGCTGGAGAAGGCCAGGGAACTGAAGGCGGAATGGAAGAAGGGTGGTAACAAGCCACTCCTCAAAGGTAAGACATTGGGCATGCTTTTTCAAAAACCTTCCCTGCGCACCAGGGTGAGCTTCGAGACAGGCATGCTACAGCTGGGTGGACATGCTCTGTATCTATCGCCTAATGAAGTACAGCTTGGTGCCCGTGAAAGTGTGGCTGATGTAGCCCGCGTACTGTCGCGCTATGTTGATGGGATTATGGCGCGGGTATTCTCCCATGAGCACGTTGTGGAGTTAGCCCGGCACTCGTCGGTGCCCGTGATCAATGGGCTTTCTGATTTTAGCCATCCCTGCCAGGCCCTCTCTGACCTGTTTACCATATGGGAAAAGCTGGGACGGATTGCGGGGGTTAACCTGGCCTACGTTGGTGACGGCAATAATGTGCTTACCTCTCTCCTGTTTGGGGGCACGAAGCTGGGAATGCGGATCAGCATTGCTACACCGGCAGGTTATGAGCCGAAAGAAGCGGTGGTGGCCAAGGCGCGCGCTTTTGCGGCGGAGAGTGGTGGTCAGGTGTCGTTAAGTCATGATCCGTTCGAGGCTGTGGCCGATGCCGATGTAATCTACACCGATGTCTGGACCAGCATGGGCCAGGAAGCCGAGAGGGAACGCCGGTTGGCAGTGTTCCCCCCTTACCAAGTCAACGCCAGGTTGGTGGCCGCGGCACGGCGCGAAGCCATAGTGATGCATTGTCTGCCAGCTCATCGCGGAGAAGAAATCACCGATGAAGTAGCGGATGGGCCGCAGTCAGTCCTGTTCGACCAGGCGGAAAACCGATTGCATGCTCAGAAGGCCATTCTTGTCCATCTGTTGGCGTGATAGGGTTGGTGGGTTGGCCAGATTGCCCTGGTTTCCAGGCGGAAGTCTGGGCCCTGTGTGAGCCGGCCACCTTGTGAAGAAGGTTGAGCCGAGGCAATGAGTGTAGAGCGTGGATAGCCAGCTTGAACTACTATTGCAGCGGTTGCCAGGCAGTTTACAGGATGTCTTACAGCAGTTGACGTGGGCTAGCATCCTGGACATATTGCTTGTGGCTCTGGTCTTCTATGGTCTGTTGCGCCTGTTTCAGGGCACGCAGGCTGTGCCACTGTTGAGAGGGATCCTGGTAGTCGCCCTGGTTGCTGCAGTGGCAAGCAGTCGGCTAACTGCGTTCAACTGGCTGATCCGCCAAGCGTTGCCCATAATCCTGGTTGCTATTCCGGTCATTTTTCAGCCCGAACTGCGTCGCGCTCTGGAGAGGTTGGGGCGCAGCACGCCTTTGCTGGGCCGCGGCGCGCGCGAGAGTGTTGCACAGCAGGTTATCCAGGAGGTGGTACGGGCGGTCGAGTCATTTTCACGGGAACGAATTGGGGCTTTGATCGTCCTGGAGGGAGATACCGGTTTAGAGGAACATATTGAGACGGGCCAGCGCATTGATGCCAGGGTATCGGCTCGCCTGCTGGCCACTATTTTCCATCCGGGCACGCCGTTACACGATGGCGCGGTGATCATTCGAGGGGATCAGATAGTTGCGGCGGGGTGTGTGTTGCCGCTCACCTCGCGAGTGTTGCCCGATGGCTCGCTAGGAACCCGGCATCGGGCGGCGGTAGGCATTACAGAACAGAATGATGCTCTGACAGTGGTGGTGTCTGAGGAGACAGGCATTATCTCTGTGGCGCGTGCTGGCAGAATAGCGCGCCGGCTAGACGGTCAGCGTTTGCGGCGGGTGCTACAGGCGTTCTATCGGCCGCGACGCTTGTCTGGGAATGGATTCCAACGATGAAGAGGTGGGCTTCCGAGGCCGGTTCTGCTCTATTGGCGCTGGTACTGGCAGTCATTGTCTGGGTGGTTGCCGTGCAGGAGGAGTATCCCAGCGGGCGCTTTAGCCAGCCCATCGCGGTCAGCAAAACTGGCTTGCCCGAAAACCTCAGCATTTTTGGTGACATACTGAGCGAGGTAAGGATAGAGATACGGGCGCCAAAGGAGCGCTGGCAAGATTTGAAGGCCAGCGATTTTACGGCATGGGTGGATTTGTCTGGTTTGCATGCTGGAGAGTTCGATGTCCCAGTGCTGGTGAAGCCACCAGATCCGCAAGTGAAAGTGCTAAGAGTGGACCCGCCAATGGTCAGAGTGCGGCTTGAGGAGCAGGTCACGAAGTTAGTGCCGGTGCGGGTGAACATCCTGGATGCACCGGCTTTTGGTTATGACTGGACGACCCCTGTGGTCACCCCCACCCATGTATCGGTGCTGGGCTCTGCCTCAGTAGTTGAACAGGT
>DAOTZS010000137.1:0-8804 GCA_034434335.1 Anaerolineae bacterium
CTTCAACGCCTGCGGGGCCACTCTCGAGCGGGGGGAGGCGCATAGGCCCGAGACCCATCTCATTCCTCTGATCTTACAGGTCGCCCTTGGCCAGCGCGAGTACGTCAGCATCTACGGCACCGACTATCCCACCCCCGATGGCACCTGCATTCGGGATTATATCCACGTAGCCGACCTGGCCGAGGCACATCTCCTGGCCCTGGAGGCGCTGGACGACTACCCCCGCATTATCTGCAATCTGGGCAATGGGGCCGGCTATTCGGTCCGCCAGGTGATCGAGGCCGCGCGTGACGTCACCGGCCATCCCATCCCTGCTGTCGAGGCGCCTCGCCGGCCCGGCGACCCACCGATCCTGGTGGCCGATGCCAGCCGGGCTGCCGCCTTGCTGGGCTGGCGACCGCGCACTCCCGCCCTGCCCGACATCATCGCCGATGCCTGGAGGTGGCATCGCAGCCATCCCTGTGGCTATTGCTGAGCCGCCGCTTCTTGCAACTTGAGAAATTATCCCGGCAATCCGTTGCTTCGCCCCCGGGCCGTGGCACTCACCCCACTCCCTGGTCCCCGCCCCCAATCGGAGGCGGGGGAATCCTTTGAAAGGGGTATTCTGGGCGGCTTCGCCGCCCAGAATACCCTTAATTTCGATCCCCCTTTCCCGCAACGGAGGGTGCTTAAAAACTCACCACAAAGGCCCAAAGACACCAAGGAACAAAGGAATTTCTCAGCCCTTCCTACCTTTTGAGAGTACTTGGTGCCTTTGTGTCTTGGTGGTTATTGCTTGCCCCGACTTTTTAGCAGTCTCCAACGCGGGGAAGGGGATGGGGCGACACGCCTCAAAGTACGTAACGCCTGTAATTGACTGACCCTGGAGGCTACGATATAATCACCGTCGCTGAGTTCGGTTCAGGAAGGAGAAACGTCTTTCATGGCGAAGAAAAAGTCCAAGCGCCGCGTGCCCTCGGCTGCCACCCCGCGCATGTACGGCAATGGCAAGCCCTCCCAACCTTCATCTGCCAGGCCCACCCAGCCGGCCAGCGCTCCAGCCATCCGGGCGGGCAGCAGGCCAGCTGCTCCGTCGCAACCGGCCGCCCATAACCCCGCCGTACTGGCTCAAGAGTACAGGTACGTGCTGAGCGACCTGCGCCGCCTGGGGATCCTGGCTGCCGCCACTTTTGCCATCTTGATCATCCTGGGGCTGATCATCCGCTAGCCCGGCTGCTGCTGTGCTCTGATGCCATCTACCGCGCAGAAGAGGGCGAAGAGAAACGCCCCATAATCGCCGCTTCCACCAAGAGGTCACAGGCCAGGCACA
Organism: Anaerolineae bacterium; assembly: GCA_034434335.1. Taxonomy (GTDB): domain Bacteria; phylum Chloroflexota; class Anaerolineae; order CG2-30-64-16; family CG2-30-64-16; genus DAOTZS01. The sequence continues at coordinate 1,310 of DAOTZS010000137.1, forward strand.
GCCAGAAGTTGCGCGTCAGGACAAAGAGCGCCGTAGTGGCCAGGGCCATCGCTATGCCGCGCAGCGTGGCCTCTGGCTGGCCAGTCAGGTCCCAGGCCACGGGAGCAGAGCCGGCGCTCATGCCCAGAATGCTTCTGGTGGCAGGGCTCAGCAACCATTCCAGAAGGGCCAGCAGCAATCCCAGCCAACTGCCCCAATAGAGCGGCCTGGTCAGCAAGGCCTCCAGAAGTGGGCGCAATGGCTCCGGCTCCGCGCTCAGGCCCAGGCCCGCGCTCAGGCAACCGATCGCCGCTGCCCGATAGAAGGCCCAGTGCCACTGGCGCAGGCTCACATCCCACAGCACACGCCACAGTTGCAGCCAACGAGCCCACCCCTCAGGGCCGGGCTCCAGCGCAATAGAGCGCCTGTAGATCAGCCACCCCCCGATGACTACCCCTGCGATCACCAGGGCCAGCGGTGCCCCGGCCAGACACGACCGCACCCAATCCAGCTCGGCCAACCCCATATAGTAGGGCGACAGCGCGCCACTTTGCCAGGCGGCGAATGGGGGGAGAAGCAGAAACAGCGAGGTGAAGAACCAGATCAGAGCTGCGAGGACAGGGCCGGCCAGGCGCACCCTGCTAATTACCAGCCATCCCAGGTGGCTGGCCACCAGGGCAAACAGAAGACTCCCCACGAGCCAGACCCCCGGAGAGGCAACCGTCATGGCTGCTGCCCCCAGCCTGGCTTGCGCTGCCGCAACCCGCGGCGCAAAACGGCAAAGTCTTCCCCCCGAAATGTCCCCAAGAGCAGCAACGCTGCCCCATAAGCCAGGAGCCCGGCGGCTAAAGCCCCCAGCAAAGGCAGACCACTTCTCGCCAGTTGCCAAATCACCGCTGCCTCGAGGCCGGCCGCCAGCGCCGGCCGGCCGAGCAGGCTGGCCCAGGGCATGGAGGTGACATGACGGCGCACAGCCCAGTAGAAGGGGATGAAGAGGGACAACTCCGCAGGGATCAGGATCACAGCAGCCGCCAGATAACCGTAGCGCGGCACAAAAACCAGGTTGGCCACGCTGTTGAACACCACACCGATCACAAACGTCTTGGTGAGAAACCTCTGCTGGTTCACCGCGATCAGCACATACTGAGTCACGGAATTGATGAAGCCGATGGGGATGGACCAGATCATAATGCTGAGCGCGGTGGCCGAGTCGGGAAGATAGGCTGCGCCTCCCAGGATGCGGATCAGAGGGGTGGCAGCGAAAGAGATGGACACGGCCAGGGGCAGGGCGACGATGAACAGCAATTGCACCGCCAGCCGATACGCCCGGGCCAGAGCCTCCCGGCCGGCCATGGCATAACGGCTCATCAGCGGGAAGATCGCCAGGGTGAAATAGCTGGGGATCACATTCAGCCCATCCAGGTACTTCACCCCCGCAGAGAAGATACCCACCGCGGTTGCGCCAGCAAAGGCCTTCAGCACCCACAGGTCCAGACGCCAGAAGATGCTGGCCAGCAGGTGGTTGATCATCAGAGGCCCCGATTCCCGCACCATATAACGCTGCAGGGCCCAGTCCACCTGCGCCGGAACCATCAGCCTGGCCCCACCCAGGCCTCTCTCAGCCTGGCCAGGACCAGCCGGCTGCGCTCGCTCACCCGGCAGCACTTTGCTGTGCAGCAAAGCATAGAGCCATCCCACCTGGACGACATTCATAACCAGCGATACACCTGCCAGCCCAACGAAGCCCAGCTCAAACGGGGGCAGAAGCACCAACGCCCCCAGGGCTACCTTGGCAGCCCCGATCGCCGTCGCCACCCCGGCCGGATACTCCATCTTCTCAAAGGCGTTGAACACCGCGCTGAGCGCATCGGCGGTGTTGGCAAACAGGAGCGCCAGGCCGAACAGCGCAATGGCCTGTGCCTCGGCCACCGAGAGCTGGCGCAGGAAGACCCGATAAAACAGCCCCACCATGGCCATCAGGGGCAGGCTCACCAGCCACAGAACCGCCCGCAGGGCCACCACATTAGTCAGGTAGCGGCTGGCCCGGCTGCGATCTAATGCCACATCGCGCGTCAGCAGAGTGCCCAGCCCAAAGCGGGTCAGGATCTCGAACACCCCGTAGAAGACGATGGCAAAGGCGTAACTCCCCTCGCCGGCAGGGCTCAACACGCGCAGGCGCAACATGGCAAACGCAAAATCAATCCCCTTGTTCAGAAGCGACATGGCCATCTGCACCGCGCTGTTCTTGGCTACCGTGCCTACCTCGCTGGACTCTCCGCGATAGTAGCGGCCCCATGCCCACCACCCCCCCAGCAAGAGTAGGGCGACCCCAGCCAGGAAGCTGGTGTACGCGCCCAACAGTACGCTGCGCGGGGAATAGACGAAACGGACCGTCCACTGGCCGGCCTGAGGCAGGTAGACAGCCCGGAAGGTGCCATCGGCCCGGTAGATGGGCAACTCCTGTTCGATCGCCTCACCGGTGGCAGAAACCCCCTCCCCGGCCACACCGAACGGGCGCAGATACGCCTTCCATCCCGGGAAGTAGTTGTCGGTAAGCACCAGCCATCCCCGCTCGCTGATGTTGATGTCCACAAAGATCTCGCGCGCGGCGTAGCGGCTGATGCGCGCTTCCCGGAGTTGCAACGAGGCAGGAGGGGGCAGGGACTCAGAAGCTACCCCTTCGACCACCACCACCTGCGCCGGATCTACCTTGGCCAACATGTCCAGGGCCGTGGCCTGATCGGGAGCCGCCAGAGCGCGGGGCACAATGAACACGCGGGGGTAGGCATCCAGGTTGCGATAGACCTTGACCTCATGGTCATAGACCAGCTCATAGCCAGGGTTGGGGATGCTATGAAGGGTCACCACGTAACGGACGCCCAGCAGATCAAGCAAGGGGCTATCCAGGGCATCGTAGTTAGAGCGGCCATCTACCTGGGTGTAAATCGGTGCGATGCGGTTATATAGCAGATCGCCTTGGGGCTGAATGCGTTGCATGTAGGCCACGTACTGGCGAAGGATAATCGAATCGTAGCCCCGCACGTCCTCCAACCCGAAAGGCATGGCTGAGTTGGCGTTGAGGGTCTTCTCGCCGGGGGCATCGAAGGTGGTCAGGCGCCAGGGTTGCGCAGGGTCCCGCTGATCCTGCAGCCATTGGATAACCGGGGGTTTGAACGCCAGCCAGGCGGGGTCGGCAGCGCTATTGAAATCATGGCCGAACCACCACAGGTCGCCGATGAGCAAGAGGGCCACGGCCCAGGCAGAGGATGGCCGGCCCTGCCTGGCGCGCCACAGCAAAACGCAACCCGCCAGCAGCGCCAACAGGCCACAGCGTGCCAGGCCCAGCGCCTCATAGCTCCAGGCCATGGCGCCGTCGGCGAAACCGCGCTCGCGGGCCAGGTCGGAGGCGGCCAGCAGCCGGTCGCCAAGGACGACAAACGGCCCAGGCCAAACCAGGCTGAGCCCGACCAGCGCCAGAGCAGCCACTCCGCCCACGGCTGCCAGCCAACCCAAAGCCCGGCCAATGCGACGAGCAGCCGGCAAAAGCTCCACCCCAAACCCGGCCAGCACAGCCATGCTCAGCGTATAGGGAAAAACCCAGCGGAAAGGCGAATGCAACTGGTTATACCCCGGCAACAGGTAATAAAGCAGGGCGTAGAGAGGGGTGCCGAAGGCAAACAGCAGGGAGAGCACGGCAAGCACGGCCAGGCCCATGATGGGATGGGCCAGAGGGGCAACAGTTTCACCAGCCTGGGAAGCTCGCCGCGCGGACCAGGCTCCTCTCAGCGTGGCCAACACTGCTATCACGGCCAGAAGGAGGGTCGGCAACCCCAGGTAGTTCCCCCCTTCGACATAGTTCTTCACGCCCCAGTCAATGGTGCGCAACGGCTGTCCCAGCGCGTTGTGGGTAACCGGCACCCATTGGCGGGACCAGATGTCCAGGTAAGCGTGATGGGTGGGATTGCCGAAGGCGTCCGGCAACAGGAAGGTGATGAGCTGGCGCGCAGGCCAGGCCCATTGCAGGATCTGCCCCAGGGTGGCCGAGCCTTCTCTGAAGCTCTGGCTGACCAGCTCATAAAGGGGGACCAGTTGCACTGCCGCCAAAGCCAGCCCTAGCGCCATCATCAGGGCAAGCCAGGTGGCCAGCCGGATGAGCGGCCGCCAACAGCGCAGCCGGCGCCACGCTCCCCCCAGGCGCCAGAGGGCCCAGAACCCGCTCACCAACAGCACATAGTAGGTGATCTCAATATGGCCGGCCAGAACCTGGCAACCAAGGAGCAGGGCGCCGGCCGCCACATAGGGCACCGGTGAATAGGACACATTGCCCTTGCACTCCTGCTTGCGCACCACCGTCTCGATCACGGCCAGCAGCCACGGCAACCAGGCGGCTGCCGCGATCACCATGCTGAAATTCACGCTGACGATAAAGAAGCCCGAGAAGGCATAGGCGATGCTGGCCAGGGCGGCTGCTGACGGTCGCAGGCCCAAAACCCGGCCGAACAAGAACATCCCCAACGCGGCCCACCCCAACTGCAGCCAGGTGAACACCCCGTAGGCCAGCCAGAGAGGCAGGACATAGAAGACAAGGCTGAAAGGGTAAAGGGCAGAGTGTTGGCCGGCGGCCAGAAACGGTGAGCCGGCGAAAAGCCGCGGGTTCCACAGCAGCCCACCGATCTCACCCCGGCGCAGGGCTTCGAGGATCAGCGACTTCCAGGCGTAATTCTCCAGGATCAAGTCGCTGATCAGGGGGTTGTGAGGGACTTCGATGCCGGCCTGGCCAGCATAGCTCTGCCACGGCTCGAAGGTGAAGAGGTTATCAGCCGGGAGCAGCGTCTTGCCGCCGAGGACCTGCGGCGCAAACCACAGCAGGGGCAGCAGAAAAAGGATACACGCGATCCCGGCCTCAAGCCTGGACAGACGTCTCAATCAGCGGACTCCTCGATGGCGAAACCAGATCCTGATCACATCAAGTGCGCCCTGGAGCTTGACCGGCACGCTCATCTTGGATTTGCCGATGCGCCGGTCCTCGAAATAGATGGGAACCTCCCGGATGCGATAACCCAGGCGCTCTGCCAGACAGGTCATTTCCACCTGAAAGGCATAGCCATTGGAGGTAACTCGCTCCAGTCCGATGCCCAGCAACGCCTCGCGGCGCCAGCAGCGGAAGCCGGCTGTGATGTCGCGCGTGCGCAGCTTCAGGATCTGCCGCGCCCACACCTCATTGGCCCACCAGCTCAAGAAACGGCGCCACCACCCCCACCGCTCATCCACCTGGCCGCCTGGCACATAGCGCGAACCGATGACCAGGTCGCAATCCTCGATCGCGGCCAGCAGCTTGGGGATCATCTGCGGCGAATGGGAGAAATCGGCATCCATCTGGATAATAAAATCAGCGCCCGAGGCCAATACCTGGGCAAAGCCATCCAGATACGCGCGGCCCAACCCTTGCTTGGCCGGCCGGTGGCGCACATATACTTCACCCGGGTAGCGTTCGGCCAGCGCATCCGCCACAGCACCGGTGCCATCGGGCGAGTTGTCGTCTACAATCAAAACCGCCAGCCCTGGCACCCCCAGCGCGTGCAACTCGGCTACCAGGGTCGGCAGGTTGTCTGCTTCATTGAAGGTGGGGATAACTATGAAGACCCGAGGGCCTGCACACACATCAGTCGCTTGATCGGAAGGCATAGCACGAAAATTTTACCACGGCGCGCGGCAAAGGTCAAAGCACTGCGGATGTTCCAGCGCGGGCGAGTTGCGCCGACCGGCCAGATGGAGTATAATCGCCCTGCAGCCGATCTCCACCGTGGCGGAGAAGCGCGATGGCTTATACCCCCGGTGCCACACCCGTCCAAGTCCTCTATATCGGGCGAGTAGAGCCCAACCATGAGAAGTTGTGGGATCAGCTTCAACGGGAGGGTATCGCCATCGCCTTCGCGCGCACGCAAACTCAAGGGTTGCACATGGCCAAAGAGCTGCAGCCGCAGCTCATCGTGGTCAACACGGCTAACAGCGCCTTTTCCGGTGAACGCCTGTGCCGCGCCTTGGGGCGCCGCCTGCCCGGCGCTCAGCGCCTGCTGATTACCGAACATGGCGCGGGACTCAATGTGCCGTGCGAACTACGTCTTGTCCGCCCCTTTACAGGACGTAAGCTGCGAGAGTCGGTGCTGCGGCTGCTGGAGATTGCTTCGCCCACCATCCTCAAAGCCGGCCCCCTGGAGCTAGACCTGGTCACCCGTATAGTCAGCGGGCCCAAAGGACGAGTACGCCTGACCCCCAAAGAAAGCCTCCTGCTCTCCCTGCTGATGCAACACCCCAACCAGGTCGTCTCCCGCAAGGAACTGATGGAACGTGTCTGGGAAACGACCTACATGAAAGATACGCGCACTATTGATGTGCACATGCGCTGGCTGCGAGAAAAGATCGAACCAGATCCTGCCCGGCCCCAGTTCCTCCAAACCCGCCGTGGGGTAGGTTATGTGTTGGTCATTGCCGAGCTGGAAGTGCCGGCTGATGAGGAAACCCCCGAGGCCGACTGACCACCCTGTGGCGCAGCGGTGTGCACATTGGTCGCCCCCTTGCGCGCCCGATGCCTTGTGGACCCCAACCGATGAGCGCATGGCTGCCCCGGTGAAGGAGTGGGGGCAGGATAAGGTGCCGGCCGCGGCGGTGGTGATCCAGAGCGAGACCGGCCTGGCCGATGCGTGCGTGAGGGAGCGTGGCCCTGGGCAATGGAAAGGCCGGCAGGCAGCCCGGAACAAGGATACTGACGAGAGGAGCGATAGAAATGGGCAATCGCTATCTGGACTGGTTGCGACAGGCGGAGGCGGACTTACGCCACGCTCGCCACGCTCTCGAGGACGGGGATTACGAATGCAAAAAGGCAGGTTCACCGTCTATCAGGGAGCCTCCGGGCAAGCGCCATCAAAGATGAGGCGAAGGTATGCTCCTGTGGCGCAGGCTGACAGCCTGCGCTACGTTACGTAGTGACCGTTTACACGTTTTATTTTTAGCCTGGAGGAGAACCGATGAGGGTAACGTATGATCCTGAAGTAGATGCCCTATACATCCGCCTGAGCGATGAGCCGGCCGAGGTGACCACCCAACGGCTGAGCGAAGAAGTCGCCATCAACTACGCTCCCAACGGGCGCATCATTGGCATTGAGATTCTGGATGCCTCCGAATACATCTCTGGCCTGAAAACAGAACGCAAAATCGCCCTGGAGAACCTCGTCCCGGTCGTTGGGTAGCGGGCAAAGTCTTCCCCGTTGACCGCAGAACGAAACGTTTGGCCCGGGTCATCGCCGGGGCGAGAAGGAAGAAATAGGAGTGGGTAATGTCCCACGACCCACAACGTCATCATCGGCGTTCCATCCGCCTGCAAGAGTACGACTACACCACCAGCGGTGCATATTTTGTCACCGTGGTGACCCATGAGCGCGAATGCCTGTTCGGCGAAATGGAGGATGGGGGGATGCGGGTGAACGAATACGGTGAAATCGTTCGCGCCGAATGGTTC
>DAOTZS010000138.1:0-8307 GCA_034434335.1 Anaerolineae bacterium
CGATCGCCTATGCCGTCCGCTACCTGGAAACCGACGACCTGGCCGAAGACGTGCACCGCCGCCTGATCGAGCTCTACGCTGCGGCCGGCGATCGCAGCGCGGCCCTGCGCCAGTTCGAGCGCTGCGCCGCAGCCCTGGAGCGCGAGTTGGGGGTCAGCCCGCTGCCGGAGACGCGGGCGGCTTATCAAACGGTCCTGGAAGGAAGAGCAACCCGGCCGCCATATGCCCTGGTCAGGCCAGCATGGGCAACCTTGCCCGGCCTCCACGCGCCGCTGGTCGGGCGGGATGAGGCGCTGCGCCGGCTGCAGCAGGCCTATATGCGTGCCCAGGCCGGCCATGGGGAGGTGGTATTGATTGCGGGGGAAGCCGGCATCGGCAAGTCACGCCTGATGCAGGAGTTTGCCACCTCTCGCGCGGACCAGGCCCTGATCCTGGCCGGGGCCGGCCAGCCGGACACCCAAACGACTCCTTACCAGCCCCTCGTCCAGGCCCTGCGCTCGGCGCTTAGGCGGGGAGCGGAGGAGCGGAGGAGCCAGGGGGCAGGGGAGCAAGGGAGCAGAGGAGAAAGCACCCCTGCACGTCCGCTCCCCAGCACCTCTACTCAGATCTGGCTGGCCGAGGCCTCGCGTCTGTTGCCCGAACTGCGCGCCTTGTATCCCGGCCTGCCCCCGCCGCTGCCAGCGGAGCCGGATGAGGCCCGCGTGCGGCTGTTTGAAGCCCTGTGCCAGCTCATCTTCGGTTTGCTCGCCTCCACCCCCTTCCCCTTCCTGGGCAAGGATACAGAGAAGGGTTCTCCCTTGCCCCTCTGCTCCCCTGCTCCTCTGCTCTTGTGCCTGGACGACCTTCACTGGGCCGACAGCGCCACTCTGGGTTGGTTGGCGCACCTGGGGCGGCAGCTTCGAGGCAACCGATTGCTGGTCGTTGGCACCTACCGGAGCGAAGAGGCCGACGCTGTGACTGAACTGCGTCACAGCCTGGCCCGTCTGGGCATACTTTCCGAGGTGAAGCTGGCGGGGTTGGAGGTCTCTTCTGTTCTCCAGCTCTTGCGTCACCTGATCGGCCTTGTCCCCGGCGATGAAGAGTTCGCTCGACGGCTGCAACAGGCCACCGGCGGGAACCCCTTCTTCTTGCTGGAGATGCTGAGGGCGCTGATGGAGGCAGGTCGGCTGCCGGGGGAAGGGCAGCCAGAGAGAGTTGCACCTATAGAAGACCTTCCTCTGCCTGACACCATCCGGGAGGCGGTAGAGGCGCGTTTGTGGCGTCTCAGCCCGGTGGCGCGGCAGGTGTTGGAGGCAGGGGCGATTGCGGGCCCTGAGTTTGACCTCGATCTGGTGCGCCTGGTGGCAGGTCGCCGCGAGCTGGAGACAATGGACGGCCTGGATGAGCTGGTGGTCCGGCAACTGCTGGTGGAAAGCACGGGCAGGCTTGAAACCCGCCCCCAGCCCTACCGCTTTCAGCACGAGCTTGTCCGGCGGGCAGTGGAAGCCACCTTGAGCCCGGTGCGACGCCAGTTATTGCACCGCCGGGCCGGCCGGGCGCTGGAGCGGTTGGAGCCGGAAGCGGTGGCCACTCTGGCACGCCACTTCGATGCCGGCGGCGAGGCGCAGAAAGCGCTGCACTATCACGGCCTGGCCGCGCAGCGGGCCGAGGCACTGTTCGCCTGGCGGGAGGCCGAGGAGCACCAGGGCCGCATGCTGGCCCTGCTGGACCGGCTCGACCCCAGCCGCACAGAGCCAGAGTGGCTCGCCCAACGTGGCCGGGTCCTGGTGGCCCGGGCCGACCAGCGCTACTTCCAGGGCCGTCTGGCGGAGCGGGATGCCGACCTGGCGGCGCTGGCCGGCCTGGCCGAGGCCAGCGGCGATGAAGACTTGCGCCTGCAGGCATGCATCCACCGGGTCCGCTACTTGAACCTGGATGCCCGCTATGAGCAGGCCATCGCCACAGCCGAGGAGGGCCTGGCCCTGGCCGACCATCTACAGAATGCGGCAGCTCGCGGCTACCTGCTGAGCCAGGTCGGCTTTGCTCACTACTTCCTGGGGCAGCCGGGTGCGGCATTGACAGCCCTCGAATCGGCTTTGGCTCTCACCCCTGAGGCCGACCGCGAGACGCGCCGGCACATTATCCACATTCTGGGCTATGTGCACTTTCATCTGGGAGACTATGCTTGTGCTCTTGCCTATCAACAGGAGTGTTATGCCGACCATCAAGCGTTTGGCGATTACAACGGCGTGGCCTGGGCCGGTTTGGACATTGGGGCCATTTTGGGGGAGATGGGACGCAAGGCTGAGGCGGAGCAATATCTGACCGAACATCTGAGCCTGGCCCGGCGCATCGGGGCACGGCCTGCTGAGGCCTATGGCCTGATCCAGTGTGGTTCCTGGGCGCTGGGCCAGGGCAACTATGTGGCTGCCGCGGAGCTCTTTCAGCAAGCCCTGGCTACGCAGCAGGCGTTGCGCACCGAACACGGGCAAGTGGCGGCCCGCTTGGGAACCGGGCTCGCCCTGTACCACCTGGGCGACCTGGCCGAAGCCCGGCGCTGGCTGGAACGTGCGGCTGAGCAAGCCCGCTCGATTCGGCACCGCCGGCGGCTGGCGAAGGCGCTGGTCGGGCTGGGTCTGGTTGAGTTAGCAGACAGCCAACCGCTGGCGGCCCGGCGGCCCCTGGCCGAAGCGGTGGAAGTGGCCCGCCTGAGCGAGTGTCGGGAGAGTCTGGCGGCGGGGCTGGCTGCCCTGGCCCGCACCGAGCGACAGAGCAGCGATCTGGCCAGCGCCCTCGCCTACGCCGGGGAAGCGGTTCGTGTGGCCCAGGAGGGCCCTCTCCCCGTCTGCCAGATGTGGGGCGAGATGGAAGTTGGCCTGGCCTTATTGGCTCAGGGCCAGCCGGCGGCCGCTCTGGAGCACACCGGACGAGCCGTTGCCCTCTTGCCTCAGGCCCACGAAGAGTGGATCGGCACAGAGGAGGTGCACCGTGCCCATGCCCGGGCCCTTCAGGCCCTGGGCCGCGACGAAGAGGCCGACGGGCATCTCCGGCGAGCCGACGCCATCGTCGAGGCCAAAGCCGCCCGCATCCCCAATCGCGAACAACGCCAACGTTACCTCCAATTCGCCCCTTGCTGATTCGCTTTGTAGCCATTTTGTAGCCACCTGCGTGCTATGCTGCTATCGAGACACGGAAGCAGCTTTGGTTTTGGCCGCAGGCGGTGAGCTGAAGACGCCCGAAGATCCTCGCAAGCAGAGGTGGCGCACTGACTATTCTGCTCAGAGCGTGGCTGACCGTGGGCATAAGTTGTGGTATGGCTGAAAAACGAGGTTCGTGAAGGAGGACGGTGCTATGCCAACTTACATCAGCTTGATGAGATTGACAGATCAGGGTGTGCGGGACATCAAGAACGCCCCGCAGCGGGTTGCCGAGGCCGTTAAGGCGCTGGAAGCGATGAGCGGCAGGCTGATCAGCTTCTACACTGTCATGGGAGAGTACGACTACGTAGGCATCGCGGAAGCTCCCAGCGACGAAGTTGCTATGGCTTTCCTGCTGGGGCTGGGCTTGGCCGGGAACGTCAGGACGACTACCCTAAAGGCGTTTACGACCGAGGAACTGGCACGGATAATCAAGAAGTTGCCCTAACCTGGTCCATGAGGGTAGCAGATAGGGAGCTGACTGAAGTGGGCGTGACGGGATGTCAGTGCGCCACCTTGTGCCTCAAAGGTTCCCTGGGGTCCGTTCCGGTCGCGCCCAAGCCCATCCGGCCCGGCAGGTAGGCCGTGTCCCCAACCAGGCGGGGCCTGGTGCTCTTCGCTGGCTCTTGCACCAGGCCCCGTCCCAGCGTTGACATCCAAGACAACAGACTCAACCAACAAAGGAGATATACCGTGCATCGCCAAATACTTAGACTGGCGTTACTTGTCCTCGTAGTGGCTGTAACCTTAAGTGCTTGCCCGGGCCCGGCAGGACCCGATCTGGTGCCTGCTAAGGCACCTGGGAACCCCACGTTTTGCGAAACGGATGGAGCAGGCAATTTGCTGCTCTACGTCCAGAATCAGGGAGATGCTGAAGCATCCAGTTCAGAGGTCGAGGTCAAATTCCTCAATGTACGACCAGGATATAGTCCGGTAGTCAGAGCAACAGGGGGAACGGGTCCTCTGAAAGCTGGCGAGACATCGGCCAGTGTCATCTCTGCAGGCATCCCAGAAGGTTGCTTCAATCCGGATTGCGATTTCGTCATCACTGTAGACATCGTCAACGAGGTAAAAGAGACCAACGAGCAGAACAACAGTGTGCAGGGCGCGTGTATCGGGTGATTCATTGCTGCGGAGAAAATGTACGCCCTGGTGCGCTGTGAAGCTGTATTCTGGTGTTTTGCAGCCAGCGCGTTACCTCTCTCACCCCCTGTCCCCGCTCTCTCCTGCGAGGGGAGAGCGGGGAGAATCCCCGATGTAGGGTTTTCTGGGGCAGCGAAGCTGCCCCAGAAAACCCCTTAGCACTGGTGGGTCTTTGAGGAAAAGTGTGCTGCGGTCACGCCCGCCCGATCGTGAACGGATCGGGCTACGATGTGGAAGCCCCGTCCCCAAGGGAGGCTAACGCACTCAACGGGGCTGGACCAGGCTCCTTGAGGAGTTTTTGACGTCTTGGCGACCGAGGCCGCTTCTGAGGGGCCCGGCGGCTGGTCGGCGGCCCATGCCAACAGGGTGAGTGTCCTTGCATACCGACCCCCGAAAACCGCCCGTAGTAAGCCACGAAGCGGAGCGGAGTGGCGTTTGAACGGCCCAAAATGCCTCCTGGCAGCCCGCAGTAGTGTAAAGTGGTATCTAGACGGCACTACGCTTCGCTCTGTGCCTGACCACGAACGAATTCTCAGACACGCTCTAACTTGATGCGTATGGGGTGAGGTCGGCGCAGAGTATTACCACGATGTGCCTTGGTCCAAATTGGTGCAGTGGAGGTGTGCGGTGAATGCCACCCTCATCTACTTCTCGCAAACTGGCAACACCCGCCGGGTGGCGCAGGCGATGGCTGAGGCCTTTCGCCAGGCAGGCCATGCTACCCGGACCATCTCGCTGAAAAAAGCGACCCCGCAGGATGCCCTCGCAGGCGAATTGCTGGGAGTAGGAAGCCCTTGTTTCTCCAGCCAGGCGCCCACGCCTGTCAAGGCATTTCTACAGGCCCTGCCGCCCCTGGCGAACCGGCGGGCCTTCGTCTTTGCCACCTCGGGCGGCGCGCCGGGCCGGGTGCTCTACGACTTAACCCGCCTGTTGCAAGGCAAAGGAGCAGAAGTGGTCGGCGGCTTCTTGACCCGCGGGGAGTTGCATCACCCCGCTCCCTGCCTCATCGGCCGGATGCCTGGTCGCCCCAATGCCGAGGACCTGGCCCTGGCGCGCCACTTCGCCATGGCCGTTGCCGAACATGTATCAGCCGGTCGCCCAGGGCCGGTGGCCGCAAGCCGGCCGGATGCCCTTAAACCCAGGCGGGGATTCTACGACCTGGTGGCTTTGCTCAGCACAGACGGCTTTCTGCGCCGGGTCTTGCCAGAACCCAAACTCGACACGGCGCGCTGCAACCAGTGTCAGTGGTGTGTCTATGAGTGCCCCATGCACAACATCACCTTACAACCTTACCCGCTCCTGGGCGATCGGTGCATTCGGTGTTATCGCTGCCTGACCGGTTGCCCACAGCAGGCCTTTGCCGCTGACTGGTGGTTGGGCAACCTGGCAGTTTTGGCTTTCTACAACACCACCGTTGAGCGTTGGTTTGGCGACCTGGAGCCCGGTGAGCGGATCTATTGATGGGTGAAGCTGGTCAGCAACAGCAGGTTGGAAAATGGGGCGCCCATGTCTATGCCCATCGAGTACACATCGTACCTCATCCGCCTGTGGCGCGAGCTCAATCCCGACCCGCGCGTGCTGCCCGCGGAGTGGCGCGGTGAGGTTGAGCACATCCAGAGCGGCCAGTGCTGGAGCTTCAGCACCCTTGACGAGCTGCTGGGCTTCCTGCGCCGGCAGGCGGAGGACCCGGGGGCATCGAACTTGCTGCCGCGCTGACGGCAATTGCAGAGGAGGAAAGAACCATGAATGCACGAAACTTGACCGGACAGAAGGCTCTGGCCGTCATGTTGCTGCTGGCCGCCATCCTGGCCTGGGGAGTAACTTTGTCCCCGGGCAGCCTGCTGCCCGCGGCCGCTGCCGCAGGCAACGCTGCCGATCGCAACCTGACAGAGCCACAGGAGACCGTCACCCTCTACGCCATCGCCGACGCCACGGTCAGGAGCTGGCAACCGAACACCAACTTCGGCGGCGAGAACTACCTGAGGTTGTCATACAGCCAGGGCGACATCGTCACCGAGGAGGTCACACTGGTCCGTTTCGACCTCTCGGCGCTGCCGAGCCAGGCGATCATAGACCTGGCCGTCATGGAGCTCTACCTGGTGGATGCGGCCGGCGATAACCCCAAGTCGCTGGCCGCCTACTACGTTACCGGCGCCTGGGCCGAGAACCTTGTCACCTGGAACACCTTTCCCACTGCCAATCCGGTCGGTATCGTCTCTGCGGTAAACAACGTTACCGGCGAATACAAGTCCTGGACGATCACCAGTTGGGCCGACTACTGGCACGGCCATGCGCGGGAGAACTACGGCGTGTACATCCGCCGTCTGACGTCGGAGACGACCTACTTCGAGCGGACGTTCGAGAGCAAAGATCACAACGAGCGCATGCCGCGGCTGGTGGTGAGGTATCACCTGCCTGCCACCGCCACCCCGACGCCGACCGAAACCGTTGTCAGGCCGACGCGCACCCCCAGCGCCACACCGACGGCGACAGCAACATCGACGCCCACGCCAACTCAGAGCCCCACCGCCACGCCAACCCCAACTTTCACCGTCGTCAGGCCGACCCACACGCCCAGTGCCATACCGACGGCCACGCCGACCGCCATCCGCTCGCCTACCGCCACACCAACGCGCACACCGACGGGTACTGTGCCGCCGACCCATACGGCGACACGAACCCCCACCGCCATCCCTACGTCCACGCCGACAGCCACCGCCACACCTACCCCGGTGGTCTGGATCCATTTCGACGAGTTCCCAGATGGGGCCTTCATCGAGAACCAGTACTCCAACCTGGGCGTGCATTTCCTCAGCGATTACCTGGCCGGCAAGCCCTACCGCGCCGGGCCCAAGATCCACGCTTACAACAAGGCCCGCACCCCGCCCAACGTGCTGCTCAACGAGTATTCGAATGCCGAGTTCAGCAACAGCGCCAACGTCCCGCTCGTTTTCTGGTTCGACCAGCCTGTCTCTGGGGTGGGCATGTGGCTGGGCACGGACGGCGCCGGGCGGGTGAACTGCAACGCTAGCTACCAGGCCACGGTGCGCGCCTATGATTGCGTGGGCAACCAGGTCGCCTCGGCCACAGCCTCTGTCTCCCAGGCCTTCAACACCCCCCTCGAAGTGGATGACCCCCAGGGACGCATCCAGCGGGTGGTCATTGACTACGGCAACACCGCCTGTCCGGAGGCGATAGACGAGTTGGCCTTTGCCCCCAGCGGCGCCACCTGCAGCGACAACACCCCTCCGCAGGTCGCCATCATCTCGCCTGCCGATGGCGCCGTGCTGCCCTCCGTCTATCAGCTTTTCCAGGGCAAGATCAACGAACCCGGCCTGCTGACCTGGAGCCGGCTGAACGGCAGCAAGCTGCCGGTGTACATGAGCAACCCCAGCGGCGAGTACACTTTCAACCTCCCGGTCGTGCTGGCCCAGGGCACGAACGCCATGGTCGTCACCACCAGCAACATTTCCGGCAAGCAGGGCCAAGCCACTGCCGTCTACCAGGTGGGCACGCCCACCCAGGCATCCCTGACCGATCTGCACATCACCCAGCGGGGCGTGGTGAAGAACAACACCTGCGACATTGACACCCCCTTTGTCGCCGGCAAGTCCACCCTGGTGCGCATCGGCCTGGATATCAAGACCCCCGGCGGCGTTCCCACTTACGCCTCCACGGTCGAAATGAGGATCTATCGCCAGAGCGCCGGCGGTGATGTCCTGGTGGACACGGTGTGGGGCACGGCTTATCCCGACTCCTACGGCGTGTTCGTCTCCGCCAACCAGATGAAGGAGATCCACTTCTGGGTAGATGGCAACATGCTCCAGACGCCTGGCAACTACCGCTTCGTCTTCCAGCCCTACGTCAGCACCACGCCCATCGGCCAGGCGCTGCAGATGTCTTGCGGCGGCTACTACCACGCCTTCTCCCAGACCAAACCGCTGCGCGTCCTGCTCGTGCCTGTCGAGCTGGGGATCAATTCGCCTCT
>DAOTZS010000139.1:0-13128 GCA_034434335.1 Anaerolineae bacterium
CGCACCCCTGGAAGCGCCGGCCAAGGCCAAGGGCGCTGGCGGTGGCGGGGTGATCTTTGCTCCGGGCAAGGATGAACCACCCGGGGCCAGGCTGATCGGTGAGGAGTAAGCCCTCCGGCGGCCATGGAGTAGCCCGATGTCAACACCCGTAGACCCTGAGATCGCCCTGGCGACCGCGGCGCGCGGCCGTGCCCTGCTGGCGGCCGGCCGGGATGCCGAGGCCCTGGAAGCGTTTCAGCGCGCCGCCTGGCTGGCTCCTGACGAACCGCGTATCCAGTGGGCACTGGCCAACACCCTCTGGCGCCTGAACCGTGGCGCTGAAGCCGTACCCGTGTACGAGCGAGTTATCGAGTTGCTGCCAGGCGAGGCTGCCCCTCGTTGCAACCTGGCTGAGCTGTTGGCCGTGCTCGGCCGCATCACCGATGCTCGCCTCCAGATCGCCGCGGCGCGAGCGCTGGCCCCTGATGACCCGCATCTCCATTTTGCAGAGGCGGTTGTGCGCCTGGCGCAGCGCCGGCGGGCAGCGGCCGAAGAGTCAGCCCGCCAGGCCGTGGCCAGCGGCATCCTGCCCAAATTCGCCTACCTTAGCCTGGGGCACGCCCTGCTGGCTCAGGGCCGCTCCGCCGAAGCCCTGGCCGCCTATCGCCAATCCCGGCAACATTGCAACCCGGAAGACCTGGCCTTCATGCGCCAGGACCTGCAGTGGCTGGCCTCCGTCTACCCTGACCTGCCGGGCGAGCCCTACCAGGAGGCGCTGGCTATCTTTACATGATCTCCCCGCTCTCAGGCTTCACGCCCTGGAGCAGCGTCGAGATCCCACATCACCACTGGGGAGACATGACATGTCCATCTTTCAAACCCTCTTCACGAGCATCCTGCAGATCGGCCTGAAGCAGCTTAGCCGCAGCCGACTCCCACAGATCACTGGCAGGCTACGGCTGCCGGGCCTGAACAGCCCGGTCGAAATCCTGCGTGATAGATGGGGCGTTCCCCATATCTACGCCTCCAACCTGCACGATCTCCTTTTTGCTCAGGGCTTTGTGCATGCCCAGGATCGCCTGTGGCAGATGGACTTTCAGCGCCGGGTGGCAGCCGGCCGGCTGGCCGAGGTGCTGGGCCCAGAAGCCGTGCCCGTGGACCGGTGGCTGCGCATCCTTGGCCTGCGCCGCGCAGCAGAACGGGACGAGGCAATGCTTGATCCTCAAACGCGGGAGTTGCTGGAGGCTTACTGTGCCGGGGTCAACGCTCAAATCGCCAAGGGCCCCTTGCCGATCGAATTCACCCTTTTGCATTATCGGCCCGCGCCGTGGACGCCAGCCGATACCCTCTCATGGGCCAAGATGATCGGCTGGGGGCTCTCCATCAACTGGGAGACCGAACTGCTGCGGGCGCAACTGATTGCCAGGCTCGGACCCGCGCGCGCGGCCGAACTGGAGCCTGTCTACCCTCCGCAACCGCTCACCATCGTACCACCTGGGGTTAACTACAGTCCCGCGCTGGGCCGCTCGGCGCTGGAGCGGGCCGCGGCCAGCCGGCCATTCATGGGCCCTCCACCCGCAGCCGGGCTGGGGAGCAACAACTGGGCCGTGGCCGGCTGGCGTACAACCAGCGGCAAGCCGCTCCTGGCCAACGACATGCACCTGCCCATCAATATCCCCTCGATCTGGTATGAGAACCACCTGGTCGAGCGGGAAGCCCCAGCCGGGGAAGAGGTCTGGCACGTCACCGGCGTCACCTTCCCCGGCACCCCTGGTGTGATCGCCGGCCACAACGGCCATGTGGCCTGGGGGTTCACCAACGGCTTCCCCGATGTGCAGGACTTATATATGGAGCACCTGCGCCGCACAGAGGATGGCCGCGTGCAGTACGAATACCGCGGCGAGTGGCTGGATGCCGAGGTATATCGTGAAGAGATCCGGGTACGGGGCGAGAAAACTGTGGTCCAGGAAGTGATCGTCACCCGCCATGGGCCGATCATCAATGAGCTGGCACCAGAACTGGCCGGCGAGACACCCCTGGCGCTGCGCTGGACCGGCCTGGAGCCAGACACAGCGGTGCAGGTCCTGTTAGCCATCAATAAGGCCCACAACTGTCGGGAGTTCCATGAGGCCCTGCGCTACTGGACAACTCCCGTACAGAATGTGGTCTATGCCGATGTAGAAGGAACGATTGCCTATAGCCTCGCTGGCAAGATACCGATCCGGGCGCGGGGGGATGGCCAGGTACCCGTGCCCGGCTGGACGGGGGAGTACGAGTGGGTCGGTTATATACCGTTCGAGGAGCTGCCCCATTTCGAGAACCCGCCCCAGGGTTATATCGCCACGGCCAACAACCCGGTGGTCGGTGACGATTACCCCTATTTCATCAGCCGGGAATACTGTACCCTCGACCGCGCCCAGCGCATTTGCGAGCTGCTCGAAGCGCAGCCGGTGCTGGACCTGAACTACATGTGCCGCATGCAGTTCGACCAGGTCTCACCCACCGCGCGCAGGATCGCCGGCCACCTGAGCCGGCTCACGGCAAGCGATCCTGATCTGAAGGCGGTCGTGGAGATGATGACGCACTGGGATGGCCAGCTGGCAGCCGACAGCCCCGCCGCGGCCGTGCATGAAATCTTCATGCGCCGGCTGATCATGTTGCTGCTGCGCGATAAGCTGGGAGAGCTGCCCCCAGGCTCAGGCCGGCCACTGGTTGAGCGCTATGCCGGCCATGGCCCTACGCCCATGATCGCGGAGGCGAGCTTCTTCAGCCAACGGGCGTGGGAGTGGGTGCAAAGCGTGCTGGAGCAGCCCGAGTCGCCCTGGTTTGATCTCGGCCATGGGGAAAGCAGGGAGGACGTACTGCGGATGGCGCTGGAGGAGACGATAGCCTATCTGCGCAAGGTGCTGGGACCGCCATCTGAGTGGGCATGGGGTAAGCTCCACACCCTCAACTGCCGCCACACCCTTGGCCGCGGCCCAGCTCTGGCCCGGCTGCTCAACCGTGGACCGTATCCTATGGGGGGCGATACAACCACCATTTGGGCCACCGGCGCAAACTGCGAAGGCCCGGATGGGCCAGGCACAGTAGGGCCCCCCTTCCGCTTCGTCGCCGACCTCAGCGATTTGCCTCATAGCCTGGCATTGCTGGCGCCTGGACAGTCGGGCCACCCTGCCAGCCCGCACTACGACGACCAGCTCCAGGCCTGGTTCAGGGCGGGCTACCATCCAATGCTCTACCAGCGCGAAGAAGTGGAGGAAAGCACGGTAGCCAGACTGGAGCTGGTGCCAGCAAACTGACCGGCGCAGGGGTGCTGTCCCTGCGCCAGATCATCTACAGTCCTATCACCCCTTTGCCACGACCCCTACCATAAGGAGCAACGACGAGGCTACCATGTAAAGCGAGGCGGCCTTGAACAGCAACCAGTTGCGTCGCTCAGTAGGACGAGCCAGTTGCAGGAGTGCCAACCCGAACATCCCCAGGCCCATCCCCAAGAGGAGCACCAGAGCTATCGCATGTACCTGCAACAGGATAGCACAAGCCGTCAGGGCCAGCGTGTTCAGCAGATTGGCTCCGGCAATGACCAGCCGCGTTGCATGCGAGCCATAGACGTTAGGCCAAACCGGCACCCCAGCCCGCTGGTAGTCATCCGCGTAGTGCAGCGCCAGGGTCAGGATGTGAGAGGGTATCCACAACAGGATCGAGCTGGCCAGCAACAGCCCTACCAGGTCCACTCGCCCCAGCCCGAGCACCCGTCCGGCCAGCGCTGGCATCCCGCCGGCCACGCCGCCGAAGACGATAGAGAGCGCCGTACGCCGTTTAAGCCAGGCGGTGTAGACCACCAGATCGCAAACGAAACCCAACGCTACAACCACTCCAAAAGACAAATCCAGGTCAAAGGAGAGGGCCAGCCCACCTGCCGAGAGCACAGCTCCGAAGATCCCTGCACCTAGTGGCTGTATGCGGCCAGCCGGCAGCGGCCGGCTGGCCGTACGCATCATCCGCGTATCAATGTCCCTATCCAACAGCATGTTAAGCACGGTGCAGCCACTGATCGAGAGCAGCAGCCCGGCAAACATCCTGCTTGCCTCGAGCGGATCAAAGGGCAATCCACGAGTAAGGACGTAGGCAAAAAAGCCCGTGATGGTGAGCAACGCAGTTTGCCGCATCTTGGTCAAGGCCAGGAAATCCGCTAACCTGGCCCATGAGACGCGCTGTAGTGCTTCTACCACTCCTACCTCCCGAACACTCACGCCCGGGCAAGACGGGCGCGAAAAGCTTCCCTCAGAGCTGGCACCACCTCGAAAAGATCGCCCACGATCCCATACTGCGCCACATTGAAGATGGGCGCGTCCCGGTCCTTGTTCACGGCCACAATTACTTTGGCATTGCTCATGCCGGCCAGATGTTGGATGGCACCGGAAATACCGCAGGCGATATACAGGTCGGGCCGTACTACCTTTCCCGTCTGGCCGATTTGGTGAGGATAAGGGATCCAGCCTGCGTCCACGGCGGCCCGCGATGCGCCCACTGCACCGCCCAGGACCTGCGCCAGCTCACGCAGAGGCGCAAAGCCCTCGGGCCCTTTGACCCCACGGCCGCCGGCGACAATGATGCTGGCATTCTCCACCGCTACCTCGCCCATCTGCGTGGCCTCGAAGCCCAGCACTTCCTCCCATTCCTCCAGGCCGGCCAGCTCCACGGCCAACAGCCTGATCTCCCCCCGCCGTGCCGGGTCTTTGCCCGGCAAAGGAAAACTGCGGCTGCGCACGGTAGCCATCTGTGGTCGGCCGGAGAAGATCACCGTAGTGATAATATTGCCAGAGAAAACGGGGCGATCAGCCAGCAGGTTGCCAGCACCGTCCAGGCTCAACCCCTGACAATCGGCTGCCAGGCCGATGTTCAGCTCGCAGGCGGTCAAGGCGGCCACATCGCGCGCGCCAGCCGTGGCCGGGCACAAGATGATGCTTGGGGAAGCAGCAGCGATAGCTGCCTTGAAAGCCGCGGCATAAGCATGAGCCCGGAAGTCGGCCAAGGCCGGCTGGTCGGCTATCAATACTGTGTCGGCACCATAGCTGATCGCCTCCTCGGCCAGGGACGTGATCTGATGCCCGACCGCAGTGGCAACCACAGGCACACCCAGTTCATCAGCCATGGCGCGCGCTTTACCCAGCACCTCCCAAGAGGCAGGTTTGGCATTACCCCGAAAATGATCCACATACACCAAGATACTCATGGTAGCTGTAAACTCCTTCCCCGCTCTGGCAGCTCAGATCACCTTCTCGGCGATCAGCTTCTCCACCAGAGCAGCAGCTTGCTCGGCAACGGTCGCCCCGGTGATAAATTCGCACTTGCCCATGCGCGCAGGAGGTTTGCGCAGATCAGTCCAACGGAGCAAAGCGGCCCCCTCACCGACCTTGCTGCGATCAAGACCCTCCAGGTCGTCGCCTGTGATGACCGGGTATTGCATGCGAGAGGCTCTGCGGACCCCCATGAAGTTGGGGTAACGCGGCTCATTGATCTCCTTGCTCACCGCCATCACTGCCGGCAGCTTCACTCGCACGGTTTGCATCCCTTCGTCCAGGGCCCG
This sequence comes from Anaerolineae bacterium, assembly GCA_034434335.1. Lineage (GTDB taxonomy): Bacteria > Chloroflexota > Anaerolineae > CG2-30-64-16 > CG2-30-64-16 > DAOTZS01. The sequence goes on from DAOTZS010000139.1 coordinate 5,570, forward strand.
GCACACCGTAACTGTGCCATTACTTATGTCTACCACCTTGGCGACCTGGGACACGAAAGGCACGCCCAACTTGACAGCGAGGCCAGCAGGCACCAGGCCGCTATTGCCGTCTACCGACTGCCGGCCGGTAAGGATCAGGTCGTAGTGGCCCAGCTTTCTGATGGCCGCGGCCAGGATCTCCGCCGTAGCCCAGGCATCACTGCCGACAAAGGCTGGGTCGGAGACCAGAAGCGCTTGCTCAATACCCATGGCTATGGCGCGTTTCAGGGCCTCGACAGCCTCCTTTTCCCCAAGGGTGATCACTGTAGTCTCGCCTCCAAAACGCTCCTGGAGCCGGAGGGCTTCCTCCACAGCAAACTCGTCCCAGGGATTCAGGACCATCGTTACCCCCAGGTCGCCTGAACCGACAGCTTCAGGCCGGATCTCGTTCAACTCTTCAGTATCGGGAGTCAGCTTGGCACAGACGATGTATTTCACACCCGTAACCTCCATGGTAGATCATTAGGTGCCGGCACCGCACTTCCTGGCGCGGTGTCGGGTAAAGCAAGCCCCCCTTCCCTACCCCGCTTGCCTGTGGAGAGTTCTTCCTCTGCAATTCGGAACATCCTGAGGAAAGGCCAGGAAGGGGCACTGGCGCGGGAGTATACCATAGGCTCCCATTCCGGCCAAAGCTGGCCCACAACTACCGCGCTGGCGGCCACGTCAGTTGCCCCAACTGAAGACTGCTGCCCAGCGGGTGGCCATCCTCGTCGGTGATGGAAAGCCGGCCCAGCGTTACCGGATCATAGAGTCCCCCTGAGATCTGATACGTCCCCCGAGGGAGATCGGCCGGCAGAGGGATCACGACCTCGTCTACCAGCACATAACCGGCCGGCCAGGTGCTGGTGGGCATCGTCCCGCCCAACGGCTGCCCGTCATATTGCGCGACCATCATCCCATGCTGATCCGTCAGATGGACAAATACAGCATAGTCACTCTTGGGCCAGCGCAGTGCCTGCCAACAGAAGCGCACGCTCAGCAGGCTGTCATGGACATTGGTCGTCAGCCCACGCAGAGCGATCTGCTCATCGAAGCGCAGTCCCAGGCGATTGGCCGGGTCTTCGGGGAGGCTATCGGCAGGGCGGAACCGGGCCACCAGGCCCACCTTTGTCGGCTGGCCCAGATGTGGCAACCCGGGCGCCAACTTGTAAAGCCCAACCTCGATGCTGAAGGGCGCACGGCCCAGATCCTGTGCCAGGGAAAGCCGATGTATATCCAGGAGCAGCTCCCCGGGCTGCCACAGGCTGGTGGGATAGAAAATACCTCCAGGGCGGTGATCGCTCTGGCCCACAACACGGCCTTCAGCGTTGACCAGGTGGACGAAGGTAGTGTATTCCTCTGTCAGATGGCGCAGTGGTTGCCAGTATAGCGCGATCGTTACCTGGCCTCCATCCTGCACCATGTTTGGTTCCAAATCATACCCTGTCAGGCGGATCTCGTCAGCGAAGTTGACCACCCTGGGCTTCTGCGGCTGTCTCTCCACCGCCGGACCGAGCACACGCTGCAATGTCCCCTGCTCCTCCAGGCGGAACTTGATCTCCAGGCCAGGCATGGGCTTGATCAGCAAGACGGGTCTTCCAGTGCGCCGGGCGGTATCAATGGTGCGGCCCACATTGGCCCAGTCGGCCGTCGGCTGAATGAGAGGAAACAGGCCAACCAGGTCTGGTCTGATCCCTTCAACGTACTGAAGATACCACAGGGGCATCATCTCATCCCGGTCGTTGCTGATCAGAATAGCAGCCTGAGGGATCGGTTGGGCCAGGATCGTTTGCCAGGTCGTCCGGGCAAACTGGTTCTGGCTCTGATCGGCTCGCCCATAACCGCTGAGCAACAGCCAAACCGGTAAGGCCAATGCGCAGACGGGCAACGCAACCTGGCCCCAAATGCGCCAGCGCCTCACTATCGCCAGAGCCTGTCCCAGCGCCACAAGGCCCAGCCCCATCCACAGCACCCAAATCAGATAGGCCGGGATATAGAAGACGCGGATGTCGCCGATGCCGTAGAACAGGTTGAAAACAACCACGAACAAGAAGCTCAGCCCTGTAAGGGTCACCAGGCCGCGATTACGCCCCCACAGCCAAAGCAGGCCTATCAGCCCCAACAACACGCCTGCCCATGATACCTCTTGCACCCACAGGGAAAGGCTGGGCCATAACCGGGACGCGGCATCTACCGGTGAACCAAGCGCGGAGGTGAAAACTTGCCCCATAATGTAAGCGACAAAACCTCCCAAGGTGGGCTGATAGAGCTGAAGGGTCTGCCCTGGCCCAAGGGCGATCTGGGCATAGGGTACGCGGGGTGCGCGCAGTGGGATATAGAGATAGAACAGTTGCGGCAGCAACAGCAACCCTATCCCGCGCAGAAGTCCTCCTAGCCGGGTTCGCCATGCCTCGCCCCAGCGCCGACCCCGCCATAGATAGAGCATGACGGGCAAAGCCAGGAGAAGCATGCTGCGATGATGGGCCAGCCCCAGCCCCAGGCAGGCAGCCGCCCAGTAGAGAGGGGTATAGCTCTCCCTTCCCACGGGCTGCATCTCCCAGGCGACCAGCCCCAGCAGCACCGCGGCCACGAAGGTCGCATGCATGGTGTAGACTTCGGCAACCACGGCCTGGGACCAAAAGGTAGGAGTGACGGCCAGGGTCAGCGCGATCAGGAAGGCCACCAGCCGCTGGCTCAGCCCCCATCCCTCCTCCTGCCCGCAGGTCAACTTCAGCAAGCGCAACTCCAGCAGGTAGGTCAAGGCCACCGCGATCCCACCCCACAGCGCCGAGAAGGAGTTCATCCGCCAGGCGGGGTCGTGCCAGGGTAGTAGATGGGTCCAGATATGCCCCAGCAGCAAGTAGAGGGGATAGCCGGTCGGGTGCACGAACCCGGCCAGCCAGGCTGCAAACTGGAACTCCCCGCTGTCACCGCCTAACAAACCCGGCGCCAGGGTGCGCAGATAAAAGGCCAGGGCCAGGAGGCCCGCCAGCACTGCCAGGCCGTAGTCGTAGGGCCGCAGGCCCTGTCTGGCCGGCAGGCGCGCTGGAGGCACTCTGGCAGGGCCGGGGAAGTGAGCTATTTCCAGGCGCGGCATCCTCATGGCCCGATCTCCACCCAATCTACAGCCGCAGCCAGGGTACGGAAGTCGCCGGCCACACGCAGGAAGACGTCGTCAGGACCGATGGCCTCGGCCGCGGTGCCCGGGTTCGCCCCCTTTACCCCCACGAGGGCGTGAGCCTGGCCGGCCAGCTCCGATGGGGAGTTGACGCGGGAGCCCAGCCCGCGCAAGGCCGCGATGGCAGCCGGGGTCAGGTGAGCGGTGGCATCCTCCTTGGTCGCCAGGATCACGATCCGACCGGCTGGGAGGCCGGCCAGGTACGCGGCCATGGCATCTGCCTCATATGAGTTGGCCGCGGTGTCAAAGCCGCGGGAGTCGAGTAGCCGGCCGCTGTGGGGCTCGAGCACGGCCACATTGTAGCCGCGGCGGCCAACCGAAGCCTTCGTTTCGCTCCCGTCGGAGGCAAACGTGCTGATATACGCCTCGCTGAAGCTGTGAACATCCACGTTCACCGGGCTGACGACGCCCGTAGCCCCGATCACAGCCCGGCTGGCCGGGTCGGGGAAGACCCGGCGGGGGCTGGCCGTCCAGGCGAACTCCAGACGCACCCGATTGGGGCCCTGGCGGGTTGCTGTGGCCGGCACAGACGCGGTCAGGGTTTGCCAGCCAGGGCTCAGGGGTTGGACCTCCAGGACGGGCACACCGTTGAAGCTGACGGACACGGTCTGCACGGGAGCGCCCTCATACGAGAGGGGCGCGATCGCCAGCCGCAGTTTGAGATCAGCAGGGGCAGACAGCGGCAGGTAGAGCTCTGCGACGCGTGCCACGGCCCAGTCGGCCGTGGCACCATAGGGCTGCTCGGCCGGGTTGGCGTCCCACCCCTGGCCCAGGTATGGCTCAATGCCGGCCGTGCCCAGGTCAAGCCGGAAGGGAAGTGACAGGGTTGGCTGAATCACGCGGTAAGCGCGATAACCATCCTGCTCCCAAAAGGCCGGTTTTTCCAGCGGCAGCACCTCGAGCGCGTACTGTTCGGTCCGCTGCCAGGTGTCCTGATAGGGGTAGCGGCCTGGGATGGGTGGAGTTGTGATCAGGTAGCGCACGTTGTAGAGGGCCATCAGCGCGGCAGCCTGGGCCCGCGCCGCGGCATCCACTTCAGGCGGGACCTCGCGATACATCTCCAGCTCGGTCAGCGCGCGGAAGAGGGGGATGCGGCGAAAGTACTCCATTTTGAAGGCCGGTGCGCGGCTGATGTTGCCGCCTAACATTGGCTTGCCGTGTACGGTCTGAAAGTACTGGAGTTGCGTCTGCTCGCTGCCCAGCACGCCGAAGCTGTTGCGCCACCCCAGCGGCAACTGCATGACGGCGAACTCGCCCGGCTCGGCCGCGATCTGGCGGTAGATATAGGGCACGCGGGCATCGGTGGTGGGCAGGGGTATGGCCAGGTGCTCCAGGATGATGAGAACTACGAGTACGAGGGTGGAAAGGCAGACGAGGCCAGGGTAAGCGGGGATGTAGGGCACTGTAGATCTACCGCTCTCCTTCTGCTCCCCTGCCACTTTGCTCAGCAGCCAGCACGCGCCATATCCCGCCAGCACAGCCAGCGCCAGCATCAGGATCACGCTGTTGCGGTTGGGGGCGCGGTTGGCGTTGACAAAGGGGATGAAGTGCAACAGCGCGAAAGGCAAGGGAAAGGTAATGCCTTCCGGCAGCAGATTGTCCAGGCTGAAGCGATAACGGCCGTTGATCTGCAGGAGTGGCCCCAGGCACAGTATGCCAAAGACGAGCGCGCTCCAGCTCCATGCCCGCAGCCTTCGCCGGCCTGTCCATGCGCCCAACAACGCCAGCCCCAACGTGGCCCAACCCAGAAAGACGGTGTTGATGTCGCTGAAGGGCCCCTCCCCTGTCTCCACAGCTCGCAAGGCGGCCACCCAGCAATCGCCTCCTGTACTACCTGGCGGGCAGGCTAACCCCAGCGCGCGCGCCAGGGGGTTCAGGGCCGTGGGCGTGACCAACCCAACCAGATCCGCGCTGAGCTTGACGCTCTCGCCCCACCCCTCTAACGCGTAATCGCCGAGGATGAATTCGCGCGCAATGGGGACCAGGGCTGGAGACCAGGCCACCAACGCTACCAGGCCCGCCAGCGCCAGCCTGCCCAGGGCTGCCCAACGCTGCTGCAGCGCCCGCCACAGGGTAGCCAGCACGATCAGCGTCAGCAATACCAGGAACGACGCAAAGATCATCTCGGCCAGGGCAGCCAGGGCGAAGAACAGGCCAGCCATCACCGGGTTCTTCCAACGCGGCTCACGCAGCATTTTCAGCAGGTACAGGGTGTAAAACGGCAGCCACTGGGTGGTGACCATGTCGTAGTGGCCAAGGGCGGCGTAGACGCTGCGGTTCGAGGCAAAAGCATAGGCAATGCCGGCCACCAGGGCCGCCAGGTGTAGCACTATATCGGCCGAAGGGGACTGTGGATCAGATGGGGCAGGCAACGCGTTGCGAGAGGGAGTATAAGCCGTTCGCAGCACATAGTAAGCCAGCAGATATGCCCCGAAGCCGCTCAATATCGTTGCCAGGAGCAGGGTAGCGTTGCTGGCAAACGGCAGGTTGAACGCCACCTGCAGTGGCAGGGCGATCAGCGCGTTGAAGAAGTTATAGGTGTAGAGGATCAGATCAATACCCAGCGGATACCAGATCAGTTCGGTATGGAGCGGGCTGGTGTGGAGGTCGAGAAGCGCGTGCTTGAAATACCAGATATTCCAGGCAAACGTTGATTCGTCGAAGGCCCAGGTGGCTGTGCCGGGGAGGCGGCTGCTGAAGTGGGCAACTAACGGCCAGCTCAGGATCACAGCCAGCACGGCCAGGAGGCCCAGGACTGCCCACCGGCGCAGCACTTCAGGTTGGCTGGAGCGGTTGAAGATCAGGCTGATCATGCGCCGATGGTACCATACGGGATGCGCTCATGCAAGTATGGCACTAATCAGCTACCGTGATCTCTGCCAGGGGTTGCGAATCGCGGCCGTCGGCCCAGGACAGGCGCTCCGGGCCAGCGTACCAGCCAAAAATCAACCGATAGCGGCCGGGCGGGAGTTTATCCGGCAGGGGGATTTCGTACTGGTCGGCCAAAAGCAACCCGGGCTGCCATTCCGTCGGCCGGTAGAAGTCGCCTACTGGCACGCGGTCCACCTGGGCCACCCGGCTATCATCTTCAGCCAGCACGTGGATAAAGGTGGTCCAGTCACGATCCACCGGCGCTTCGACCTGCCAGTACAGCGTAATGCGCAACACGTCGCCCGGACGCGGGCTGGTTGGCTCCAGGTCGTAGCCGCGCCAGCGCACGGCCTGCCCCAGGCGCAGGTCAGCGGGGTGCGTGATGGCGCGCTCGTCGCGCAGGGGAAGGGGCAACAGCCGCGGGCCGGCCGGCGTGGAACGGATGGCGTAGAAGGGTGTCCCTGCAACCATGGCTCGTTGCATCAGCAGACGAATGCCACTCGCGTCGGCGTGGAAAATCCACAGATCAGGGCGGACCCCCTCCACACGCTGGCGGTAGCGCAACGGGGTGATCAGGCTCCACTCGCCTGCCAGCACAGCACCCTCGGGCAAAGGCTGCTCCAGGATCCCACGCCCTACGTTCTCCTGCCGCCGGGCGAGCATCTGGGGAAAGTGGTTAATGATGTTGAGGAGAGGCAGCGCCAGGATGGCCACAGCCAGGCATGGCCATAGCCAGGTCTTGCCCCAAGGCCGGCTGCGTGCCCAGCCCAGGATAGCGTCCGCGCCCAGGGCAAACCACACAGCCGTCAGCCAATAGGTGGGCGCGAAATGGTCCCCATCCTCGCCGACGTCAGCCAGGAACTTCAAGGCCGCGGCCATGACCACAAAATAAGTCAGCAGAAAGAGCAGGTTGGCGCGGGCCCGGCGGCGAAATAGCACGCCAATGCCCACAAACGCTACCGGCACGACAAGCAGCGGGAACTGCTCGCGCGCAATGGCAACGTACTGGCCGAAGAGGTCCAGCCCCAGGTTGCGGCTGCTGAAGAAGGTCTGCGAATAATCGAGGGCCAGGATCAGGCCGAGTGGCCCGTGGGCGTAGTAATGCGGTGAAATGAAGCCTGCCGCAATGGTCTTCCTGACCCCCAGCACCGTGCCGGACAGCTCCGGCAGGCTCTCGAAGTAAGCTGCCCGCAATGGCACGTAGGCATACAACCCCAAGGGCAATAGCAGACAAACCAGCGCCGGCACCCAGAGCCGAGGTCGCAGCGGCAGCCTGGGCTCTACTGCCAGCATGTAGGCAAGGACCGCTGGTCCCAGCAGCCGCATGCTGATATGGTGTGTCAGGCCGAAGCCCAGTGCTAAAGTCACAACCCACAACGGCGTCTTACCCGTGCCCCATCGCAACAACAACCAGAGGCCTAATACGATAAACAGGCTGGCCAGGGGATAGACCTCAGCGGCAGCCGCGTGCATCCATAGACGCAAAGCGCTG
>DAOTZS010000140.1:0-6000 GCA_034434335.1 Anaerolineae bacterium
CGGTTGGCGGAGCATCCTGGGGCGGTGGGGGAGGTGTTCAACCTGGGGAGCACGGAGGAGGTGACGATCCTGGAGCTGGCGCGGCGGGTGATTGCGTTGACGGGGAGCCGTTCGCAGATTGTGTTTGTGCCATATGATGAGGCGTATGAGCCTGGTTTTGAGGACATGCGCCGGCGGGTGCCGGACCTGAGCCGGGCCGCGACGCTGATCGGCTATCGGCCCCGCTATACCCTGGACGATACCTTGCGCCGCATTATTGCTGACATCAAGCGAGAAGGGCCATGCTGAGGTCTGCCTGTCCAGGCGCGCGTTTTGGTTTCTCTCTGTGATAGGGTTAGAACCGGTCTTGTGGGTAGACAGGTCATTTTCAGGTTTCATCCTTGCTGCCAAATACATCTGTACGTGTTACTGCGGCATTTTGCGGAGGAACGGGACCTGGGCGTTGTACGGATTGCCCCACTGCCGGTGCGCCTGTGGCCAGGCAAGATCCGCCTTTGTAGCCCGCGAGCACAGCGATCGGATCGGCGAGCAGTACTTTGCCCGGAGCGTGGACCCTTCGCTCCCGTTCAGGGCAAGCCTCAATGTGTTGCCCCTGGCAGTGCGGGTGGTGGTCCAGGCCGGTTTCGGGTTGGGTTGCCGGTCACCTTTCGGCCCTCTTCCCGGCCAGGGCCACCGCGATGCGAGCGGCCACCTGGGCGTTGTTCTCCAGCAGCGCCAGATTGGCCCGCAGACTGGCCTCCCCGGTCAGCTCACTGATGCGAGCCAGCAAGAAGGGGGTCAGGGCTTTGCCCCTGATCCCCTTCTCATTAGCCTCTTCCAGTGCCTGCGCGATGGCCGCCTCCATCTGGGGAGCAGGAAGCTCGAACGCAGCGGGCACGGGCACCGTGACCAGCATCCCGGCCGGCAGCCCCAACTCCCTGTGCACCCGGAACAGGGAGGCCACCTCCTCCGGCGTGTCGGCCCGGGCGTCTACCGGCAGCCGGCTCGACCGGCTGTAAAAGGCCGGGAACTCGTCGGTGCCGTAACCGATCACCGGCACCCCATGCGTTTCAAGCCACTCGACCGTGGCCGGCAGGTCGAGGATGGCCTTGGCACCCGAGCAGACGACGATAATGGGCGTCTGAGCAAGCGCAGGCAGGTCGGCGGAGATGTCGGCCGCCAGGACCCCCGCCGACCGGGGACCGTCCGGGGTGGGCAGGGAGGCGACGCGGTGCACCCCACCAATCCCACCGGTTGCGAACACTTCCACCCCGGCCCGGTGCGCGGCCCAGGCCGTGGTCGCCACGGTGGTGGCGCCGTCCAGCCGGCGCGCAACAACGATGGCCAGATCGCGCTGGCTCACCTTGCGCACGGCCGGCGAGGTCGCCAGATATTCGATCTGCTGCTGATTCAACCCGACGATGATCTCCCCGGCGATGATGCCTATCGTCAGCGGGACGGCACCTTCGGCCCGCACAATCTCCTCAAGGCGCAAGGCAACCTCCAGGTTGTGCGGATACGGCAGGCCGTGGGCGATGAGGGTCGACTCCAACGCCACGCACGGCCCAGGCGGGTTATGGCTGGCGGAAGAAGTGGCACGTTTCTTGCGGACGCTGCGCATTTGACAGGTCCAGGCTGTTGAGGTAGGATTGCGTTGCGAACATATGTTCGGAACACAGCTTCGTAACAGAGGTTCGGAATCAGAAGTTTCGACAAGAATAGGGACCACAGTCCTATTGGATCGCCAACCGGGTGAATGTAGAATTGACCTGGAACACAGGGTGCTGACCACGAGAGATCGGCGGCAGCGACAAGCTCAAAGGAGGTTCTTAGGGTATGAAACAGACACTGACTGCGGCCGGGCCACTGGCCGGCCGCCTTGAACGGCGTAACCAGGGCATTGGCGTATGGTTTCGCAACGACATCCTCGACACCCTCACGGCCATTGACGCGGCGAACTGGGACGTGGCCCAGTATATCGACACCCCTGAAATGCGCCTCTACCGTAAAGGGTACGAGGCGGCGATCCAGGCCATGGCGGCCGCGTTTGGCCTGAGCTATCAGCCTCGCTCCCAACGCCGTGGCCAGGGCGGCGACCCTGCGGCGCCCGCGGAGAGCTGACGCCGGGCAATCCCTCTGGCCGCACCCTTTTATTTCTCGCCCTCCTCGACATACAGTGTCTGTCCGGGCGGGCCAATGACGACCCGCGCTCCCGGATGCTGAGATAGCTTTTCCAGGGCCTCGATATAGCGCAAGGCCGTGGTGGTATCGCGCGTCATCTGGCCGGCCAGGCTCTGCAGAGCATTGAGAAAGCGTTGCGCCTGCTCGGAGCTCAAACTCTGACCGGCGGCCGCCGCGGCAGCCACCAGTTCCTCCACCAGCGCCTGGAAGGCCCCCAGCCGGGCACTCTCCACTGCCCTCACCGTCTGCGCTTCGGCTTCGCCCAGGTGCTCGATAGCCTGCCGTTCGGCAGCGATGCGCCACCGGCTCAGCACCCGCTCCTGAACCCCCTGGGGCGGTTCCAGGCAGGCGATCTCCACACCGCTGACCTCAATGCCCCACTCGGGGGCAAAGCGTTGCAGCCCCTCCAGAGCCTCTCGTTCGATGTCCTCTATCACCCGGCCGGTGTTGTCCGGGAGCCCTCGCTCGGGCGACCCATAGATGTCCTCCAGGCGTCGCCGGCCGACCGCGTCTCGCACCAGCGACTCCGCCGCGCCGGCCACCGTCGTCTCCCAGTCGGGCCCTGCCGGCAGATAGGCGGCCCTGAAGACGCTGTCCTGATAGACGGCCAGCTCGTTGCCGATCACCTCTCGGAAAGCGGAGGCCCAGCGATAGCGGTCAGGGCCGCCGGCATCTGCGATGCGCCTGGCGGTAACCTCGGCCGGCTCGATGCGAGCGCTGAGCCCCCCGCGCACCTTCATGGGAACGCCATCGCGGGTCAGCACATCATCGGCGGCGAAGGTCAGCCAGCGCGGCTGCAAGAGGACAATCTTCTTGGGGAACTCGAACATTTGGGTATAGGTGTGGCCCGGGCCGACGATCTGGGTTACCTTGCCGGCGCGCTCGAACACTACCGCCTGGCCCGGCTGGATGACGACCAGGCCCGGCCCACCGATCTTGTTTATCAGTCCCTTGGGCCGCGTGATCTTCTGCTGGCCGTTCTCGATCACCATATAAGGGTATTGGAGCCCAAATCCCAGGCTGGCCAGCAACTGGAGGGCTTCCCAGCGCGAGAGGCCAAAAATACCGCGCCAGGCCAGCAGAAACTCGCTGGCGAAGAAAAGCCCCGCCACCAGCACCCCGCCCACCAGCACGATGCTCAGCACCGCAGCCAAGAGGCTGGCGACCTGCGTCCCCTGCTGCTGGATCAGCCGAGACGACCGCAAGAGGGGCACGTGCTCAAAGGCAAGTTCGAGCAGCGCGCTCAGCCACCAGGCGCTGAGCACAGTGATCACCAGAAACGTGGCCGCAAGCCTGAACCGCCGCGGCGCGTTGAGGGCCAGGACCAAGATCACGGCTGAGACTACAGCGTAAGCCAGAGGCCATGGCACGGCGATGTCCAGGTAGGACAGCAATGCCAGCACGATCGCAGCGAGGGACACCCACAGCAGCCACGGGAGCATCCGGTCTTCGGGCAGCTCAACAACCGGCTCCTCCAGGGTCATCTTTCTCCTCCTTGGGGGGTCTACCTGACCAATACTGTAACTATTCAGCGGTGACTGGAAGTCACCCTTTTAGGGCTTGCGGCCAGTGGCCGGCCTTCGCCGACCTCTCTCATGATGCATACATGAAGGGTGTCGGCCTCCGCCGACACCCGGCACGAAGTGCCCAGGAGGGGCGATTTCAACCGGCCTGAACGGTTACCCAATACTGCCATAAGCCAGCCGAGTTGTTAAATCGCGGGTAACTAATGCCGCGTTAAGTCAGATTTTGGCAATTTTCAGCCAGTGCGTGTCCCCTCTCATCCCCTTTCCCCTGCTCTCCCCTCCCAGGGGAGAGCAGGGGAAATCCCTTAGTACCGATCTCCCCTGATAGGGGGCGTCCCGCTGTGCGGGAGGCAAGCACGGGCCGGGGATGGGGGGTCAATCCGCAAAGTGTAGAATCCAGCCTAACGCGGTACTAATTCAGCCAGGAAGGTTTGAGTGCAACTCTGGCCCCACCTCTCACCTGGTGCCCCCACCCCCTTGAGCCCCCGTCGCCGGGGGTCAACGGGAACTGTGGGGCAGGGGTGAGGGCTGAATAACCCTCTCAAAACCCATGCAGGCTCTCCAGGCGCACGGTGCGCACCAGCCAGGGAACGCCGGCAAAGGTGAAGAAGACTATCCCGAAGCCAAACAGAGTCAGCCAGGCCAGCCGCCGGCCTCCCCACCCCGGCAGACGGTCCACATGCAAGATCAACAGATACCACAGCCAGGTGACCAGGGCCCAGGTTTCCTTGGGGTCCCAGCCCCAGTAGCGCCCCCAGGCATCTTGCGCCCAGATCGCACCGCTGAGGATGCCCAACGTCAGCCAGGGGAATCCCCACCCCACCACACGCGCTATGGCCCGCTCGAGCTCACCCGCGGAAGCCGCCTGTCCCACCAGCCGCATGAACCCCAGCCCGGCCGCCGCGCCGAAGGCCCCGTACCCGATCACGCTGCTCAGCACGTGCACCTGCAACCAGACGGAGCGCAACGCCGGCAGGAGCGGCACCAGCGAACGCTCGGTGGCAGGGCGGGTAAAGGCGTAGCTGACCACCAGCAGCGCGGCTGCCAACACGAAAGGCCCCGCTCGCCGCTCGCGCCAACTGGCCTCCAGTAGCAAATAGAGGGCCACGGTGGCCCAACCCCACCACAAGGCAACTTCGTAGCGGTTGGTCAGCGGCCAGTGACCCGCCGCCAGCCCACGCTCGATCAGCCCTCCCGTCAGCACAGCCCAGGCTATGCCGGCCATACCTGTCGCCGCCCGGCCCAGACTTCCTCCGCCGACCCTGCCCTGGACGACGTAGGCCAGCGCTGCCACCCACAGCAGAGCATATGCCAACCGGATCAGCACGGTGGACCTCCTCGAGCCTTGAGCTGTTCCAGGATCGCTCGTTCGCTGGCATAGCTGGCCCGCTCGATGGCCTCGTCCAGCGGGAACCAGCGCACGTCCTCGACCTCAAAGTCGTGCCTGCTGACATCGCCGCCCTGGCAGGTCATCACGAAGAAGTACACCTTCTTGTGGCGCCGGGTCTTCTTGCCCCCTTCCTCCCACCAATACCAGTACTCGATAGGCTCCAGGCGCTCGACGATGGTGGCTTCCAGCCCGGTCTCCTCCCGCACCTCGCGCAAAGCCGCCTCGGCCAGCGGCTCTCCTCGCTCCACCAGGCCCTTGGGCAGCGCCCAGCGCTCACCCCCCTGGGTGGCGATAAGCGCGACCTCGAGCTGGCCGGCCGCATTGCGCCGGCACACCACCCCGCCGGCCGAAAGCTCAAAGCGCGTGGTCATCGTCCTCTTCCTCCTGGCCCGCTGGCAAACGACGCACCCCCGCCGGTGCTGTTCGGCTGAGCTCTTCCACCAGCGCCGTGAACTCACGGCCGAACCCATAGGCCCGCCTGTCGGCCCGCCCGGCCAGGCGCACCACCCCATCCGGCTCGATGCGCGCCTGCACGCAGGAATGGGGCAGATAGAAGGTGAGGCTCATCCCCAGGAACAGCAGTAACCCCGCTGCAATCACCACTCCATAGCCAGGGTCACGCACCGCCAGCAGGGTAATATGGTACCCCGCGGAGTCTTCCGCATAGCCGCTCAAGATCAGTTGCACACCCTTGAAAGCCAGGGGCCTGTTAACCTCCAGCACTTTCTGCGTCAGCCCCTGGCCGGCAAGGCCTACGGCCACAGCGGCCCGATAGGCTGCGATGTTCCCATCGGGATAGCGGACAATGTCGAACCCATCGTTGCGCAACACCCATCCGCTTCCGGCCTTGATCTCAACCGTCTCGCCCGGCCCAATGGTCAACTCCCTGCGCCAGCCCAACGCCGCGCTGGCCGCCACACCCAA